>JAEZKD010000194.1 GCA_023415655.1 Bacillota bacterium | reverse complement strand
AAACAACGATATGTATTCTATCAATGGAGAGAATCAATATCTGAGACTTCAAATGATAAAAGGCAAATATTATGAAGAGTGGACTCCAGGGCCGTATATGGGCACTATTTGGGAGGGAGATTTCATTATTGAGTTAATTGATGATTCAGGTGAAAGTATTAGTAAAATAGATTTAAGAGAAGTATATAATGAGAATTTAATTTTCACTTCTCCATTTCAAATACAATTTGATGATTACAACAATGATGGGGATATAGACTTTACCATCGGTCAGTACTCTTCAAGTAATGGCAGAGAATATACCTTATTTACACTTAGAAAAGATGGGAAAATAGAAACGTTAGCTATGAAAGGATATTCTTCTCTCTTTATAAGTAATACCACCGGATACTACTCTACAAAACTTACTAAGATAACTGATACTTCTTTTACAATTGAGTATTATGACAATTCAGTGTCTAATAATATCGTTAAAGAATTCGAATGGGATGGAAAAGAGTTTATTATGAATTAAGATGAGACGATACAATGTAGGTATCCAATCGTTATCTAATGTGTAATATATCAGATGTTGCTCTATTCAAGAGTAGATGTTAATGGATTCTGTGTAACATTATAAGCATTCAAAACAAAATAAGGCTGTTGTACCTTAGATTTACGTCTAAACGTAATGTATTAGACATAATACTGAAGGTACAACAGCCCTTTTTTATTCTGCTGTTACACTCTCTAACTGACTTTCAATACAAGTCCAAATCTCATCTCTTCCTTCTTTGCTTAGGGAGGAGAATGGAATAATTCTTGTTGTGCTTGGTGCTTGTAGGCCTTGACGGATCATTTTGAGATGTTTATCTCGTTGGCTTCGATTGATTTTGTCTAGCTTTGTGGCAATGATGACTGGTTCAAAGCCGTGGTGGACAATCCACTCATACATGTCTTTGTCGTTGGCGGATGGTTCGTGACGGATGTCGATCAACAAGAAAATTGTTTTTAGCTGTTTACTTGTCTTTAGATAACGCTCAATCATCTTTCCCCATTTTGCTTTTAATTCAAGACTTACTTTTGCATAACCGTATCCTGGTAAGTCAACAAAATAAAGTCGGTTATTGATTTTATAAAAATTTATCGTCTGTGTTTTTCCTGGTTGAGAAGAGGTTCTCGCAAAGGATTTACGGTTCATTAGTGAATTAATCAAGGAAGACTTTCCTACGTTGGATTTCCCAGCGAATGCAAATTCTTCCATGAGATTTTCTGGTAATATACTCGTAATACCACATACGGTTTCGAGTTCTACTTGATTTACGTTCATATTAACTCCAATCCGTCCGCAAGGGCGAACTTCAACAGACGATTACTTACAAATTGCGTATTTTAATACATCCTTCATTGTATCCACACAAATGACATTTAACCCATCTGTAATTTCTTTTTCTATCTCATTGTAATCTGCTTTGTTTTGTGATGGAATTAAAACACATTTAATCCCAGCCATTTTAGCAGCTAATAATTTCTCTTTTAAGCCACCAATAGGAAGGACTTGACCACGTAACGTAATCTCTCCTGTCATGGCTACCTCTGCACGTACTTTTTCTTGAATGACTGCAGATAATACAGCTGTAGCCATCGTAATACCTGCCGATGGACCATCCTTTGGTGTTGCTCCTTCTGGTATGTGAATATGGATGTCATTTTTAGAGAAATAATCATCCTCAATACCATATTCTCTTCCTATTGAGCGAATATAGCTAATACCTGCCTGTGCGGATTCCTTCATCACGTCACCTAGTTTACCAGTTAATAAAATAGCACCCTTTCCAGGCATAGTATTTACTTCGATCTGTAGAGTAGTTCCTCCGACGCTTGTCCAAGCAAGACCACGTACAATACCAATCTCAGGTTCTTTGTTCGCTAAGTCCTTTTTATACTTTTCTTTGCCAAGGTAGGTTTCTAGATTTTTATCTGAGATTCGTACCTTAGTCACGTCTTCTTTCTCTAATAACTCTCTTGCAGTCTTTCTGCATAGCTCTCCGAGACAGCGTTCTAGGGTTCGAACACCTGCTTCCCTTGTATAGCCTTCAATCAATCGATGGATTGCCTTATCTGTAATTGAAAGCTGAGATTTACTTAACCCATTCTTTGAAAGCTGCTTACTTAATAAATGCTCCTTTGCAATATGGAATTTTTCTAATTCCGTATAAGAATTAATCTCGATTATTTCCATACGGTCAAGCAAAGGTTTTGGGATTGTCTGTGTGGTATTCGCCGTTGCGATAAATAAAACTTCACTTAAATCAACTGGAATTTCTACATAGTGATCCACAAATCGCATATTCTGCTCAGAATCTAGTACCTCTAGCAATGCAGAGGCAGTATCCCCTCGCTGATCTGTACCGACCTTGTCAATCTCATCAAGTAACATCAACGGATTTTTTACTTTCGCCTGCTTTAAGCCAGTAATCATTCTACCTGGCAATGCACCTACATAAGTTCTTCGATGTCCACGAATTTCTGCCTCATCCCTAACACCACCAAGACTAAGCCTTACATATTCCTTACCAAGTGCCTTAGCAATTGAACGTGCAATCGAAGTTTTACCGGTTCCAGGAGGTCCAACAAGACATATAATCGGGCTTTCTCCTTTTTGTGTCAGTTGTCTGACAGCAAGGAACTCAAGAATGCGATCCTTCACTTTGCTAAGCCCATAATGTTCTTGATTTAAAATGGTTTTTGCATATTTTAGGTCGTGCTTGTCTTCACTTACTTTATCCCAAGGTAAACTTAGTAAAGTCTCTACATATCCTCTTGCTACTGCTCCTTCTGAGCTGCTTGAAGCTACGCTTAAATAACGTTCAATTTCTTTATCGATTGCTTTCTTGACTTCCTCAGTTGCAACCAGCTGGTTCAATGTTTCTCGATATTGCACTACATCCGAAGCAGTATTCGTTTCTCCAAGCTCCTCACGAATTACCTTTAACTGCTCTCTCATTATGTAGTCTTTTTGATTCTTGTCTACCTTATCTTTGACCTTGTTCTGTAATGCCTTTTTAATACGGATAATTTCAATCTCATTGGCTAGGATTACCGTAATCTGCTCATATCGTTCCATGAAATCAGAACAATACAATAGCTTTTGTTTATCCTCCAGAGACATTGGTATATGGATCATCAGTTGTTCCACTGTTTTTTCAAGATTCTTAGAAACTTTCACCTGACGAACTACGTCTTTGTTGAGCTTTCCATACTCAACCTCGTAGACTTCAAATAAATCTCGCAGTCCACGTAACATCCCTTCTTTTTCAAGATCAGAGATTGCTACTACCTCATCCTTCTCTATCGTTATACTTGCTTTTAAGAAAGGTTCTTCTGATACGATTTCCTCTAATTTGGCACGTTCCAGACCTGTCACCAGTACACGAAGCACATTACCAGGAAGCTTCATCATCTGCTTAATTTCTGCAACCGTACCCATTTCATAGAGATCTGTTTTGGCTGGATTATCTACTTCGGAGTCAATTTGTGCAACAAGCATAATCTGCTGGTCGTTTAGCATTGCTTCCTCGATTGCTTCCATGCTCATTTTTCTATTTACATCAAAATGAATCAACATTCCGGGCATGACTGCCATATTTCTGAGTGCCACTACCGGCAGTAATCTCGTATATTCACTCATCACATTTTCCTCCATTAGCCTAGAAAAGTCTGTCAGCTTCTAGTTTGCCGGCAGACCTTTCCTAATTTCACCTGAAATGAAATCATCACTAAAGTTTATGCAATTTCATTGCTATTCTTCTTTACTGATTTTTTCTGTGTCACTTTTCTTTGTTGGCCGCTTTCTGCCGTAATCACCTTAGGTTCTTCCTTACCGACTGCAGCTTCCTTCGTTACGATACATTTTAAAATACTTGTATCCGTTGGAATCTTAAACATCGAATCCATCATAACAGCTTCCATAATAGCTCTTAAACCTCTGGCACCTGTCTTTCTTTCAAAGGAACGTTTTGCGATTTCATTTAACGCTTCTTCTGTGAACTCAAGCTCAACACCATCTAGTTCGAAGAGTTTTTTGTACTGTTTCACAATTGCATTCTTTGGCTCTGTTAAGATACGAACCAATGCTTGTTCATCTAATAAATCCAATGCTACATTAATAGGAGTACGTCCTACAAATTCTGGTATCATACCAAATTTCACAAGGTCCTGTGGTAATACCTGACGGAACAAGTCACCAACATTTGCATTTTGACCTTTGCTAATCTCAGCATTAAAACCAATTGCTTTCTGTCCAGTTCTTGCTTCGATGATTTTCTCTAAGCCATCGAAAGCTCCACCACAGATAAATAAAATATTGGTTGTATCAATTTGAATAAACTCTTGATGTGGATGCTTTCTTCCACCCTGAGGTGGTACAGATGCAACCGTTCCTTCAAGAATCTTTAATAATGCTTGTTGTACACCTTCTCCTGATACATCTCTTGTAATTGAAGTATTCTCAGATTTTCTAGTGATCTTATCGATCTCATCAATATAGATAATACCATACTGTGCACGCTCAATATCGTAATCTGCTGCTTGAATAATCTTTAATAAGATATTCTCAACATCCTCACCAACATAACCAGCTTCCGTTAATGCAGTTGCATCAGCAATTGCAAATGGTACATTCAATATCTTAGCAAGCGTTTGTGCTACATATGTTTTACCAGAACCTGTTGGTCCAATCATTAAAATATTACTCTTTTGAAGTTCAACATCCAAATCTTTTTCAGACAGTACACGTTTATAGTGATTATAAACTGCAACAGATAATACCTTCTTTGCTTGCTCTTGACCAATGACATATTGATCTAGGAACTGTTTAATTTCGAGTGGTTTTAATAGATTGATTCCAGTATCAGTTGCCTGAATATCATCTTCAAACTCCTCTTCCACAATTTCATAGCATAGTTCAATACACTCATCGCAGATATAGACATCATTCGGCCCTGCTAACAGTTTACGAACTTGTTCTTGAGGTTTCCCACAAAAGGAGCATCTTAATTGCTTTCTATCTTCTGTTCTATTTGCCAAGTCATTCACCTCTCTTCATGAAAATTATAGCTGCACTATGCTCTGCTAGTAATAACACTATCAATCAAACCATATTCTTTTGCTTCTTGTGCAGTCATAAAGTTATCACGATCTGTATCTACTTCAATTACTTCTACAGGTTTACCAGTGTTAGCAGCAAGAATTTCATTTAATTTCTTTTTTGTTTTTAAAATGTTCTCTGCTACAATCTTAATGTCAGATGCCTGACCCTTTGCACCACCGCTTGGCTGATGAATCATTATTTCTGCATTAGGAAGAGCAAATCTCTTACCCTTTGCACCACCAGCAAGTAAGAATGCACCCATACTAGCTGCTAAGCCAATACAAATTGTAGATACATCACATTTGATATAGTTCATCGTATCATAAATAGCCATACCAGCAGTTACAGAACCACCAGGGCTATTGATGTATAAGGAGATATCCTTTCCTGGATCTTCAGCTTCTAAGAATAATAGCTGAGCAACCACGATACTTGCAGTTACATCATTTACTTCTTCCCCAAGAAAAATGATTCTATCCTTTAACAATCTTGAATAAATATCGTAGGAACGTTCTCCTCTACTTGTTTGTTCAATTACATAAGGTACTAAACTCATTATCATCCTCACCTTTCCATAATAGACTTAATAGGCTGTTGCAAAGCAACAGCCTATCTAATTACACTTCTTTTGCTTCGTTTGAAACTAAGTCAATTGCTCTTTGAACAGCCATGTCCATCACGATCTGCTCTTTCTCTTTCTCACCAATTAATTCTTTTAACTTATCAAGTTCCATCTGGTAAGTCTTAGCCATATCTTCGAATTCTTTTTCAAGATCTTCATCAGAGATTGTGATGTTTTCTGCTTTTACGATAGCCTCTAACACAAGTCTGCTCTTAATACGTTTTAATGCTTGTGGCTCAAGATTCTCCATGAATTTCTTTGGATCCATTCCTGTGAACTGGAAGTACTGCTCAAGGTTAAGTCCTTGCATCTGTAATCTCTGTGCAAACTCTTCTGCCATCTGACGTTTCTGAGCATCTACCATTGCATCTGGAATATCCATGGTTGCATTTTCAACGATCTTGTCAACTACTACATCTTCTTTTGCAGTCTTAGCAGCTTTTTCTTTCTTCTCTGTTAAGTTCTTCTTGATGTCTTCTTTGTATTCAGCAATCGTATTAAAATCAGATACATCCTGAGCAAAATCATCATCTGCTTCTGGTAATTCTTTCACTTTAATACCCTTAATTGTTACTTTGAATAATGCTGGCTTACCTGCAAGCTCTGCTGCATGGTACTCTGTTGGGAATGTTACGTTAACATCTACTTCTTCACCAATGGATTTGCCAACTAATTGATCTTCAAATGTGTCGATGAAGGAATGGGAACCGATTACTAATTCATAGTTTTCTCCCTTTCCACCTTCAAAAGGAACTCCATCTACAAATCCTTCAAAATCAATCGTAGTAATATCATTCATAGCAACTGGTCTATCTTCAACATTGCTTGTTCTAGAATTCTGTTCTCTTGCTTTATCTAATTCTGCATTGATTTCGTCTTCTGTTACTTCAATTGCTTGTTTTTCAACTTCAATGCCTTTGTATTGTCCTAATGTTACTTCTGGTTTTACAGCTACTTCAGCAGTAAAGATAAATGGTTTACCCTTTTCTACCTGTACCACATCAATTTCTGGTCTGGAAACGATATCAAGATCGATATCCTTTACTGCTTCTTCATATGCTTCTGGAATGATTTCATTGGCAGCATCTTCATAGAATACACCTACGCCATACATCTTTTCAATGATTGCACGAGGTGCCTTCCCTTTTCTAAAGCCTTGAACATTCATCTTACCCTTGTTCTTCTGGTAAGCCTTTTCAATTGCTTTTTCAAAATCTTCTGCTGTAGCTTCTATTGTAAGCTTCACCATATTCTTTCCTAAATCTTCCACTTTACAGCTCATTTGTTAAGTCCTCCTTAAAATATAGCAAACATTGCTTTTTCGTAATATTCCACTAATACTGACATTAGTCCATTATATCATGCCCTTTTCATTATTGCTACACTTTTTTTTGGTTAGCAAATATGACCTTTTTCCTTTAAGACATGAACTACCTGATCAACATAATTCTGGCAAATTTCATCACTCTGTGCCTCAACCATAACACGTACTACTGGCTCTGTTCCACTTTCTCGCACAAGAATTCTACCATCTTCTCCTAACTGTCTTTCCACTTGTTCAACAATGGCAATGACATCTTTGTCTTCACGCGCTTCTTTTTTATCGAAAACTCGTACATTTTTCAAAACTTGAGGGTAGATTTTAAGTTCTTTGGTTAAGTCAGATGCTTTACATTTACGCTCTAACATAACCTCCATTATCTTTAGAGAGGTTAAAACACCATCTCCTGTGGTTGCATATTTGTTGAATATGATATGTCCCGATTGCTCTCCACCAAGGGAATGATCATTCGCAAGCATATTCTCATAAACATACTTATCTCCAACTGTTGTTTTCACATAATTGATTCCTTTTGCCTCTAGCGCCTTATAAAGTCCTAAATTCGACATAATAGTTGTTACCACAGTATTGTTATTAAGCTCACCGCGTTCACTCATGTAGACACCACATAGATACATGATAGAATCTCCATCCATTATGTTACCATTTTCATCCACCGCAAGGCAACGATCCGCATCCCCATCATAAGCAAACCCAATATCTAAACTATTCTCAACAACAAAATCCTGTAGTCGTTTTAGATGGGTAGAACCACAGTCTTTGTTAATATTGATTCCATTTGGCTCATTGCTTAAAACAAAGGTCTTAGCTCCAAGCGCATCAAACACAGCTTTTGCTACTGTAGTAGCTGAACCATTAGCCAAATCAAGACCAACTCTAACATTGGCAAAGGAACGTGTCGCAAGAGAGATAAGATGTCCAATATAACGATGTCTTCCCATAGAATAATCTGTTGTCTTCCCAATGTTCTCTCTTGTTGCAAGTGGTACCTCTTTTATTTCTCCATCAAGGTAGGCTTCAATCTTTTCTTCAATCTCTGCTTCTAATTTATAACCATTCCCATTAATTATTTTGATACCATTATCGTAATATGGATTATGACTTGCTGATATCATAATTCCACAATCAAACCCTTCACTACGTACAACATAGGAAACACTAGGAGTTGGTGTTACGTGTAGCAAATAGACATCGGCACCACTTGCTGTCAAACCAGCAGTCAACGCATTTTCAAACATATAACTGGATCTTCTTGTATCCTTTCCAATTACAATTTGTGCTCTTTCTTTTTGTCCATAATACCAGCCAAGAAAGCGACCAACCTTATACGCATGCTCCACTGTCAAATCAAGGTTAGCCTCTCCGCGAAACCCATCCGTTCCAAAATATTTGCCCATACTCTTACTCCTCATCTATCAATGTTTGGCATTTATTTATGCTCATATACATCTATATTATCACATTTTCTATGTAATGTGAACTTTTTTGTTTCCAGATTCCTAGCATATGAAAAAGGTGCCGCAATGCGACACCTTTTTCATTAAGCCTCTATGACTATTTACCTGACATAGACTCTTCTTGTTTCTTAATCATCTGGCGAACCATTTCTCCACCAACAGAACCATTCTGAGCACTTGTAAGATTTCCATTGTAACCTTGACTTAAAGGAACACCAATTTCAGATGCTACTTCCATTTTAAAACGGTCCATAGCTTCTCTTGCTTCAGGAACTTTACTTGCATAGTTATTTTGATTGCTGCTATTTGTCATAAAAATTCACCTCCGTGAAATTATATAGATGATGAGTGTTATCCTTTTTATCGTTTTGCGAATTGATTCTAACACTCTTGGCAATCGATAAGCGACTACTCTTCTTCGCTTATCGATTTGGCTAGATAATTTAACATCAGTTACACTCACCGCTTCTAAAAGCGAACCATTCTGCATTTGATTTCAGTTTCCTTAAACCATACGAAAGATGTCATTTGAGTTTATAACTTTCTGTAAAAAATCTAACTTTCTAAAGCTCTGTTTTTCATCACTTATCTTGCTATTATTATGTTCCGTTCCGTTTTAATTTATGATGGTAAGTTATACTAATAATCGAATTTTAAACATAGATTAATAACAATCATCAATAATCTTGTGAGGTTCTATGGATGATCTATTAAAAGGGATCAAAGAAATCAATCATTTTCTTTGGGGACTTCCAATGCTTGTTTTACTTTTAAGTACACATGTATATTTTACATTTTCCCTAAAATTTATTCAAAAAAAAATCAAAAAGGCGATCCACCTTTCAATCTCATCTGAATCCGACACTCAAGGAAATGCAAGTAGCTTTTCAACGTTAACAACAACCCTTGCTGCTACTCTTGGAACTGGTAATATCGTTGGTGTATCCACTGCCAGTGCCTTAGGGGGACCTGGTGCAGTATTCTGGTGCTGGCTAACTGGTATCTTTGGTATGGCAACCACCTATGCTGAATGCTATCTAGGTATGATTTATCGTAAAAAGGATGAGGAGGGGCATTATCATGGTGGACCTATGTATGCGATGCAATATGGATTAAAGAGCAAACCTCTCGCTGTCTTTTTTAGTTTTTGTACCATCCTAGCTGCTCTTGGTATGGGATGCTCCACACAAGCTCGTTCCATAAGTGATGTTACCAAAAGTGTTGGGATTTCTCCCTATGTTACTGGTATCTTAACTGCAACCCTGATTGGCTTTGTCATCATCGGTGGGGTAAAGCAAATACAAAAGTTTTGTATGAAGCTGGTCCCAGCGATGGCGATCTTTTACATCACTGGTTGTATTATCATACTAATTATGAATGTAAGTTACATCGGGGAAGCCTTCATAATCATCCTCCAGTCAGCATTTGTCCCAAAATCGATTGCTGGTGGCATCATTGGTGGTTCCCTACAGCTAGCTGCACGTTATGGAATCTCCCGTGGTTTATTTACGAATGAAGCTGGTTTAGGATCTGCTGCCATTGCTGCTGCTGACTCAACGAATAAGAATCCAAAGGAACAAGCACTTGTTTCTATGAGTGCAACCTTTTGGGATACAGTTGTCATGTGTGCAATGACTGGGTTAGTCATTATCACCTCCATACTAAGATCTCCAATCTCCATCCAAGGTCTAAACGATGGGGAGCTTACATCCGCTGCTTTCTCTCAAATTCCACTCTTAGGCACTGGAATGCTCGGTGTTTCATTGATTGCCTTTGCCACAGCTACGCTGATTGGCTGGAGCTATTTCGGCGAAAAAGCGGTAAGATACATATTCAAAGAGAAAGGAATACGTATTTACCGCTTTTTATATATTATTATGATATTTTTAGGCTCCATCCTGTCCTTAGATCTTGTCTGGGAAAGCGCTGACTTAATCAATGCTTTGATGGCTGTTCCTAATATAGCTTGCCTACTATTACTTCGAAAGCAAATCAAATCCTAGCTTATGGAAGAGAAATTGCTGTGATATCCTTTGTAATATATGTAGATGCAGGTGTTACAAACTTAGTCTCCCTGTCCGTCGTACTTGCTAGTCGGATATAAATCTTATCAGTAGGAACTGGTATTGCAGTACCCACCTTTTTAATTTGTATGTCCTTTGAACTCGTTACCTTAATCCACCTTGCTGTCTCAAGATTCACAGTTTCTCCTGCATGTAATACTAGATACTCATACGGTTTTTCCTTTGATGCATCAGTAATGGAAAAAGTTGTACCAGTCAATTTAATATTAGATTCAAGAGGTGCTGATGGCTGCGCATTGATTTCAATTGCAATTATGCCACTCGGTGCCTTTTTTTCTGTCCCAAGTGAGCGGAATTCAATGATTCCTGATGGGATTGCTGTATTCGGTGCTGTACCACTTGATAATAGCAATTCAGCTAAGGTCAAGCTTTTGTCCTTAGAATCGGTTGGTTTGAAATCAGTCCAATTACCAGTACCAATACGATATTGTGTTACACCTTCTTTTAATCCTGTAATTACAAGCTTACTATAATCTACTTTGACGGAAGGTGCACTCTGACGTTTTGGTATCTTAACATTAACGATCTTACTAGCTCGAGTTGTTGTTGTTGCTTTTACACGAAATTGAAGTGTGTATCCGGTGATTTCATAACTACTTAAATCAAGTGATCCTGAATAAGTTTCCCAATCTCCATTGGTTCCCTTACGATACTCTAAAGTACCAGTAGCATTTTCGATTTTTAACTGTCCTACATACTTTGGTTGTCCATTATCGTTAACTTTTTGAACATAATAACTTATTTTTAGAGTCTTTTCTTCCTTAGGAATCACAACTTCGACAATAGCCTTATCTTTATCACCCTTAAAATATAACGTATTGGCTGAAGTTTTTAGAAAAACTGCTAAGTCCAAATACCAACCCTGATTATCTTTTTGTTCTATCAGGTTCCAAGTTTTTTTCTTATCTGCTGAAAAATAAAACTTTGAACTTCCACCAGAACCTGCACTTACTCGAATGGTTTGAGCATCGTAGTTTAGATTTACAATCACTGCGGTTCCACTTGATACGACTACCGTTGGAGTCGGTGTCACGGTTGGTGTTGCAGTTACCGTTGGCGAAACAGCCTCCCCAGCCACCGTGACTTCTTCGATTTCTTTGGAATAAACCTCAGTCTTATGATAATCGTTTGAGATTTTCATTGCGGTTACAATTGCTGCTAAGATAAGAAAACCCATAGCACCAAACTTTAAGATGTGTTTTCGTATTGTAAACTTATCGTTCATTTACTATCTCCTTTCATAACAAATGCTCTTCTGTAATAACTTAGAAGCTTCTTCCCCACATAGCTTCTTCACTAAAGCTAAGCCAAAATCTAAGGAAGTTCCTGCTGCTTTGCTTGTAATAAAATAATCATCTTCAACAACATTCGCATCTATCACATTGGCACCGTATAGATTCGTTTCATGCCCAGGATAGCACACTGCATTCTTTCCTTGAAGTAAATTGTTCACACCAAAAACACCTGGTGCTGCACAGATTGCTGCAAGATACTTCTTTTGCTGGCTGTATTCAAGGATAAGATTCTTAAGTCCCTCATGCTTCATCAGGTTCTTAGTACCTGGTCCTCCACCTGGTAATACTAACATGTCCGCATCTAATAAATCGTCCCTAAATAATATATCGGCCATTATTTCAATATCATGAGCACCTTTTACCAATCTTTCTTCCATGATTGAAACAGTTACTACCGTAACTCCTGCCCTTCTTAAAAGATCCACCTGAGTGAATGCTTCGATTTCTTCATATCCATCTGCTAAAAATACATAAACCTTAGCCATAATACATCTCCTTCTTATCTTTCATAAATAACACAATTCTTCCCTTGTTTCTTTGCTTCATACATCGCTAAATCTGCGTGATGAAAGAATTCATGGGGAGTTTGTCCTTTTTTATAGCTAACAATACCACAGCTAAATGAAACTTTTCTCCCGTTCAGTCGAACAAATTTGATAGCGTGAAAGGTATGTAATATTTTCTTCATTCGATCAATTGCATAGAATGGTTCTAAATCTCGAAATATAACTGCAAACTCTTCTCCACCATATCTTGCAGCAATTCCTTCTGCACCACAATGATTGCGAATTACCTTCCCTAATCTAGATAACACAAGATTTCCTTGCTCATGTCCATAATCATCATTAATTTGCTTGAAATCATCAATGTCAACCACAGCTAATAGAACTTGACGTTCCTCCGTATTGGCATCCTCTACACACTGCTTTAATAGTTCTTGAAAAGCTCTATGATTATACAACGTAGTCAATCCATCTGTCATTAATTCTTCTTCTAATTGACTCTGCTTTTGGATACTCTCACTCAAAAGAGTTTTCTTCTGATTCTCAAAGTAAAGTAAGGTTCTTACCGAAATATAGGCCAGAATTAAGATAAGGCCAGAAATGATTGCTTTACTAACTAGATGCACTGCTTCCATGCTTTCATCTCTTATTAAGATAACGATTGCAATCTGCTGAGCAATTAAACTAAGGAGGAATACAGCACCACTGATCCATTGATTGCAGTATAGAACAGTTACTAAGACTGGAATTGAAAAAGAGCCGAGTAGTTCGGGATAATTACTATGTGATACAGAAAAAATAAAACAGATCAATACCATTACAAAGATTGGTATTGAATTTTTCACCTGCTCCTTGATTCTCCATGAATGAAGCAGCAAACTTGCACACACCATAACCAACAAAATAAATAGAAAAGGTAGAATGTGATGAATCAATCTATCATTCTCTTTGGTAGTATCTGTAAAGATATTTAAATCTAGTACGCCAAAAACACCAATTTCAATCACAGCAACAACAGCTGCCAGAATTGCATTGGTCTTCATAATGCTCTTTCTTGAGTTTTTAAAGATACCTTCAAAATTACCCATACTAGACATTGGCCTTTCCCCAAAAGAACCTTATGTATACAATATCCTACCTTACACCCCTTTTAAGGTAGGATACTCTTTTAGTATATCATAAATGGATATACAAAAAAAGGGGGCTTTTAGCCCCCTTGTTAATCGGGGTGACAGGATTCGAACCTGCGACCTCTTGATCCCAAATCAAGCACTCTAGCCAAACTGAGCCACACCCCGATGAAATAAATACTACATATGTAGCATTTGCTTATTTTAAAAAGCAAATGCGGATGACAGGAATTGAACCTGCACGGTTACCCGCTAGATCCTAAGTCTAGTGCGTCTGCCAGTTCCGCCACATCCGCATTCTTATGGTTTCCCATAACTGAGACATCCGGGATTCGAACCCGGGACACCTTGATTAAAAGTCAAGTGCTCTACCGACTGAGCTAATATCCCATTCTATTCATTTTGTCAACAATGACAACTGGGCTAGCTGGATTTGAACCAGCGAATGCAGGAGTCAAAGTCCTGTGCCTTACCGCTTGGCGATAGCCCATCATTTCACAATAGCCAGTACTGACTATCTCCTAGCTACAACTAAAAAGTTGTTAGGGTGGATAAAGGGATTCGAACCCTTGGCCTCCAGAGCCACAATCTGGCGCGCTAACCAACTGCGCTATACCCACCATATCTACTAATTTCTGAAATCAAATGTGCCAGAAGGGATTCGAACCCCCGACACACGGCTTAGAAGGCCGTTGCTCTATCCAACTGAGCTACTAGCACATTTATGACAGATTTTTTTGATGCTCTGTCAAGCATCAAGCGGGTGATGGGAATCGAACCCACGTATCTAGCTTGGAAGGCTAGTGTTCTACCATTGAACTACACCCGCATAGCGTATGTGATATTCAGTCGGGGTGACAGGATTCGAACCTGCGACCTCTTGATCCCAAATCAAGCACTCTAGCCAAACTGAGCCACACCCCGGTGATATTACATTATTAAGTTTTGCTCTTTCAGAAGTTTTCCTTGTCTGTCAGACGCAAGACATATTATATATGACAAAAAAGATAATGTCAACACTTTTTTCACACTTTTTTCTTTCCTATTTCTGCCAGTAGATACCCTTCATAATACTGGCAGAAAAGAAGGTTTGAATCAATTAGAAAAGAGATTATCATCTACGAAATTCAATGTAAAATGCACCTCTCCTTTACGATCCAATTCCATAAGTATAAAGGTCGGTATTTTACCATTCTGACGAGGTTGTGTAATGCTCCCTGGATTGATTGCATAGATTTTATCATCCGTTAAATCGATCAAGGGTTGATGCGTATGACCAAATATAACAATATCTGCACCTTCTAAAAGCGCTACTTCTTTTAGATGTGCAATTCCATAGTTAACACCATATCGATGTCCATGTGTTAACATAACATAGTATTTCCCGAGCTGTATGAATTTATCCCGTGGTAAATCCGTAAAAAAATCATTGTTTCCCGAAACCATCTCCACTGGGCATTTTGCGATTGCCTGAATATAGTCCTCATCGCCTTCCAAATCACCAAGATGGATCAGTAGATCAACTGGTCCAACCTTAGCCAATGCACGCTCCAAATAATAGCATCTCCCATGCGTATCACTAACAACTAAAATCTTCATCTTAGCTTTCTCCTAAACCTAAAGTTCTTCTTTCATAGCATTTAACGCTTTTGCACGATGACTGATTTTATTCTTCTGTTCTGGATTAAGTTCAGCTGTTGTACATTGATATTCAGGCACATAAAAGATAGGATCATAACCAAATCCATGCTCTCCTACAATTTCATATCCAATTCTTCCTTCAATGGTGGCTCGTTTGGTGACTGCTCTCCCGTCTGGAAAGGCACAAGCAATTGCACATACAAAGCGAGCTGTTCTTTCTTCTTCTGGAACATCCTTTAGTTTCTCTAGAATATAATTATTTTTAATGTCATAGGAAGTATCCTCTCCAAGAAACCTTGCAGAGTATATACCCGGTTGACGATCCATTGCATCAACCCCAAGACCAGAATCATCTGCTAATACAATTTCGTTGGTAAGATCACAGATTGTTTTTGCTTTTATCATAGCGTTTTCTTCAAAGCTAGTACCATTCTCTTCAATATTAACGTGAATGCCTGCTTCCTTTAATGATATTACTTCATATGGTAGGTCAGACAGTATCATTCTAATTTCCTTCATCTTACCTTCATTTGTTGTAGCAAATATTAGCTTCTTCATTTTTAACCTCATTTTACATTCCATTTATTTCTTTCTGTTTTTCCAATGCTTTCAAAACAGCTTGATAAAGACCTTTTGCAGCATTGGTTCTATTTTCGTCTTTTTTTAAGAAATTCATATCATTTGTATTTGACATAAATGCCACTTCCACTAATGCTACTGGAACTTTGGATTCACCAATGATATGTACGTCCTGACTACGTGCTACAATTCCTCGATCTTTTAGCCCAATCGCACGTACTAATTCCTCTTGGCAAATCATTGCAAATTGCTTTGAGTTAAAGCTATCCCAAGTATTCTGCTTATCATTATAGAGCACTTCAGTACCATTGATACCCTTCGATAAATTTGCATTGCAGTGAATACTTAAAAATAAGTCTGCTTCCACATCATTTGCAAGATTTACTCTTTGACTCAAAGTCAATTTACGGTCTGTCGTTCTAGTCATATAGACCTTGATATCCGTATTTTCTTTCAAATAATCATATAGTTTTAGAGTCATATCCAAATTGATTGTTTTTTCTAGATAATCACGTTGATTAGAGCTAGTACCGCTATCATTCCCACCATGACCAGCATCTAATACAATGATTTTATCATAAATTTCATGTGGATTTACGAAAGAAATAAAAAAATAGTTCTCATCCTCATCCAGTATATAAGCATAGGTTTTGATTAAATTTATACTTAGTACTAATTCCACTGTGCCATCTGCTGTTGTTATATATTCCATATTAAAATTAGTGACGGCATCCTCTGGCTTAGGTTCAGGCTCATGTGTTGATAAAATTGCCGTGGACGGAATTGCTCCTTGAGATAGTATCTCCTCTTCACTTATTGTGATTTCATCCTCTTGACTTACGACAGGCGTTGGTATGGTAGTCGCAATCGAACCGTAATGATAATGATCCTGATAGACACGATGAATATCCATTGCTGATATTGAATTATTCTCAATACCCTTAATTCGGATGATAATCTTGCGATCTACCGACAAATCCTCTAAGGTAAAATTGTAATTATCACTTAACTTTTCTGGTTTAGAAATCGCAATAAAGTTATCTCCTAACTGTTCTCTTAAGTCCTTTGAAATCAATTGAGGAAGATTATACAAGCCTTCTCCACCAATCATTTCTTTTCCGCTATTATTCATAATATTCTCTTGAATCACTGGAACAGAATTCAACATTATCGTAGGTGTAGGTGCTTTCGTAACTTCACTTGCGTATGAAATACTTTCTTTTGGATATTTGATACCAACAGAAAATGTGACAACACTCATCATCAAGATTACGCTGTATGTAGCGATATGTTTTAATAACTTTTCTTCATTCAAGCCCTTCCCTCCTCATTATATTGATTTAATACTAACCTCTAATTATCAGTATAGATGATTATCCCAATTTTGTCATCAGTATTATCGACAAAACATGACAAAAACCCAACATTATTTTCATTGCGTTATTTAAAAAAAAGAAATATAATGGTTATTAGGTCATTATTTCCAAAAAATAATACTATAAGGAGTTCTTATGTCACATTCAGATTATATGAAAATCGAACAGATGGATGGTTACATTACAATGGTATATCCTAAGTATAGCAAAACAAAAGAAAAAAAAGGATCTGTTGTTATACTTCATGGTATGAGTGAACACCATGGCCGCTACCTCTTATTTTCAAATTATCTAAATGAAAAAGGCTATGACGTGTATCTGTATGATCATAGAGGTCATGGAAAAGATAAAAAATTTGATGAATTGGGATACATCTCCAATCACAACGGTTATCAGATTTTAATTCAGGATGGGATTCAAGTCCTTAAATACATAAAAAGAATAAATCAAACCAACCGACTAATCCTGATTGGACATAGTATGGGATCTCTAATTGCTCGAAATATCATACAACAATTTGATGAAATTGATAAGGCTATTTTCATAGGAACTGCAAATCCAACCTCTTATACTTGTCAATTTGGAATTGCAGCCAGTTCCATAATTCAAAAATTAAAAGGTGCAAAGCATCACTCTTCCTTCCTTCGAAAGGTCATGTTTGAAACGAAACTCTATCACAGTTTATGTGAGCGTACTACCTTTGACTGGCTATCTCGTAACCATCAACAAGTGGGTGCATACATCCATGATCCATACTGTGGCACTCCACCGTCTACTGCGTTTTACCGTGATATTATACACCTTTCCTATTACGCAGGCATGTCAAAAAGGATGATAAAAACAAGAACGGATCTTCCAATCTTACTCACTAGTGGTACCAAAGACCCGGTTGGTGGGTATGGAAAGGATGTTACACGCTTATTTAACCGTTATCAAAAGTTAGGATTTCATAAAATTGACTGTGTTTTATATAAGGACTGCCGTCATGAATTATTAAATGAACTCAATTATGAGGAGATTATGAATGACCTTGTCGATTGGATGGAAGCATAAACTTATCTAATGAAAATAAAAAGAAAGTGTATTCCTAGACGTAGAATCAAATGACTCTACGTCTAGGGATACACTTTCCTCTTTATAAATATATGAATAACTTTTGGTACGGTACTACCGTTCGTTATCGCTTTGGTGGTTTTGGCCCCATGAAAGAATAGAAATAAGTTTTTAACATTCCATTGTATATTTTACGGTTTTTATCAGCTTTTTTGCCGATATATTTTTCTGCCTCATCATAGCTAGTAATTAAATAACAAGACCAAGTGTCTAAGGTAGCTATTGCATTTCCTATCTCACGATATAAGGCTGGCATTGCTTGTTTTTCTTCCAATCGTTCTCCATATGGTGGATTTGTTATAATAAAACCATACTTCTTTGGACTACTTAGCTCACTCACAGCTCGCTTTTGAAAATGAATGTATTGATCCACTCCTGCAACCTCGGCATTCTGTCTAGCTGCTTTTACGATTTCTCCATCTATATCATATCCTTGAATATTCATAGTAACATCACGGAGGATCAAGTCATTTGCCTCTTCATTTGCATCGTACCAGAGCTTCTTTGGAATGAGGTCTGTCCAATTTTCCGCCAAGAAGGAACGATTTAATCCTGGTGCAATATTAGCTCCAATCATCGCTGCTTCTATTGGGAACGTACCACTCCCGCAAAATGGATCAACTAAAATTCGGTCTTTGTTCCATGGTGTTAACATAATTAAGGCTGCTGCCAATGTCTCTGTTATCGGTGCACGAGAGATTAATTTACGATAGCCTCTTTTATGCAAAGAGTCACCTGATGTATCAATCCCTATTGTTATCTCATCCTTCATAAAGGTTACACGAATAGGATATTCATTTCCCGTTTCTTCAAACCACTCAATTTTATACACTTGCTTTAGACGTTCCACGATGGCTTTTTTCATAATGGATTGAATATCCGACGGGCTAAATAGCTTACTTTTAATTGAAGTTGCCTTTGCAACCCAGAATTTACCGTCCTTTGGGATATAATCCTCCCATGGTAGCTGCTTTGTCTTTTGAAATAATTCTTCAAATGTCTCAGCTTTAAACTTCGCCACCTTTAATAGCAAACGTTCAGTAGTTCGTAAGAACATATTGCCTCTACAAATAGCAGATTCATCACCTGCAAACACGACTCTTCCATCTTCTACACTAACAACCTCATATCCTAGATCAAGAATTTCCTTTTTTAAAACAGATTCCAATCCAAAATGACAAGGCGCTATCAATTCATATCGACTCATTCGTTATCTCCATTTCATTTTCTAGTTCTATTGTAATTCCCTTTTGTATCCCATGTCAACTAAGTATTAGGTTCTTACCAAAATTCCACGATAGGCACGTAACCCTCCACATAAATTAAATACTCTACTATTTACGCCATATAAATCTCTAGCAGCCATCATACTTAAGGATCCAGTATGGCAGTATATTAAGATATAGTCATAACCACTGACATATCGCACAATATTTTGTCCTTGCTCATAAGGAACATTCACTGCAGTCTTAATATGCCCTTGCCAGTATTCCTCTGCTTTTCTTACGTCTACAATAATTGTATCCTTTCTGCCTATAAATTGATCTACATCATTCATTCTCATCATTTCAAAATACATCAGGCACACCAGCTTTCTATCTGAAAATTCTACAAAAGCCTAAGAAGACTCCTATTATATTGTATTCAATTCGACATATAGTGTGCTTAAACGATAAAAAACCGCTCTTCAATGAAAGGCGGTTTTTTTGTTAAATCAGGACAAGAGAGATAAGTTAGGCGCTCATCTTGCCCTGTAACATCATATCTTTATTTATAGTTTTGACTGTCTTTGCTACTATTTTTAGAAGAGCTGGAATTTTTATAATTAGAACTATCTTTGTAGTTCATATTATCTTGGGAACTATCTCTGTAATTAGAATTATTGCTGGAAGTATCTTTGTAGTTTGAATTGTTGCTGGTGGTATCTCTGTAATTAGAGTTGTTACTGGAAGTATCTTTGTAGTTTGAGTTGTTGCTGGTGCTGTCTCTGTAATTAGAGTTGTTACTGGAAGTATCTTTGTAATTTGAGTTGTTGCTGGTATTTTTGTAGTTATTTGCATTCTTGGATGCATTTTTAGAGTTATTTTCATTACTGTTAAATTCTGATGACATAAACTGCCTCCTATAAAATATGATATTAATACTACAATCGATATTATGGGCTTAAACCTAGAAAATATACGTTCATCCTCTAAAATTTTAGTTTGCTTTTTTTTAAGAAAGTTATAAAAACTTTTATTGATTTTTCAAAAGAGTTGTAGTATGATTGAATTGTATCTAGATTATGTAAATAATTGAGATACGCTATATAACCCCTTATTAATTATTTATACTCCCCTCAACGAAACAGCCAATAGCTCCCCTATTGGCTGTTTCACTTTTATAAATTCCTAATTATGCTAGATTTTGACATAGAAGTAACATAAAGTTATCGTATTTTTGAGGTAAGGAGGTTATCATGAAAACGAAATCCCATCACCCAATCTTACTAATTTTTATGTTTACTTTACTATCTCTAATTAGTACAATTGCAGATAATAAATTCACTACTGTTTATGCTAGTTCACTTAATACATCACAAAGTCAAATCGACACAATATCCACGAGTAAAACCAAACAGTACATATCCATAACGAATAAAATTAATGAACTCGAGTTGACCGAAACTTACTATTTTAAAGTAAAGACGGTTGGGCTTATAGATTCCGTTATCACCTGGAAAAGTAATGATACTTCGGTAGCCACAGTATCCAAAACTGGAAAAATCAAACCTATTACTCCAGGCACAGTTACAATTACTGCAACAGATCGCAACTCAGGTAAAAAATCTTCCTGTACCCTTCGTATACGCCCAAAAGCTAGCTCTTCCTCATATTTTACCTATCGCATTGTTAACTCCAAAGCAATTATTACGAATTATAAAGGTCCTTCAAACCTTAAAAAAATAGTAATACCGAAAAAATTGAATGGTTTTGTTGTTACAAAGATTGATAATTATTCCTTCTCAAATTCGGATTACATTCAATCCGTTGACTTCCCTGAAACCATAAGTACTATCGGAAATTATGCATTTTATGGCTGTCGTTCCATAAAAACCATCACAC
Source organism: Bacillota bacterium (assembly GCA_023415655.1). Lineage (GTDB taxonomy): Bacteria > Bacillota > Clostridia > Lachnospirales > Lachnospiraceae > Lachnoclostridium. The sequence continues at coordinate 4,995 of JAEZKD010000194.1, read as the reverse complement.
TTCCTTCAAAGCTTACTACTCTCGGTGAAGGTGCCTTTGCTAACTGTACGTCCTTATCCTCCTGCTCCTTTCCAGAATCGATGAAGCATATAGGTGATTACGCCTTCAATGGTTGCTCTGTATTAACTAATGTTTCATTGCCTACTACCTGCAATTTCGTGGGCAAATTGGTGTTTAGTGCTACTCCTTTAGATACTTTGACTAATCTATTGATTGCAGCAACCATGTCTTCCGATATATTCTTAACAAAAACAGAAAAGCAAGTATATCAAGAAATGAAGGATATCCTATCATCCTTAATTGTTCCAGATGACTCCAAGGTGGATCAGATAAAAAAGGTACATGATTGGTTAATATTAAATACGACCTATGATACTCGAGTCTATTCAGAGTCTAGCATGCCAAAAGAATCTTATGAAGCAGTAGGGCTCATTCAAAATAAGACTGCAGTTTGTTCTGGTTATGCCGAAGCATTCCAGATTTTTATGGAACTTCTAGAAATTGAAAGTAAAATAGTCACTGGAAAAGCAGATGGCATTAACCATGCATGGAATATGGTTCAGCTCAAAGGCGATTGGTATCATATAGATGTTACTTGGGATGATCCTCTGCCAGATAAAAACACCGTTTCATATAACTACTTTTTAATCACTGATACGATGATGGCAAAAGACCATTCTTGGAATACGAAATCTTATCCTGCTTGTAAGGGAGTAGAGTATATGTACTACGTCTATGAGGATTATCTTTGTACTACTCAAGAACAAGTCCGTAGTAGTATCAGAAGACAGAAGAAGGAGAATTCAGATTGGATTATGATTGTTTGTCCAAACTCAATAAAAGTCAAAGATATCATATTCGAGTTCTGTACCTCTTATTCTTATTTTGAACCATATACCGTAGGTTCTTATATTGTCTATCGAATTCAACTAAAATAGATTTTGCTTTTATTTTAATATCAATAATGAAAAAACTGGCTGTTGCATCATTACATTCATGATATAACAGCCAGTTTTTTATTTGTTCGATTGTTTACGCAACCATGTAATTCCTACTAAAATCAAAATCACTGGAAATAAGAAACGAAGAATCAAAGATACCACTACGCCACCTAACCAAAACACAACTCCTAAGATACAAAGTAATACAAGAAGAAAACCAATTAATATGGCCCAACCCATAAATTTAATTTTACGTAGTGATTTTATTTGTTCTTGCTCCTCTTGACTCCCATTCGTATACCGTTCATACTGCGTATTCGCTTCTTGATAGGCATCTTTTTGATAATACGCATTATTCCCTATGTTAGGATGATTTAAGCGATAGGTATCGATAATTGTCCTAGCAATTAATCTAGGATCACCTAACTCTAACATGATCTCTGCCTCTGTTTTGACTCCCTTTTTAGACTGAATATAGTCTCGATAGTACTGCAGATTTGATCTTACTTCCTGTGCTGGTATTTCACCAGTTAGTGTTTGTTCTAATATATTTAAAAACTCTTGTACTGTCATATTCACTCCATTCTACATAATTCATGTAGCATTAGAAATACTATTCAATGAATGTCCTTCTTTGGTACTCCATGAAAAATTTCAGTCTATCTCATATGATTTCACTAATTGTAAGTTTTAATCATTGTAGCACAATAAGATGGAACGGTAAATGTTAGTTTCATTAAAATCAACTTAAATTTTTCCTACTATCTTTATACTTGCCAATTTCCAACATTTCATGTAGAATAGTTAAATTGATGCACACGACAAAAAACGTGTTAGAACGCTTATCAAATAAGGAGTTATTCTATGAGTATATTAAATGTTACAAACTTAAATCATGGCTTTGGTGAAAGAATGATTTTTCACGATGTTTCCTTTCGTCTATTAAAAGGAGAACACATTGGTTTAGTTGGTGCAAACGGTGAAGGTAAATCCACCTTTATGAATATCATAACTAATAAATTAATGCCTGATGAAGGTGACGTGGAATGGGCAAAAAATGTTCGTGTCGGTTACCTAGATCAGCATTCTGTTCTTGAAAAAGGAATGACGATTCGTGACGTATTAAAATCAGCATTTAACTTTCTATTTGAAATGGAAGCAAAAATGAATGAGATTTGTAATCAGCTTGCAGATGCATCTGATGATAAGATGGCAGAACTTATGGATGAATTTGGAACCATTCAAGACCTTTTGGATGCTCATGATTTCTATATCATTGATTCCAAAGTTGAGGAAATTGGCCGTGCTCTTGGCTTAGCTGACATTGGACTTGATAAGGATGTTACTGATTTGAGTGGTGGTCAAAGAACCAAGGTTTTATTAGGTAAATTACTACTAGAAAAACCTGATATTCTATTACTCGACGAACCTACCAACTACTTAGATGTAGAGCATATTGAATGGCTAAAACGTTATCTACAGGAATATGAAAATGCATTTATCCTCATTTCTCATGATATTCCTTTTTTAAATAGTGTAATAAATCTTGTCTACCATATGGAAAATGGCGAATTAAATCGTTATGTTGGTGACTACGATAAATTCCAAGAGGTTTATGCAGTAAAAAAAGCACAATTAGAAGCTGCATATAAGCGCCAGCAGCAAGAAATCAATGAATTACAGGATTTTGTTGCTCGAAATAAGGCAAGAGTTTCTACAAGAAATATGGCGATGTCACGTCAGAAAAAATTAGATAAAATGGATGTGATTGAACTTGCAAAGGAAAAACCAAAGCCAGAATTTGTTTTCAAGGAAGCTCGAGCTGCTAGTCGCTATATCTTCCATACCGAGCATCTTGTAATCGGTTATGATGAACCACTATCTCGTCCCATTAATTTAACTATGGAACGAGGGGATAAGATGGTATTAAAAGGTGCTAATGGAATCGGTAAAACTACCTTACTTAAGAGTATCCTTGGCATCATTCCAGCATTGCAAGGAAAAGTAGTCTTAGGAGATTATTTATATAAGGGCTATTTTGAACAAGAAATGACGGGTGCCAAAAACAATACCTGTATCGAAGAAATCTGGACTGAATACCCTTCTTGGACACAGTATGAATGTCGTTCAGCACTTGCTAAATGCGGCCTTACGACCAATCATATTGAAAGCCAGGTCCGTGTCTTAAGTGGTGGTGAACAAGCAAAGGTACGTCTCTGTAAGCTATTAAATCGTGAGACCAATATCTTATTACTTGATGAGCCTACTAACCATCTTGATGTTGATGCCAAAGAGGAATTAAGACGAGCTTTGATGGATTACAAAGGAAGCATACTCTTAATCTGCCATGAACCTGATTTCTATGAAGGTTGGGCAAACAAGGTAATTGACTGTGGTGAATGGTCTACTAAAATTTAATTGTGAGTTTCTTTCTGAAACTTTTCCTGTGGCGAGTGATAATAACTACATCTAGCACTCACCACGGTGCAATTCAAAGCCCTATTTTATAGGGCTTTTTTATGGCTTTATATCAAGTTTTTTGACCCTTTCCCGATTGTTTTACCCTCTACATAACTTTTCAAGCTGAAAATAACCATTGAGCGAGGTCAGAGACGTCCTAATCTCATGACATAAACATGTATAAACGTACATAGTAATGCTTATTGACTAATGCCAAGGACTCACTTCTATTTTATATGTAATTCGGTCCTCTGTTCTAGTGTAACTTTTATTATAATATTTTAATTCACCTTCGATGAGATTCATAACAATAGGACTAAATTAGTAATATCGCATTTGAGTAGCTCTATTAAGATATTAAATTGATGTTTTTCTAAATTATGTAATTATAACATAACAATTATTAATTTGGTAGTGTAGGGTACTATTGTTTGGGAGTGAAAAAGAAGTTAGATTTTGATAAATGAAAAATAAAAAATTATCTTGATATTATATAAGATTACGGATTAGTAAATGAACGAAAGATCTAGGTTTGAAAAATTGAAAGCTATTCCCCTAAAATATGATACTGAACCTATTATTTAGATATATGGGGTGAAATAAAAAACCTAGAAAACAAATGCTTTCTAGGTCTTATACGTGCATGAGAAGATTCGAACTCCCGACACCTTGGTCCGTAGCCAAGTGCTCTATCCAGCTGAGCTACATGCACACATATGAAGTTGTTCACAACATATTGTATTTGTCTAAGTTAACTTAGACAAATGCCGGCGACCGGAATCGAACCGGTACGGGAGATTAGTCCCGCAGGATTTTAAGTCCTGTGCGTCTGCCAGTTCCGCCACGCCGGCATAACCTTTCGGTTAGTGGGACCTATAGGGCTCGAACCTATGACCCTCTGCTTGTAAGGCAGATGCTCTCCCAGCTGAGCTAAGATCCCTGGGATATTCATTTTATGTCGTTGTATGCATTGCATACAAGCGACCCGGATGGGACTCGAACCCACGACCTCCGCCGTGACAGGGCGGCGCTCTAACCAACTGAGCCACCGGGCCAGATTACTAGATTTTGTTGCTTAAGTGGACCTTCGGGGACTCGAACCCGGGACCGACCGGTTATGAGCCGGTTGCTCTAACCAACTGAGCTAAAGGTCCATGTCTTTTGAAAGTTCAAAAGCCATAAGCCGACGATCGGACTCGAACCGATAACCTGCTGATTACAAGTCAGCTGCTCTGCCAATTGAGCCACGTCGGCATATTCATTTTTCTCAATAACGATAAGACCGATAGAAGGTGATGTTACATTCTAACTACCAATCTTATGATTGATGACTCCAAGGGGATTCGAACCCCTGTTACCGCCGTGAAAGGGCGGTGTCTTAACCGCTTGACCATGGAGCCGCGTTATTAATGTTACCATTTCGTCAACTTAATGTCAACTGGTATTTAATTCCCTTTTTTTAAAGGGTAGCTCCCCGAGTTGGGCTCGAACCAACAACCCCACGGTTAACAGCCGTGTGCTCTACCATTGAGCTATCGAGGAATACTTTTGATTACCATAACCAGATAATCTGGATGATAATCTCACTTCGCAT
>JAEZKD010000149.1 GCA_023415655.1 Bacillota bacterium | reverse complement strand
GAGCCGCTGTATTAATGATATTAGCTCATTTCTATCTGCAGTTTAGCCGCTTCGGAATTAGCGTATCAGGAAGTATCGCTGCGTTAGTTATGTTGTTGCAGGTTGGCTTGGGAGTATATGGTCAGGTTCAAAAAAAGAGAAGTAAGATATGGTTAATGCTTCATAGAGGAATCGCGGTAGTACTTCTTGTTATGATATTGATACATATTCTATAATGCAAGAACAAAGAAACGAACTGATATAGAAGCTATAATAGCAAATGAGCCAGGCATAAATATGGAAGGGATCGCTTTTTAGCGGTTCATTTCATATTTATTTACTTAAAAATATTTATATTGAAGAGATCAATCTTATGTGTTAAAGTAATTGTGATACAAAAAAAGATTTTTGGAGGAACTGAAACTATGACAGCATCAATACGTTTAAGATAAGCTGGCAATAAAAAGGCAGAATCTATCCATGATGATAGGCTTTTTTGTTGTACTTATTTATACGATATTGAGCATTCCTTCGTTGCGTTAGCTATCGATTATTTATCCATGCCTTTCTTTATGACAGGAGAAGGTTAGCAAAGCGTACGTTCCATTGTATTACAATGGTTAATTATTGAATGTTATCATATTGTGTATATGCAGACAGAAGCCACATTGTGGTTTAGGCCTGCATTTTTTATTGCCTGGAATTCCATTCAAATTAGAAATTCAAGAAAATAAATAATATGCAGGAGAAAAAATAAATGGAAAAATATAATAGTTGGAAATTAAAGTTTTTTACAATATGGGCAGGACAGGCAATATCTTTAATCACAAGTGCGATCCTACAAATGGCGATTATTTTTTATCTTACGGAAAAAACAGGCTCTTCGATGGTCTTGTCCATGGCGTCGCTCATCGGCTTTTTACCCTATGCAATCCTTGGACCAGCCATTGGTGTGTTCGTGGATCGTTATGATAGGAAGAAGATAATGATAGGTGCGGATTTAATTATCGCTGCAGCAGGAGCCGTACTGGTAATGGTTGCATTATCTATGGAATTACCGGTTTGGTTGGTTATGGTAGTGTTGTTTATCCGAAGCCTTGGAACAGCATTTCACTCTCCAGCCTTAAATGCGGCTACACCTCTTTTGGTCCCTGCACAACAGCTGACGAAATGCGCTGGCTATAGTCAATCTGTGCAGTCCATTAGCTATATTGTCAGTCCGGCAGTTGCAGCATTACTATACTCCGTATGGGAATTAAATGCAATTATAGCCATCGATGTATTCGGCGCTGTGATTGCATCGATTACAGTAGCAATTGTACGCATCCCTAAGTTAAACGAGCAGGCAGAGAGCTTACAATCAAATTTCATAAAAGAAATGAAAGAAGGAGTTGTGGTAATAAAGCAAAACAAAGGACTATTTGCCCTGTTACTACTAGGAACGCTATATACCTTTGTTTATATGCCGATTAATGCATTATTTCCTTTGATTAGCATGGAATACTTTAATGGAACACCAGTGCATATTTCTATTACCGAAATTTCTTTTGCCTCGGGTATGCTGGCGGGAGGTTTGGTGCTAGGGATAATTGGAAGCTACAAAAAGCGCATTTTACTAATAACGAGTTCATTTTTTATAATGGGATCCAGTCTGGTTATCACGGGCTTACTTCCGCCAAGTGGATTTGTGGTATTTGTGGTTTGCTGTGCAATAATGGGACTTTCGGTGCCATTTTACAGCGGGGTGCAAACCGCTCTCTTTCAAGAGAAAATAAAGCCGGAATATTTGGGTCGTGTATTTTCCTTGATCGGAAGTATCATGTCTTTAGCTATGCCTATTGGGCTGATCCTTTCCGGGCTCTTTGCGGATCGAATCGGTATAAATCTCTGGTTTTTACTATCAGGAATTATAATTATCGGTATTGCTATCGTTTGCTTGATGTTGACAGAGGTTAGAAGGTTGGATTCGAAATAATTGGAAGGATAGAACATAATGCAATAAGTAGTATAGATCGATGGAAGGGAGAAATAAGAACTGAACTGAGAATAACCAAACGATGATCAGTACCCACCTGTAATAGGCATAAATAGAATAATATTCTAGTTTTATACATTGGAATCTTTGAATAAAAGATGATATACTAAATCAATAATAAGATATCAAAGGAGACATAATAAAATGGCAAAGAATAGAGTAATATGCTCTAAAAATAATGTTGATTATATAACGATCAGAAAGGCCATGATTGCCGGTGCAAGAACAGTAGAGGAATTAGCAAAAATGACGGATGTGTGTACTCAATGCGAAGGGTGTAAAAGTGAAATCGAGCCTATTCTTTCTTCCGTTTGCGGCTGTAAGAAGGTGTCACTGGAAGCGGTAGTAAATGCAGTGAAAAATGGTGCTGACACAGTGGAAAAGGTTGGAGAAATCACTGGTGCGGGAACCGGTGTTGAGGAAGAAACCGGCGAACCTTGTGGTAAATGCAAGGGTTTAATCCAAAATATTATTGATTTAGGAAGATAAGAAATTTGTAAATAATTAGCCGTTGACAGATTACTGTGAATCTATTACAATGAACAAACAAGTTCATAATTGATAATTACCTGTATAGGGAGTAGTTTAAATGCATCACTCAACAGTCGCGGTTTAGTAACCTGGGTATGCATGCCATCATTATGGTTACAAGACTTTTCAGTTATCTATTTCACATGTTTTGAAATAGAGCGTTGAAAAGTCTTTTTTTTGTGTCCATTCAGAAAAAAGGAGGAAATGAATGCAGCAGTGGTATAAGAAGACAATGGATGAGATTCTACAGGAGCAAAAGCTCTCTCTGGAGGGCCTGACCTCTGAACAAGCGAAAAGGATTCGGAGTGAAGTAGGTGAGAATGTATTACAGGAAGCTAAGAAAAAAAGTGCACTTCGGGTATTTATAGAACAGTTTAAAGATATGCTGGTCATAATATTAATTGTGGCAGCAGTGATATCTATGTTTTCCGCGCATATCGAGAGCACCATCGTTATTGTATCTGTAATTATATTGAATGCATTACTAGGAACCATTCAACATATAAAGGCTGAGAAATCCTTAGAAAGCCTAAAGCAGTTATCGTCTCCGAATGCGAAGGTATTACGAGATGGAAAGAAGCTTGAACTTCCTTCCAGAGAAGTTGTGCCCGGTGATATACTATTGCTGGAGGCCGGTGATTTGGTAG
>JAEZKD010000132.1 GCA_023415655.1 Bacillota bacterium | reverse complement strand
CTCCACTCTGACCCTGTGGACGATCTCCGTATGGTCTTCTCTCTCCACTTTGTCCCTGTGGACGATCTCCGTATGGTCTTCTCTCGGTGCTTTGTCCCTGTGGACGATCTCCATATGGTCTTCTCTCGCCATTTTGTCCCTGTGGGCGATCTCCATATGGTCTTCTCTCTCCACTTTGTCCCTGTGGACGGTCTCCATATGATCTATTTTGACCTTGGGAATGCTCTTGATATGGTCTTCTTTCTCCATTATGAGAACGTTCATTCATTGGTTTTCTATCACTATCTTGTGACTGATTTTGTACTGGTTTCTTTTCCATTGTATCTTTCGTTATATCTGTTGATGTTCCTACAGACGATTGTCGTTGTTCACTCATGTATTTTTTTTCTCCCTGCGTTGACGTTGTTCGCTCTTTGATTTCTGGAGTAATTGACTTAGCAACTTCCATTCTTGCATTGCTTCCAGATTGCGAACTCTTGAATTTATTACGAACTAAATTTATATCATTTTCTTCAATACTATTACGATAACTTTTTACATCAGAGCCATTCTTTTGTAAAAAATCAACGATATCATTGTTGCCAACCCCTAACTCTTTGGCTAACTCATGGATTTTCATCTTTGACATATATTAACTACCTCCGTTTAAGGTCGTTCTCAATAATATTAATTTGCCTTCATCATTTCGAACACTCCTGTTTCATATATTTTTCGATGCTTTTTGCCATTCCTTCATTGTTAATCGCTACTGATGCGCGAAATTCTTTGCCGATTGCATGCCCAAGCTCAGTTTTTTCACATTGAAAATAAATCGGCACTTGGTAAAAAGTACACATGTTTCGGAACATCTTCTTTGTATTATCTGAAGCATCTTCCGCTACAATGACCAAGAACGCTTTTCCCTCTTTTACCGATTTTTCTGTGGAAAATTCTCCACTCGCCACATAACCTGCTTTCGTTGCTAATGACAGTAACGACATCATTTTTTTCTTAGCCGCTGCTTGTAGTAACTTACTTTCTTCTTCACTTGACAATATCACTCAACTCACTTTCCAACTGTTCATATACTTCTTTTGGAATTGCAGTTTTTAATGATCGTTCCAGTCCTTTGCTCTTAATTGCCTGACGCAGGCATTCCAATGAGTTGCATATGTATGCTCCTCGACCGTTTTTTTTGCCCGTGGTATCAAGAACGATTTGCTCCTCCGGTGTCTTTAGCACACGAATCATTTCCTTTTTGCTCTTCATCTCTGAGCAACCCGTGCATTTGCGCAATGGAATCTTTCTTGTATTCATAGTATCACTGCCTTTCACATTACTGCTGTTCGCCGTAATAGCTGTCATATACCTGTGATTCACTCTTAATATCAATCTTATATCCAGTCAATCTTGCTGCAAGTCTTGCATTCTGACCTTGACGTCCAATTGCTAATGACAACTGATAATCAGGAACTACAACACGTGCACTTAATTCCTCTGGATCTACATCTACTGAAACAACCTTTGCAGGACTTAATGCATTCTCGATTAAAGTTTCAGGATCATCAGACCAATTAACGATATCGATTTTCTCTCCACCAAGTTCATTTACAATTGCATTAACTCTTGCTCCGTTAAGACCAACACATGCTCCAACTGGATCAACGTTAGGATCATTACTAGCAACCGCCATCTTAGTTCTATCTCCAGCTTCTCTAGAAATGCTCTTAATTTCAACGATACCTTCCTTCACTTCCGTAACTTCCGCTTCGAAAAGTCTCTTTACTAATTCAGGATGAGTTCTTGAAACTGTAATCTTTGGTCCCTTTGTTGTATCCTTAACTTCAAGCACATAAAGCTTAACACGATCTGTTGGACGGAAACGTTCTCCACGAATCTGTTCATTCTCCATAAGAACTGCATCCACTTTACCAAGATTGATGCTTACGTTGTTCCCAACATAACGCTGTACAATACCAGTAACAACATCTCTTTCCTTACCATAATACTGATTAAAAAGTACCTTACGTTCTTCCTCACGAATCTTTTGCACAACTACTTGCTTTGCCTTTTGAGCTGCAATACGTCCAAAGTTTTTAGGAGTAACTTCTACCTGTGCAATATCACCCAATTCATATTTTGCTTTTGGATACTTTAATTTTGCTTCTGCTAAGCTAATCTGCATAACTGGATCTTCTACAACCTCAACAACCTCTCTTTCAGCAAATACGCTGACTGCTCCAGTTTCTCTATCGATATAAACCTTGATATTGTCTGCTTTTCCAAAATGGTTTTTACATGCAGCTACTAAGGAATTCTCCATTGCTTCCAGTAAGATTTCTTTACTGATGTCTTTTTCCTTCTCAATCTGATTTAATGCCTCGATTAACTCTTTGTTCCCTTCCATTGCTAACAATCCTCCTTAGATTAAAAATCAAGTGCAAGTCTAACCATGGCGATGTCAGCTCTTGCTAATTCCAATTTACTTCCGTCTTCTAGTTCAATTACTACTTTATCTTTATCGAAATCACATAAGATTCCGTCAAAGTCTTTTCTCTTATTTACAGGCTTATAAGTTTTTATCTCAACTTCTTCTCCAATGCTCTTTGCGAAGTGTTTGTCTTTCTTTAACTGTCTTCCAAGCCCTGGTGAACTCACCTCAAAAATGTAAGCATCTGGTATATAATCCTTTTCATCCAGAATATCACTCATTGCACGGCTGACAATCTCGCAATCCTCTACTGTAATTCCGCCCTCTTTATCGATATATGCACGTAAATACCAATTCCCAGCTTCCTTAACATATTCCACATCATATAATTCAAAATGATTTGCTTCTAAAATAGGCATCAAAAGCTGTTCGGTCTTTACTTCGTACTCTTCTCTTTTTGTCATAAAAGGCACCTCCAATCAAATATTAACAGTTACTACAATATGATCCCTCTTCACCTGAAGTTAATCTATGTTTACATTCTTGGATGATACTTCCTTGAAAGCAAAAAGTAAGAGTGGACTTTCGCCCACTCCTATCATCATCATATCGTTACATCATATGCATTATATCATTCTAACCCATGAAATGCAAGCACTTCTTTCAATTGTTATTATGAAACCTTGCGCATTTATCTAGTTTTTTCGGAATTGGACATATCGGGATCCTAATACTAGCCTACCCAAGTCCACTCACATTCATACAACAATGAACTTAAACTTGATAATGAGATTTTATAGACGAATGGTTATTTCACCCGAAAAAAGTACTTCTTGTTCTTGGTTTTCATAGTCTACAATGAGTCCACCATTGTCGGCTATTCCAACTGCCTTTGCCTTTCTTGGCCCTTCATGTGTCAATACTGTAATCTCCTTGCCAAGTACCAGAGAATTGTCACGATAATCCTCTAGATACTCCTTCTCTGGCATATGTTCATAAATCTCTAATACCTGATTGATAATTTCAGCTGTCAATTCATTTCTTGTAATCAATCCAGAATCCCCAGTATAAAGTGCTCCTGCAATATCCTTTAACTCATCTGGAATCAGCTCCGTTTTGATATTAAAATTAACTCCAATCCCAAGAATGATGCTCTCAATCATTCCACTTTCACAGTCTGTAACTGCTTCGGTTAAGATTCCACATACTTTATGCTTTCCATAATATAAATCATTTACCCATTTGATCTGCGTTTTCTTACCAGTCACCTTTAGAATGGCACGATATACGGCTACAGAAGCAGCTGTAGTAATAGATACGATTTCTTGAGCACTCACCTTTGGTTTTAGTAAAATACTCATATAGATACTATTACCTTTTAACGAGATAAACTCTCTTCCTCTTCTTCCCCTTCCAGCGGTTTGTTCCTGTGAAACAAATACAGTTCCATGCGATCCACCTTGAACCGCACATACCTTCGCATCCTTATTCGTCGATTCTGTTACCTTACTTACATATATGTTTAGATTCTCATTTTTCGGTCTTAAGTAGGTTTTAATACCCTCCACAGAAATCAGATCATTATTCAAATCAAGACAGTAACCGCGGTTTTGAACTGCTTGAATCTTATAGCCTTCCTTTTCTAGTTGTTTTATCACCTTCCACACAGCAGTTCTTGATACATTTAATGTGTTGGCAAGTTCTTCTCCAGAGATAAACTCGCCACGATGTTCTTCCAAAGTCTTTAACACAATCGTTTTGACTGACATGCTATCACTCCTGACTCATAAAGCTTATTTCAACACAACCTCTTATAACAAAAGTCTACCATATTTTATACGATTATTCCATACTTTGAATCAGAATTTGACATATTTCATTCTAAGTTACTGAATATTTGTGAAGATGGTGATGAATTTTGTGAGAGTGAGCCGAAACAGGGCATTAAAAGGTTGAATAATACTCAAGGCTCTAATGTGAACAGAATAAACCACCGGCTAAGTAATATGAACCCCTTTTATTAGATATTTATCTTCTAACAAAAGGGGTTCATTCTTATCATTCCTATGATTTACTCTCTTTGGCGTTCTTTTTCATACGCAATTTCATCCCTGCAAACACACCACCTACAACAACTGCTGCCATAAACACAAATTCAATGGTAGAGGCAACTACTTCCTTAATAAATCCCATGTCACTACCTCCAAATTTCACTTTAGTAAATTCAATCAATATTATACTATAGTATGATTTGATTGCAAGGTTATTATTCATAGCGCTTAATGTCGATTAGCTAACTCTGTCATAATGTCATCCCAATCGAGTCCACGATCTGCCATTAACACCATCATATGATAAAGGAAATCAGCAATTTCATATTTTAATTCTTCTGCATTCGGATTCTTCGCTGCAATAATAATTTCAGTTGCTTCTTCTCCACACTTTTTCAAAATTTTATCAAGACCTTTTTCAAAGAGATAATTCGTATACGAACCTTCCTTTGGATGTTCCTTACGGTCTAGAATGACATCGAATACGTCATGAAAGACTGTGGTAGGACTCAAGTCCTTGAATTCCTTCTTTACGAGCTCTCGATAAAAGCAGGAGTGACTTCCTGTATGACACGCTGCACCAACCTGCATTACCTTCGCTAAGATGGTATCCTTATCGCAGTCTAAGCTTAACGAGCGAACATATTGATAATGTCCCGACGTCTCGCCCTTGATCCACAACTGCTCTCGGCTTCTCGAATAATAAGTCATCTTACCAGTTTCAATGGTCTGTTGATAAGCTTCCTCATTCATATAAGCCATCATCAACACTTCATTTGTTTTAAAATCTTGAACAATACAAGGAATCAAGCCCTGATCATTCAATTTAAATTCAGAAAATGAGATTGCGCTCTCAAACGTATCCATTATGATACCATCCTGTGCTAGGATGCGTTTGATCTTCATAATATCCTTGTTCTCATAATAGTTTGTTACAACACCAAGTACATTATTTGGACTAATTAATGTCTCCATATCATTGCGCAACAAACTGTCACGAATATAAACTGGAAGACATGCGCTCGATATCTTATTAAGAATTCGTTCGGATATCGATACATGCTTTAGTAATATCGCACCTGCTCCGAATAGCTTCATCTCTTTTACTAAGTCTTCTTCAGATAATGCTCCTTCGTCCTTTTCTATACTTGCGTCAAATTCAATCACAAGCTTATCCTTACCAAAACGACTAGAGGCTTCCTTAATCACTTCATAACCATTTAACTTAGCATAGGAGATGACAACACGAACAGCGCCTGTATAGAATGCTTTTTTCACATCCTCCAATCGTTTGATATAACAACCAACCATGACAGGAATTTCTACTGCTTTCACAACCTTCTTCACGGTTAATAAAAACTCTTCCCGTTCTGCTTCTACGAAAGAATAATTATAGATAAATAATTCATCTGCTCCATTTCTTTCATAAGCTAGTGCACTTTTTATCACACTTTCCTCAAGTTCATTTTCTGCATTTATGTATGGTATGATCTTTTTCACAGACATGTCTTGACTCCTTTATGTTTCTATTTTTCAAACAATTCGATGGCCTTATCTAGCTGAATTCGTTTTTCATAAAGTGCTTTCCCAATAATTGCACCAGATACTTTGACCATGGATAGTGCTTCTAAATCCTTCATGGAGGAGACTCCACCAGAGGCAATGATATTTAGACCCGTCACCTCTACCATTTCTTTCGTATGCTCAACATTTGGCCCTTGTAACATACCATCCTTTGCAATATCGGTATATACAATATTTTGCACTCCCATCTCCTTCATCGTAAGAGCGAGGGACACTGCATTATAATTACTTATCTTTTCCCAACCCTCAATTGCAACCATCCCATTTTTCGCATCAATGCCAATGACGATCTTATCCGCACCAAAGGTTGCAATAACCTCACGAATAAATTGAGGATTTTCCACTGCTTTCGTACCAATAATTACTCTTGTAACACCAAGATTTAATTTATGCTCCACATCCTGAATGGTACGAATTCCTCCGCCCACTTGAATTGGTACTTTGACAGTATTGACAATTTCCTTTATTACCTCATCATTGACACCATGTCCTGCCAAGGCACCATCTAAGTCAACAAGATGAATGTAAGAAGCTCCAAGCCTCTCCCACTCTTTTGCCATCTGTGAAGGAACGTGAGAGTACACCTCCACATTATGAAATTGTCCCTGTCTTAGTCGAACACACTGTCCATTCTTAATATCAATCGCTGGATATAGTCTCATGTAAGCTCCTTTCTTATTCCACAGTCCCTTTCGTTGATAATACTCCCTGAATTCTGTCATCAATGGAACAAGCTTCGTCCAAAGCTTTCGCAAAGGCTTTGAACATTGCTTCTACGATATGATGGTTGTTCGTACCATCCATCTGCTTGATATGAAGGTTCATGCCAGCGCTATACGAGATTGCATAGAAAAACTCACGCACTAGCTCAGTATCCATATACCCTACTTTTTCTTGTGTCAATTCAGCCTTGAAGTTAAGATAAGGCCTTCCTGAAAGATCAATTGCACAAAGCACTAAGGTCTCATCCATCGGCAAAAGAAAGGATCCATAGCGTCGAATTCCTTCCTTAAGACCAAGAGCTTGACGAATTGCTTGACCTAACACAATACCTGTATCTTCTACGGTATGATGAGCATCCACATACAAATCCCCTTTGACATGGAGCTTCAAATCAAAAAAACCATGCTTTGCAAAGCTAAGTAACATATGATCAAAAAAACCGATACCAGTATCCACTTTGGCGTTACCTGTACCATCAAGATCTAACTCAATTGTAATATCCGTTTCTTTCGTTGTTCTTGTGATTTTTGCAACTCTACTCATGTTTCCTCCTCTTTGTATCCTTGTGCTATTCGTTCTCTTTAAAACGTACTGCTATCGAATTGGCATGAGCAGTTAAGCCTTCTGCTGTAGCAAACTCTATAATATCTTTATAAATTGGTTCTAAGGCTTCCTTAGAATATGAGATAATACTTGATTTCTTAATAAAATCATCCACACTTAACGCTGAGAAAAATTTTGCAGTTCCATTCGTAGGCAATACATGATTCGGTCCTGCAAAGTAATCCCCCAAAGGTTCTGAGGAATACTCCCCAAGAAAGATTGCTCCTGCATTCTGTATCTTTGTCATTACCTCAAAAGGATTCTTAGTTACTATTTCAAGATGCTCTGACGCAATCTCGTTAGCTGTATTAATCGCTTCCTCTAAGGAGGAGGCAATTAGTATGTATCCATAATTCTCTAAAGACTTTTCAAGAATTGCTCTCCTATCTAGCTTGGCTACGAATTCATCCACTTCCCGTGAAACTTCAGTTGCAAGCTCCTTACTTGTTGTAATTAAGATTGCAGAAGCTAGTTCATCATGCTCTGCTTGTGATAATAGGTCCGCTGCTACATAGCGAGCATTCGCAGTCTCATCTGCTAAAACTAAGATTTCACTTGGTCCAGCGATCGAATCAATACTCACATGACCATATACTGCTTTTTTGGCAAGTGCTACATAGATATTCCCTGGTCCTACAATCTTATCCACCTTAGCAATACTCTGCGTTCCATAAGCAAGCGCTGCAATTGCTTGAGCACCACCAACCTTATAGATTTCTGTCACACCTGCTTCGTTGGCTGCAACTAAGGTTCCTGCATAAACCTTACCATCTGCTGAGCAAGGAGTAGTCATGGCAATCCTTTGCACTCCTGCAACCTTTGCTGGGATAACATTCATCAATACACTTGATGGATAGGCTGCCTTGCCACCTGGTACATAAACTCCAACCGCACTAATTGGAGAAACCTTTTGCCCAAGAATTACTCCGTTTGGTTGAGAATCAAACCAACTGTATTGTCTTTGTTTCTCATGAAATGCTTTGATGTTAGCAATTGCTTTACGAATAACCTCTAGTACATTTTTATCTAACAGCTGATATGCTTCTTCTATCTCTTCTTTGGTGACAAGAATGTTAGAAGCATCGATCTTCGCTTGATCAAATTTCAGCGTATATTCAAATACTGCTTCATCCTTACGAGTACGCACCTTCGCAAGAATTGCTTGTACCGTATCCTCATACTGACGATATTGATTTGGACTACGCTTTAATAAATTCTCTAAGATGTTTTGCTTTGTTTCCTGATTCAATTCTACAATTCTCATTGGGCCCCTCCTATGAAATGACTGTTCTCAAATCGGTAATCATCTTTGTAATTCGCTCATGCTCCATCTTCATACTAACTTGATTTACCACAACTCTCGCAGATAAGGAGCAGATTTCTTCTAATACCTCGAGCCCATTCTCACGCAGTGTAGATCCTGTTTCTACAATATCGACAATCACTTCTGCCAAACCTACGATGGGTGCAAGCTCAATGGAGCCATTTAATTTGATGATTTCTACGGTTTGATGCTTTTTATTATAAAAATAATCCTTTGCTATGTTCGGATATTTCGTCGCAACACGAATTAATTCACCATGCTGTAATAATTCCTTCGCACTCTTAGGACCAGCCACACACATACGGCACTTTCCTAGATTGAGATCCAGTACCTCATACATCTTTCTTCCTTCTTCCAAAATCGTATCCTTACCTACGATACCGATATCAGCAGCTCCATATTCCACATAAGTTGGAACATCATTTGCTTTTGCAAGAAAGAATCTCATCTTTAATTCTTCGTTTGTAAATATGAGCTTTCTAGAGTTTGGATCCTTCATTTCTTCGCAAGTAATCCCGATCGTCTCTAATATCTCAAGCGCCTTTTTTGCAAGACGTCCTTTTGCTAACGCAATCGTAATATATTTCATAGCATCCTCCAACAATTCTTCTACCGATGCTTATTGCATCAGCTGTGATAAATCTGCGTGTTGTATCAAACCATCCTCTGCTTGAATGACGTCCACTTGTGTCTCATTCTTTAGATGTAGGATACCTCCAATACCACTTCTTCTTGCATATTCCACATATTCTGAAATTGCTGTTTCCTCTTGATATGTCATCAGTTCAATCTTCATCCCTTCCTGACGAAAATGCTTCGCTAAGCCAATTGCCATAGGACGAGCTTTGCTCTGATATAAAATCAAGGTATGATCTGCAATGACTTCTTTGTCTAACTTTTGTCTGCTTAACGCTACTAAAAGCGAATCCACAAGCACTGCCATACCAATGGCAGGTGCATTTTTACCAAACTGACCAACTAAGGAATCATATCGGCCACCAGTGATAATTGCATCTCCTGTTCCGTAAGTCATCGCACGAAAGATGATTCCTGTATAATAGTTAAATTTGCTTAACATCCCAAGATCAAAGGTTATGTATTTTTCATACCCATAGCAGCATAACAAATCATAAAGCTGCTCCAAACGCTGTAAGGCATTCTTTGCACGTTCATTCTTTAAAGTGTCATGAATGGCCTTAATTTTGTCAATGGTCCCAAAAAGTTCAGGCAGTTGTAGAATGATTTGTTTTAAGCTTGGCTCAATTTTCTTACCCTCCAAGAGCTCTTCCACACCAAACATATTTTTCTGTTCAATTAAGATTCGAAGTTGTAATACTTCCTCTTCTTCTAACGCTGCTTCTTCCATTAATCCTGCAAAAAAATCCGCTTGGCCTATCTCTACTAGGAATTCCTCCAGTCCAGCTTCTTTTAGACATTCTACCGTCAATGCAATCATCTCTGCATCTGCTTCTACCGAAGCATCATTGACTAATTCTGCACCAAGTTGGGTACATTCCTTTAATTTCCCTTGGTAACTACTATTGTTGATAAAGGTACTTCCACAATAGCACAAACGGATTGGCATTCCTTCAAAACGATAGTATTTTGCAACACAACGTGCAATGGAAGGAGTAATGTCAGGACGAAGGACTAACGTATTCCCCTCTCGGTCAAAGAATTTATACATATCCTTACTCGCAACCGTGCCTCGCTCTTGATTAAAAATATCAAAAAATTCGAACATCGGTGTTTGAATGTCATGAAACCCATAAAGATGCATACGTTCTCGCATTGCTTGCTCTAATTGCATCTTCTTTGTACATTCTGAATTGTATATGTCTCTTACTCCCTCCGGAGTATGTAATAGTTTATCCATACGCCCTCCTACTTTTTCTGTCATTAGGTGCTTTATCATGGTAACGTGATAATTCATTACCATACTAAGTTAGCTTATTATAAAGCACCTAATTCCATCTGTCAACCCTTAGTCTTCCTCCTCATCCCGAATCTGTAGGTCCTTTTGTACAAAATCAAGGAATGGAACAAGGACTCCTCCTTTGGCTTTTAGGAAGAATTCAGGCGCTAATTCTTCATAACGAAAGCTTTTTCTTCCTCCCTCCTTTGCCCGTTTCCAAAAGGAGAGTAGTTCTGAAAAGCGAAGATAATAAAATTGATCCCTCTTCGTATAGTAGATAAGGAAAAAGGCTATTCCCCCTTGTCCTTCAAAATCCTTCATGAATTCAACTTGGTGTTCATGAATGTTAGCCAGTGCAAAGGTATCCACCGCACACTCCTTGGCATCAAAACAGACAGGAATCCCTTGAACAGCCCCAATATAGTCGACAGTACTCCTTTGTTCAAAGTATGCTAACGTAATATGCCTTTTTTCTTTATCAATTTGAATTGGTGTGATTGGAGTTGGTATCTTCTGAATCAAGGCAAGTTTATTATCACGATATTTTTCTATGGTCATATTAATCAGTTCTTCTAACGCAGATCCACGTAACCCTCTTGAATTCCAGGATGGCATAAACAAACTCCTTTCTACAATAGCTTAGATACCACTTGTTGAAACTTCTCAGGCGGCTTACATACAATCACCTTATTACTTAAGGAAGAGCAAGCATCCATTAACATAGGGAATTCTAACCGATAAGCATGTAGGAGCTGATAATCTACTCCAAATTTTTGCTTTACCATCTGATTTACCTTTGGATCCCCATATTTAAAATCACCAACCAAAGGATGTCCGATGCTCGCCAGATGTGCTCGAATCTGATGTGTCTTACCAGTAATCAGCAATACCTCTAATAAGGTAAAGCCATTGCTAGTCTGAACCGGTGTATACATCGTCTCAATGTAGGAACTCTCTTCCTCTGATTCGATGCAATGATCTCTTGTTTTAGATACGGTTACTTTGTTCGTTTTCTCATCCTTTTTGAGGTAACCTGTAATCTTCTCCCCTTGTTTCATTTCACCCTTTACGATACAGCGATAGTACTTGTGCAAGGAACGATCCTGAAACAATTGTCCCATCGTCTGCAACCCAACTAGACTTTTTCCTGCAACTAAAAGACCGCTTGTATTACGGTCCAAGCGGTTACAAATAGAAGGTTTAAATGTCTCTAGTTCTTTTGCTGTGACCGCCTTGGTATCTAAGAGATAAGATATTACCATCTCTACCAAAGAGATATCTTTCTTTTGGGCACGTTGGGATAACACCCCAACTGGCTTGTTGAGAATCAACACGTCCTCATCTTCATATAAGACATCTAAGGACTGCTTCACCTTTACGATTTTCACTGCTTCCTGGAAGCTTTCAATCGTATCCTCTGCAAGATAAAGCTGTACTTTATCCCCTTCGACCAGTTTTTCACTTCCCTCTGCCTTACTTGAATTCAGTTTAATATTCTTTTTCCGAAGCATCTTGTAAAAGAAGCTTTTTGGTGCCTTGCTCATATATTTTGCAAGCCATTTATCAAGTCTTTGCCCTGCTTCATTCTTTGTTATTACTATTTCCTTCACACAATACCTCTACTTTATCAAAAGCCAACCAGACTTCTCAATCCCTTGATCTACAGCTTGTTCTCTTTTAATCCATCCAATAATCTGCAAGTTCCTTTTTCTCATCGATCCAAGCCTTTGAGTATTCATCATCCACTGCACAGACCTCCATACCAGCATTCTTTCCTGCCATAATCCCAAGAGGCACATCTTCGAATACAAGGCATTCCTCTGGTTTTACCCCTAGGCACTTTGCAACCAATAGATAGATATCTGGCGCTGGCTTTCCTGCCTTTACTTCACAGGAGGTATGAATCTCATCAAAATAAAAACCAATATTGAGACTTTCAATCACTGCATCTACTAACTCTCTTGAGTTACTTGTAGCAATCCCCACCTTGATTCCCATCGCTTTTAGTTGTGAAAGCAATTCAAGTCTTCCTTCCTTTAAAGGAACCTCATTTTTATATTTCTCATAAGCCATACGATTCCAGGATGCCTTGATTTCCTCAACCGATGGCTCTAATTGAAATCGTTCTTTAAAATAAGCTGCTGTTTCAGAAAAGCTCTTTCCTTCAATTGCCTTTTGCAAATCGTTAGGGCACTCAATCCCAAAGCTTGCAAGATATTCAATATCGATTGCCTTCCACATCCACATGGAATCCACTAGTGTTCCATCTAAGTCAAATATAACTGCTTTTTTTCCTTCTAACATCCTATCCCTCTCATCCTAATGACTTAATTTCTTCCTCTGTAAGGCATCGGTATTCTCCTAGACCCAGCGATTTATCTAAGGTTAAGGACCCCATCGAGATTCTCTTTAGATAAGTTACTTCCTTGCCAACTGCCTCAAACATTCGCTTAATCTGATGGAATTTTCCTTCCTTGATTGTAATATAAACTTCAGAAACCTCTCCTTGAGTTATGATCTCAAGTTTTGCTGGCATCGCAGTGAATTCTTCATCCACAACAAGTCCCAAAGCAAAAGCCTTAACATCCTCTTTCGTCACACAGCCATCTATTTTCGCATAGTATACCTTGTCTACATGTTTCTTTGGTGACAACAAGCGATGAGCAAGTTCACCATCATTGGTAATCAGCAATAGACCTTCGGTGTCTTTATCTAAGCGCCCCACTGGAAATAAATCCTTTCTTGATTTCGTATCAATCAAATCCACAACTGTCGTTGCGAATTTATCACTCGTAGCAGAAACCACTCCCGCTGGTTTGTTCAACATATAATATTCCATCGTTACATAGGACCAAACCACACCATCTACGGTAACAACCTGGTCGGATACATTGACCTTTTCCTCTGGTCGCTTGCAAACAATACCATCAACCTCTACTCGTCCCCGTCGTATCAGTTCCTTTACCTCAGTTCTAGTACCAACACTCAAATCAGCCAAATACTTATCCAGTCGTAACGTCTCTTTTCCTTTTGCCATATCTATAGTTCCAATCTAAACATATTCTTTACTACATCCATCTCCAGCCAGGAAGGTATTTGTTCTTAAAGGAGGATTTGTTTAATTTGCCCCAACCAAGTGGATATCCATCTACGCAGACAAGAAGCCATCCATCTTTACAATTACTGTCCTTAATGTCAATTGCTTCACATTTGAGATAACGGATTACATCCTCATCCTCAACACTTAGATTATATACGTTATCATAATCTGTAATTCTTAACGAACTTGCAAGTGCCTGACTTGGTTCAAAACGATTCTTCTTCATCTCACCAAGCAACAAACCAGAACGAAGCACACGTAAGCCCTTTAAATCTACAATTCCCTCTGGAAGAAGGAACAGACGATCCTCACGGACTGTAATTCGGCTTTCATCAATGTCAAAATTAAGAGAACTCAAAAACTGTCTTGCTTCCTCTGTAATTAATTTACGTTCTTTGGCTGGAACGGTATAAGAAGGAACTGATTCTACTTCCCCACCTTTTTTCTTTAATAAGGTAACAAAATGTCCCTCTCCTTCTAATTTGTGTGGCCACAAGCGAATGGTTTGTTTTAAGTATTCTTGTCCATTCCCCCATTCTGGGCGACCAAAGTCGAAACCTTCATAAGAGACATTCGTTCTTGCTTTCATACTTCTTAGACGTTCTTGATCCTCTGTATCTAGGGTTTGTAAGAGCTCTTTTGAAACGGAATCAGGTATGGCAGGCACTACCTCCATCTCTGGAAACATCTCAAGTAGATAAGATATCGTACCTTCATTCTCTTCAGGCGAGAAGGTGCAAGTAGAATATAGGAGATAACCACCTGGTTTTAGCATCTGTACTGCAAACGGAAGAATCTCCTTTTGCAGTTTGTTATAATAGTCAACACCGTACTGCTCCCAGTTTTTCATAATCGCAGGACTCTTACGAAACATACCTTCTCCAGAGCATGGTGCATCCACTAAGATTTTATCAAAATAACCACGGAAACTATCCACTAGCTTTCCAGGGGCTTCACTTACAACAACTGCATTGCGAACCCCGAACAATTCGATGTTTTTCAACAATGCCTTAGCTCTTGAATTACTGATATCATTGGCAACCAATAATCCTTCTCCCTGCAAGCGTGCCGCAAGCTCTGTGCTTTTCCCACCTGGTGCCGCACATAGATCCAATACCTTATCCTTTGGATGTACTGGCAATAAACTTGCTGGTGTCATCGCACTCGGCTCTTGGATATAGTACAACCCACCAAAATAATAAGGATGTCTCGCTGGTTGGTCTGTTTCATTGTAGTAAAATCCATTCGGTATAAATGGTACCCTACGTATCTCATAAGGGCTCATTTGTTCAAATTCCTCTGGTGTTAACTTCAGGGAATTCACACGAAGTCCTCCACGATGCTTTTCATCAAAGCATCTTTCATATTCCTTGTACTCGTCACCGAGCAGTTGCTCCATTCTTTTACTAAATTCAATCGGTAACTTAATTCTCATTTACTTCGTGCCATACCTTTCTTACTCTTAATCTATCTTAAACTTTGCGCTCGATACCCTTCACTGATGATATCTAACTCTTTATTAAAACGCTCTAGCTGCTTTAAATCTTCACTTTCATAAATACGAAAGAACTCTTCTTGTATTTTAACTACTTCCCGTTTATTCGCAACCTTATACAGATTTTGAATATTGTTTAGGATATCTGCAACAATATTTGCTCGAATGTTAAAGGAATTTTGGGCATCCATAATCTCTCCACGCACGGAAGACATCTCATCATCCAAGACGACTATGGCGTTAGCTGCGTTATGCAATCTATTTCGCAACACATCTGGCATGTTTTGCTTGTACTTATATTGCAAGGAATGCTCAATGGTTGCCCAAAAATTCATAGCTAACGTTCTGATCTGTATCTCTACGTGTATCGCCTTTGGTCCGTAAAGTGTCTCCACTGAATAGGTCACAATCAGATGGTAACTACGGTATCCACTTGATTTTTTATTCGTAATATAATCCTTTTCGCTGATGATTTTCATATCGGTTCGATTGCGTATTAGATCAACCACCTTATAGATATCATCAATGAATTGGCAAATAATACGAATTCCAGCAATATCCTCGATGGATTTCTCCATGTCCTCGAGTGGAATGTTTTTCTTCTGTGCTTTTTCAAGGATACTAGAGATTGTTTTGACTCTTCCAGTAACCTGTTCAATTGGTGAATACATTCCCGCCTTACGAAAGGAATCGATGATATGACTGAATTTCACTGTTAATTCATCTACAGCAAGCGAATAAGGTTCTAATATTTCTCTCCAAAGCTGTATTTCCATTACTATCCCCCTAACATCTTTGTCCTCTAACCCTTTACTATTCAGCTCCAAATATAAACTGATGTAATACTTCTACATTTTTTTGCAAATCTGGAACAATAACGCTCATTTTTCGAATCGTAGCATCTTCATATAGTCCATCTGCAGGAATACGAGATTGTTTTAAATCATTTAATCCAATGTCGATTGCCATCTTTAGATACTGCTCAATCTCACTGGCATCCAAATCTGTCGTAATCATAGGAAGGCAAGAATTTGCAACCATAGCAAGATCCCATAAACCGAGTGTTTTATACTCATCAAAAATAGCATCAATTAGAATTCGATGTCGTGATGTACGACCAAAATCATTGTATTCATTCTCTCCTGTGCCAACGTCTCGAATTCGACAATACCCAAGTGCTTGATTACCATTCATATGATTTTTACCTGCTACCACAGTACGGTAATTAGGATTGGAAATGTAATTCGTCGAATTAAGCCAATTTGCTTCATTCTGTGTTAAAGTGATATCCACTCCACCAAGCAAATCAATAATTCTTTCAAAATTATGAAAACCAACGAGTGCATATCCATCCAGCTTTAGATCAAAGTTCAATTCAATAGTATCGAACAATAAACCGATACCACCGGTAGCGTAAGCAGAATTGAGCTTATTATCCAAGTGTCCTGGTATTTGAACAAACAGATCTCTCATCAAAGAAGTCAGTTTAATGGACTTTTCCTTCGCGTTCAAAGTGACAATCACCATAACATCGGTTCGTCCACGAGAGGTTCCAGAATCAATTGCTTCTTCTCCAAGTAGCAATATGTTTACCGCATAATCCTCGTGTCTTGCAGTCCCCTCTTCTGCCTTGAGTTCTACATCTTCTTCCTTTAACTCTGGCAGATCAACAAGGACGGAATCATCTTCGATCTCATCTGGAACAGTTTCTTCCATCTGATTCGTTCCATCTTCATAATTGGTACGACTTGCCGCGAACCAAGCACCAACCTTAATGGTGAAGTTTTGACCTGGTTTTGTAAAACGCAGGAACAAAAACAATGTGAATAAGGTAACCAGAACACATATGACAGGAATACCAATTCGATACCATCGTTTTTTCTTATCCTTAGGTTCTTCCTTTTCTCCCTCTTCTTCGATGCTTTCTTTGAATTCGCCCTCTACGAGCTTTGCCAGCGAACGCGTGATATCATCCACCATAGAATCATCTTTTTCTTCGGATATCATCATATCATCTGGAGTATTAACTCTTTCCAATTCCTCCAGGTTCATCTCGGCCACCTTATGTACTGCTTTTTCTATCGCTTCAAAATCATCCTCTTTGGTTCCCAAAACGTCTTGGTGCTCTTGATCCTCTTTGATATCATGCATATCGCTACTCTCCTGAATGTCTTTGATTTCATCGCTATTCATCGGTGCATCCACTGTATCAATTTGTGTCTCTTGATTGGTTTTTGAATCCATGTCGTTTTCCGAAGAGATAGCTGTCTCCTCATTCGTTTCCGTTTCTTTTAAATCAATAATTTGTATCCCACCATTATACTCGATATTGATTTTTTCTTGGTCTGCTTCTTCTCGTAAAGCCTTCTCAATATTCTTTACAAATTCATCCTCATTGGAAGGATCAAAATCCCAATCAAAATCATTGTTATTGCTCATCCTAACCTCCAATCCTTTCCTTCCCACAAAGCATACGCAATGTTATTATATCACATTTCCCCTTATAGTTCTAGAAGAAATGAATGTCATACCTTCCCCCATATGTGAAAAGGGCTATCGCATCTTCTGATATTCCCGATACGACAGCCCTTATTTACACCTATCACACCACGTCAGCTGTTTTAGTTGATCGGCTCTACAGTTGGCTCTCCTTCCATGGATGGAACCACTGTTGGCTCTTCTACATCTAAAAAGATATTCTTATACATTTCTTTGATATTTCCTTCAAAGTCGAGAAGAAGAACATAACCATGTTCATTTCTACCATCTGTATAGAAACCTTCGGCTGGTATTCTATAGTTGTCAATTGTTGTAATTCCATTTTCAATAATTTGTTCTAACACATCTGAGATTTGACTCGCATTCAAATTCGTCTTAATCTCTGGTAAAATATCATACATGATTGTTACTAATTCAATCAAACTCTTGGATTTATATTTATCAAATATGGCATTGAGCAAACGACGTTGACGTAACGTACGACCAAAGTCATTGTTGGCTCCACCTAAGGTTACAACCTTACGAACACGTGCGTACCCAAGTGCCTGATTACCATTCAACGTATTCCATCCAGCAGATACATTACGATAACTTGGGTTGGAGATATAATTAGTGGTATTCAAGTAATTCGCTTCCGCAGACCCTAATTCGATATTAACTCCACCTAACATATCAACGATTCTCTCAAACGATTCAAAGTTAACAGATGCATAGCCATCAATGTGAATCTTAAAGTTTTTCTCAATCGTATCTACCAGTAGGTCTGCACCTCCAAACGCATAAGCTGCATTCAACTTATTGCTATCGTGACCTTCAATCTCTACGTAACAATCGCGCATGATAGAAGTCAACTTGATTGATTTATCTTTGATGTTAACCGAAGCAATCATCATAGTGTCGGTTCTTCCACCACCACCAATTTCTTCGATTCCAAAAACTAAAAAGTTTGCCACATAATCCTCTCTACGAAGATCAGAATCAATATGTTCTTCTCCAACGATAATCGTTGGTTTTGTAAATAATTCATTGTTTGAATTCTGATTTGTCCCCTGGTGGTCCAAACGACCTGCAACAATGCTAGAACCCCAATCATATAACATCTTTCTACCTGGTTTTGTTCCAACAAAAAATATAATTACTGCAAACAAGGCAAGAATGATTGCTCCTGTAATTTTAATCCCTATATGCCTCTTCTTTGGTTTTCCTTTTTTCATACCCGTATCCTCATCACTCTTATTTTGATCATCTAATTGACTCAGTTCTTCATTGACTTGGTGTTTTAATGATTCACTGATATCATTTAAAAAATCATCCTCCATTTCAAAGGTATGGGGTATCTTAATCTGCTCATATAAATCCTCCGAAGAAGAAGTCTTTTCCTTATCCTCGCTCATTCTCTGCACTCATCCTTCCCTAGAATCCAGTATATGATGCCTATTCCTTATCGTAACAGGCATTTATGTCAATTTAACGTCTAAGATATTTCAATTTTCTTATATCCTTACGTTTTTCTATCAATATAATTACAAAAAATTTTGCTTATTCTCTGTCAGCACACATAATACGACATTTTAATTAAAATGTAAAGAAAAGTTTTAAAAAACCGATGGTTCACTACACTTATCAGTGTAGCTTACCATCGGAATCCTTCAGAAGTATTACTTTAAAACTTCTAACAATTTCTCTAAGAATTTGAATACACGTATCGCTGATATAAGGTTTACTCGTTCTTTTGGTGTATGAATGTCTTGCATCTCAGGCCCAATCGATACAATATCAAGACCTGGTACCTTTTCACTAATCAAACCACACTCCAAGCCAGCATGAATTGCTGTAACCTCTGGCTCATAACCATACTGTTGTTTAAATACTTCGATGAAGGTTTCTCTCAATTTAGAATCGCTCTTGTATTCCCAGGCAGGATATTCAGATCCTTCATCAATGTCTGCTTGAAGGAACTCAAACAACATTCTTAAGCGATCACGTAAATAGTATTTGTAGCTACTTACTGAACTACGTAAGGAATAATGAAATACTGCCTTATCCTCTGTTGCATCAAAAATTCCAAGATTTAAGGAGCTTTCTACCAGCCCTGGCATATCAGAGCTCATCACCTGTACACCGTTTGGTGCTTGTATCAACGCAAACAAGATCTTTGTTGTTTGTGTCGGATGAATGGCTGTTACCTTTTGATGACTTAAGTTCTCAACTACAAGCTTTACACCAGGCTCAGAAGACTTTAACTCTTTTTGATACTCTTGCTCTAAGTCTTTTAAGGTGTTGATCACTGCCTCAGCATCGTCATCATTTACTAAAATTTCACACTCTGCATGTCTAGGAATTGCGTT
The DNA here is from genome assembly GCA_023415655.1 of Bacillota bacterium. Taxonomy (GTDB): domain Bacteria; phylum Bacillota; class Clostridia; order Lachnospirales; family Lachnospiraceae; genus Lachnoclostridium. The sequence goes on along the minus strand of JAEZKD010000132.1, from coordinate 10,064 downwards.
ATCCTTTTCTCCACCCTGCATAGTAATCAATAAGAAGGAATAATCCTCTTTTAATTTGTTCAAGGTACGAGCAAGTAATAAAGTAGCATTGCTACGATTCTTATGGATTTCGGCTCCAGAATGTCCACCGAAAAGTCCAGCAACCTCAATTTTAATCACTGTCCCTTCCGCATCCTTTGGAGTTAGATCAATTTCTGCATTGAAACGCATACCACCTGCACAGCTTACTAATACCTTACCTTCATCTTCAGAGTCGATATTAATCATATATCTACCCTTTAACAAAGAGCCATCCAGTTCCTTCGCGCCATCCATACCAGTTTCTTCATCGGTAGTAATCAAAACCTCCAAGGCTGGATGTGAGATTGTATTGTCAGCTAACAGAGCAAGGGAATAAGCAATTGCAATACCATCATCCGCTCCAAGCGTTGTCTGATTGGCATGAAGCCATTCTCCATCCAAAGCTAATTCAAGTCCCTGTGTTTTAAAGTCATGTTGACTTGTACTTTCTTTCACACAAACCATATCCATATGTCCTTGTAAAATCACTGGTGTGTGATTTTCATAGCCTGCAGTTGCAGGTTTATAAATGATAACATTTAATGCTTCATCTTGAACGTACTCTAACCCATGTTTTTTTGCAAAATCCACAAGATAATCGCTAATTAGCTGATTAAAGCCTGAGCCTCTAGGTACTGCAGAAATCTCCGCAAAATAACCCAGTACATTCTTATAGTCCATTTCCTTTAATTGTTCTAATACATTACTCATAATAACCTCATTTCTTACCTGCAAAACTTTAATTCTTAAAACTGTGAATTGGAGCAGGTATTCTTCCTCCACGGTTAACAAACGCATCACATGAGAACTTGTTCACTGGCATAATTGGCGCATATCCTAATAATCCACCAAACTCAGCGGTATCCCCAAGTGTTTTCCCAATGACTGGGATAATGCGGACTGCTGTTGTTTTTTGATTAATCATTCCAATTGCCATCTCATCTGCAATAATACCTGAGATGGTCGTTGCTTTGGTATCTCCTGGAATTGCAATCATATCAAGACCTACGCTACATACGCAAGTCATTGCTTCTAACTTCTCTAACGTTAAACAACCAATTTTCACCGCATCAATCATTCCTTGATCTTCTGAAACTGGTATGAAGGCACCGCTCAATCCACCCACATAAGAAGATGCCATGACGCCACCCTTCTTTACTTGGTCATTTAACAAGGCTAGTGCAGCGGTTGTTCCAGGTGCTCCTGGGTATTCTAGCCCAATTTCTTGGAGAATTTCAGCAACCGAATCCCCAACTGCAGGGGTTGGTGCCAATGATAAATCTACAATACCAAAAGGTATTCCTAATAATTTGGAAGCCTCGTGTGCAACTAACTGGCCAACACGGGTAATCTTAAATGCTGTCTTTTTGATCGTTTCACAAAGCGTTCCAAAATCCTTACCACGAACCTGTTCCAACGCTGTCTTCACAACACCCGGTCCTGAAACACCAACATTGATGATCGCATCGGATTCGGTAACTCCATGGAAGGCACCTGCCATGAATGGATTATCATCTGGTGCATTGCAAAAGATAACAAGTTTAGCACACCCTAACGAATCTACATCCTTTGTTAACTCAGCAGTACTACGTACAATTTCACCTAGCAGCTTAACGGCATCCATATTGATTCCAGTTTTCGTAGAACCAACATTAATTGAGCTACATACACGCTCTGTTTGAGATAATGCTTGCGGTATAGATTCAATCAAAAAGCGTTCCGCCTTTGTCATACCCTTACATACAAGAGCAGAATAGCCTCCAATAAAGTTAACACCAACTACTTTAGCTGCAGCGTCCAAAGTTTTTGCAATGGTAACAAAATCTTCGGGACATTTACAAGCAGAAGCACCGATCAAAGCGATTGGTGTAATCGATATTCTCTTATTTACAACTGGAATTCCAAATTCACGTTCAATCTTTTTTCCAGTTGCCACAAGATCTTTTGCCACAGTAGTTATTTTGTCATATATGTTACGATTTAATTCCTCTAGATTACTACTAATGCAATCAAGAAGGCTTATACCAAGTGTAATGGTACGAACATCCAAATTCTCTTTTTCAATCATTTGATTGGTTTCGATAATTTCATTAAAATTAATCATAGCTTCTCCCTTTCTACAGATGGTGCATCATATCAAAGATATCTTCTCGTTGCGCTTTAATCACAACGCCAATTTTCTCCCCAATCGATTCCAATTCCGTAGCAAAGGTGCCAAATTCCTTCTTAGACTCATTCATATCAACGATCATCATCATATTAAAATATCCTGAGACAATGGTCTGTGCGATATCAAGAATATTCACTTGATTCTCTGCAAGATATGTACAAACCTTGGCGATAATACCAACCTGATCGTGACCTACGACTGTAATAATTGTTTTTTTCATGGTATGTCCTCCTCATATTCAAATGATGCTTACACAATAGTGTCAGCATCTATTGTTGTCAAATCCATCTATTATGTAACACATGGCTATCAAGCCATGCTTTATTCACTTATCATAACCATCTTAGATACCATATCACGATTTGCCACCATAATCTCTGGCATTGTCTCAGAATTACCCCACTTTTGAGTCACCTCATAATGGATCGTTTCATAAGCAAGCTCCGCATAATTATTTTCCTTGCTAAGATGACCTAATATAATATATTGAAGTTCATCATTTAATAATTCACCTATTAACTTCGCTGACGTTTCGTTGGATAGATGACCGCGATCTCCTACAATTCTTTGTTTGAGATAATAAGGATAACCACCTACCATTAACATATTCACATCATGATTCGCTTCTAGATATAAAATCTTTGAATCCTTTAATTTATCAATGGTATAATCGGTATACATTCCAAGATCCGTTGCCATACCAATTTTCATCTCATCTTTATGGAAGGTATAACACACTGGATTGCTTGCATCATGGGATACTGCAAATGGCTCCACTCTAATATCACCAATTGTAAATGCTTCATCTGGCTTGATATCATGCAACAATCCTTCTTCAATACGACCAACATTCTTTTGCTTTAGAATGGAATTCAGCGTTTCAACCGTTCCATAAATCGGAATGTTATATCGTCTCGCCATAACACCAAGTCCTTGGATATGATCACTGTGTTCATGTGTGATAAGTATTCCTGCTACCGTTTCTGGTGCTACTTGGATTTCATTTAATCCACTTTCAATCCGTTTCGCACTCACTCCAACATCTATTAATAAATGCGTTGATTCGCTTCCAACATAAATACAATTCCCACTGCTCCCACTGGCAATACTACATAGGCGCATATTCTTACTTCCTTCCTAACTATCTATTAAAACCGATGCTATTAATCGTTGTTAAGTATATAATAAAACATATGGAAAAGCAAGAATAAAAAAGAGAGAGTCGTTTCCGACACCCTCTTTATATCCCACTACATGCACCATAGCATGCATCACTATCGATTGCTAATTGGTCTCTTCCATTGTTTTTGGCTACATACATAGCACAATCTGCTCGGTTGAGTAGTTCTGTTATATGCTGACAGGTTTCTGGATAAGAAGATAATCCTGCACTTACTCTTGTCAACACCACAGTTCCGTCACAGGTAAGATTCATTCCACGCACTAGATTACGAAGCTCCTCCACGATGTCTTTGCACTCCGCTACTGATTTGTTTGGAAATACAAGTACGAATTCCTCTCCGCCATATCGTGCTGCAATTCCATGGTACTTGACGGATATTTCCTGTGCAAATTTAGCAATTCCCTTGATCACTTCATCTCCAAAAAGATGACCATACGTATCATTAATTGCTTTAAAATAATCAATGTCTAACAAACAAACCGATAGATGCCTTCCATTTTCCGTTGCTTCCTTAGAATACTGATCTAACAACACATTGAGATGCCCACGGTTATATATCCCAGTTAGGGAATCACGAATTGCCATCTGTTGCATGATTGCGTAAAGTGAAGCATTATGTATCGCTACTTGTAATTGATTCACAACCGTTTGAAAAAACGGAATATTTTCTTGAAAGAATTCACTTTGTCGTTTTCCACAAATCAAAGCACCTTGAAGAACATGTTCCTTCATCAATGGAATCATTAAGAGTGAATTCACAGAATATTCTTCCAAGAAAGGATAGGTACCAGCTTGTACCTGATTATCCACAAAGGTACCCTCTGTTTTGATGTAAGGCTCCAAACATCCAAGTTCAATCTCACGACTTAATAGATCCTCTGATGACTTTCCAAGTCTTGTGCGAATCCGATACAACACATCATTATTGCCTGCAATATTCGGTTGTACAATGACTGCACATAAATCAAGTGCAAGTGCTTCGTAGACAGCTTCGGTTATTAAGTTTAATAAGGTTGTAATCTCCAAAGATGAGGAGATATATTTTAAGATAAGATTTAAAATATTTGTTTCTGCATTCGCACTATTTATCTTATTATAAGCTGTTTCTAGTTTGATCTTCTGAACTCCTAACTCCTCATTTGCTCTTCGTATTTTCTCTTGCTGAGTGGATAGGATTTCATTGGTTTTCTTCATATTCTCTGATAGTCGTTGTAACTCAAATACCTTCTGGTCCGTAGTTGTAATAATATCGGCAATCAAATTACCAAAGAAAAAATTACATAATACAATTACCCCATAAGAACTTATGATGCCAAAGAACTCCGTTTGATCCCCTGTATTAACAAACAGCATAACAATCATGTAAATAACTGCAGGTACCGCAGCAAGCATCATGACAATGGTTCTCGAATATAGATCAAGAAAATCCGTTGACATCATAAGCTCAAGAATTGTCAATACCAATGGTGCTGCCAAAAAGATAAGCGTGATATCACCCGCAGCATTTAAATAGCTAATTGTGAGGAAAATTAATTCTACTATACGTATGACATACCAGAGTTTTGAAGCAAGATATAGCTTTGCCATAATCACAATTCCATCTGCACAAACTAATCCACAGCAAAGTAATATTCCCTTAACCCCCATTTTAAAACCGCCGCTACTCTCTTGTATTAGTATAAACAGAAAGAATATCAAAGATAAGGTAAAATGTCCTCTAGAAAATTTGCTCTTATATGCAAGCAATTCATTATTCATCTGTTATCTCCTTCGAAAGGATTCTAATGTTTACACCCAATAAAGATCGATTTTATCTCCCACGCAGATTGGTGTTGTAAAGTCAGCATCCTCACCATTTCGTTTGATCACTACAGAATTTCCTTTTGCTACCGACAAATCAAATGGATAAGCATCGAGAATATCCACTAATATATTCGCTTGTTTCTTCTTAATAAAGATTGGTGTTTGATTTACGCTTACCAGTATCGTTTCCTCGTCCATCTGTGATGCAGCTACTTCTTGCGTAATTTCGCTGACCTTATCATTAGTAAAAGATAACTCCTCCATAGGATAAGAAACAGTAAAGTTCTCATATACCCTAGTCTCACTGTCCGCAGGCATATGATTAACTAGAATGTCCTCCTTATATGGAAGATCCATGAACTCTAATAATTGTCCCAAGGTATAGTAATTCAATATTTCTAATTGATCTCCATTTTGAATCGAATACAACCCCGAAACAAGCTGTTGATTGGCACTAACATACTTTTGGCACAAGATTTCCTTGCCATTCACATAAAACAGAATATTCTCCTTATATTCTGGTAGTTTATGAACAAGTAACTGTGCATCTTGACCAGCCGTTGATTCTGTGATTTGAATAATGTCATTCTGTGTGATTGGCGCACTCATACCAACTGTTTTTCCATTTAGAATCACAACAGCACCTTCTCCGACCTCTCCTCGTACAAGTCGTTTTGTACCATTCACCGTGAACTCTATTGCCTTCCCTCGTTTTGGGAATAAGCATTCATTTGGGAAACCAACCGCCCAAGCAGCATCCACAATCGTTAAATGACTATTGTCATACAACTTAATTCGTTTTTCATTGACAGAAACATAGATAAAATTATTTCGATTCTCATAATAATTTAAACAGATACCAATTGGTGTAACAAGCAATGGGTCCTTCTTAATGTCTGTTTGTAAAAAGGTAACGTTTTGGAGCACCTCTTCTCCACGCAAAGCAACACGCTCCTTTGCCAATCCAAGTACCTCGGCAAGCATTTGTATAAACATCGGAGGCTTTCCACCTCCACCTACCACAAATACAGCACTAACAGGTTTATTGCCATTCAATTCAAGAATTTTATCGCCAATCTCTTTGGTAATCTCTTTGATTGGCCGTTCAAGGATTGCATTTACCTCATCTTTTGTCACTTTATGCGATAAGCCCATAATATCTTTGTATGTAACAGACTTTTTTTTCAGAATTGAGGTTTTCATCATTTCCGCTGTTTTAAAGTCTACAAGATAACTATGGATTAATTCGTTAGTTAAGGCATCTCCTGCTCTTGGTATCATTCCATAAGCAATGATACTTCCATCCTTTGTAATACAAATATCTGATGTCCCTGCACCAACGTCAACGAGTGCAATGTTCAACAAACGAAATCTATCTGGAATGGCAACGCTAATTGCTGCAATTGGTTCCAATGTAAGATTCACCACTTCTAATCCAGCTTTTGCTACCGCACAATACAATCCTTCAATGACCTCATCTGGTAAAAATGTTGCTAATACATCTGCACCAATCTTAGTTCCTCTATGATCATTTAAGTTTGTAATCACATAATTGTTTAAATAATATCGTACAACAGAATACCCAACGCAGTAAAAGCTAATCCCATCCTTGTTCATTTCCTCACGAACCTGTGCATATGACTTTTCCACAGCCATCAGCTCTAAGGAACGAATTTGTTCTTCTGTGATAGTCTCCTCCTGTGGTAATTCATAATCAGCACGAACCGTAACCGTCTTAAGAACACGACCAGCGGCTGCGATACAAACCTTAGTCAACGGGCGATTTATTTGATGTTCTAAATCCTTCTTTACCTCTTGAATTGTTTTAGCTACTTCATTGATATCATGAATCTGTCCATCCAGCATCGCTCTCGTCTCATGATAACGGATGCTTTGTGATACAACTATAAAATCCTGTTCATTCTGTTTGTAACCAACCGTACCAACAATGCTTCTTGTACCGATATCCAACCCAAAGACAAGATGATCCGGATATAACGTTGTGTCCATGCACTACCTCCTCTTCCATGATATGAGACTATTATACTATTGTTTTTATATTAATTCTAGTGTATCTTATTAAAACCTTCCAAAATTGACATTATTCTAATATTTTTTTTAGTATATTTAACAAATCTTCTTTCGAGGTTCCATCTTCGTTTCGAATCACATGGGTACAAAGCATTTTCACGTACTCATCTTTGTCTTGATTGCGAAGAATTGCATCTATTTTCTCGACCGAATATCCACGCGTTTGCTGCAAACGTTTTCTTCTTGTCGCTTCACTTGCATACACACACCAGGTCTCATCACAAAATACATCAAATTGCGCTTCAAATAACAATGCTGTTTCTACAAGCACCGCTTTGATGGTTTTATTCTTGCGATATTCCTCGATTTTAGCTAAGGTCTCTACACGAACATTCGGATGCGTAATCGAATTAATTCTTTTTACGTTTTCTTGATTAGAGAATACAATTGATGCCAATCGCGCTCGATCAATTTCTCCATCCTCTCCAAGTATCTCCTCTCCAAACATTTCAACCACGCGTGCAAAAGAGCAGCCTGAAGATTTCATCTGCTCTTTTGCAACATCATCTGTTTGAATCATTTCTACCGGGAAATATTCCTTGGCGAGGTTTACGACCGTGCTTTTACCCGATCCAATTCCTCCAGTGACTCCAATTACCTTCATCCCGACTCCTCATTTCTTTCTTCAAAACAGTTCTTATTTTGCTTCATACAATTTTCTATTTAGCATACCAGTTCTCTACCGTAGTAGAACTCGCTCTTACTTAATTCTTAACACTTCTTTCTTTTTTCAGACCAGTTCTTACTTTGCTTCCTACCGATTCTTGTTATTCTTTAAACCAGTGTCTTACTTTGCTTCGTACCAGTTCTCTCCTTGATTTACATCAGCTATCATAGGAACTAATAACTCACAGGCATGTTCCATTTCTTCCTTCATCAACTGTTTTACTTCCTCTACTTCTGATAATTTCGCCTCAACGAGCAATTCATCATGAATCTGAAGTAATAACTGAGACTCTAAATTGCGCTTCTTCAATGCCTCATTGACACGAATCATAGCAATCTTAATAATATCAGCAGCGGTACCTTGAATCGGAGAATTCATCGCAATACGTTCCTGTGCAGATCGACGAATAAAATTGGAATGATTCATATCTGGAAGACGTCTCACGCGACCAAACAACGTAGTCACATAACCATATTCTCTTCCATCACCTACAAGACGATCTAAATATTCTTTTACTTTTGGATACGTCTTAAAGTAATTCTCAATATATTCATCTGCTTCTTTCTTTTTAATCTTTAAATCTTCGGAAAGACTAAATGAACTAATTCCGTATACAATACCGAAGTTAACTGCTTTTGCATTGCTTCTTTGTAGACTGGTCACCTCATCAAATGGGGTGTGGAATACTTGAGACGCTGTTAATCGATGAATGTCTTTTCCTGTTTGATAAGCCTCTATCATATGTTCATCCTGTGACATATGAGCTAACACACGCAATTCAATCTGTGAATAATCCGCATCTAAGAAGACAAAGCCATCTTTTGGAATGAATACCTTACGTATCTTTCGCCCAAGCTCCATACGGATAGGAATATTTTGAAGATTTGGTTCTGTACTACTAATTCGACCGGTTGCAGCAATGGTCTGATTAAAGGTTCCATGAATCCTTCCATCTTCTCTTACATAGTCTGCAAGTCCATCTGCATATGTGGACTTCAGCTTAGTAAGCTGACGATATTCTAATATTTTTTCAATGACTGGATCCTCTAATTTTAACTTTTCTAATACATCCGCAGAAGTGGAATACCCTGTCTTCGTCTTCTTCCCATTCGGTAGCTTTAATTTCACAAACAAGATTTCACCTAACTGCTTTGGTGAATTGATATTAAACTCTTCTCCAACCATCTGATAAATCGATTGCTCAAGTTCCTTAATACTTACAGATAGATTCGCAGAATACTCTCTCAAGCCTTCTTTATTTACACGAATTCCACGTTGTTCCATATCAAAAAGAGTATAAACCAAAGGCATCTCAATGGATTCAAATAAGGAAAGCATCTTAGTATGAACCAACTGCTCCATCAAGCTCTGATAAGCAAGATAGCATACTATGGTTTCATAGCTTACTGCTTTCTGATACACATTGTCTTGGGATTCAGTATCATAAAAGGTTCTTAATTCTTCATACGAATGTTTTTGCATAATCAAAGCCTGAGATTCCAGTTCCATATCCAGATAAGTGCTTGCTACATAAGGATAATCATAAGAAGAAACCTCTGGCTGCAACAGATAAGAAGCAAGTTCAACATCAAACACATCCATATCCGTATTGAATGGAAGATAAGAAAGCTGAGACTTTAGAGAAAAAGTTACGAAGGTAATCTCCTCTTTCGCAAGCTCTAACAGTTGTTCCTTCATCCATTCTACTGTCACTTCTTCATTGATTCTGATATGAGCCACCTGATTCTCATAAACCAAAGTCACACCAAACAAACTTCCTTGCTCGATGATTGCTTTTACTGCAACACATGATAGCTTTTCAGCCATTGCAAGGATTTCTTGTACCATAGCACTGACTTCTTGTTTGGTAGTCAATACCTGATAACTCTTAATAAGTAGATCAAAGCGTTCTTGATAGTTCACCTGTTCCTTGCTCATATTAGAATTTCCATTTGCATTAGGATTTCCATTTATATTAGGATCTTCAATTTCCATAGAAAACTCCTCTTGATCACTTACACTTACAATGGAGCCATTCTCATCTACTACATTGCTTGTTTTTCCAGACTGCTTACGATCTGAGAATGGAC
>JAEZKD010000086.1 GCA_023415655.1 Bacillota bacterium | reverse complement strand
AAGATACTATAAGGAGGGGAAACATGAATCTTATTATCAAACCACTTACACCGGAGCTTTCCGCTGATTACTTTGATTTTTTTGATAATCGAGCATTCACAGATGATTCTCCGTATCGGTGTTATTGTCAGGTTTATCAGATGTCCAAAGAGCAGTAAAAAGTTGAGTTTGACAAAGTAGACGGTGCTGACTTTGGTCGGGTATCTCGAAAAGTCGCTGAATAACAAATTAATTCTGGCATGCTGCGAGGATACCTGGCTTTTGTCGATGGAGTTGCTATTGGCTGGTGTAACGCGAACGATAAAGCGAACTTCCCAATTGAGTCGTGTACCTGGGATAGTTTTTACGCACCGGCTGAAAAGCTAGAAAAAGCCGTGGTGTGTTTTGAGATTGCACCAAAATATCGAGGGAAAGGAATTGCAACAGCACTTTTACAGCGTGCGATAGATGATGCAAAAGCCGAAGGTTATATCGCTGTCGAAGGGTTTCCGGTTGTACGCGATGATCGATTTGAATGGGATTGTAACAGCCCCCTCCGCCTGTATGAGAAGGAAGGATTTGCTAAAGTGGCTGTTCATGAGAAGAATGTAGTAATGCGAAAAGAGTTGTAAGGGTTACGTATATCGATATTCATTTAGATAGAGTCTATGAATCTCTTTTCGACAGACTCAATTTTTATTAGCAAAAGAAATAGGATAATCGTATTTGCATGATAAGGACAGAATTCATAGCATATTTGCAATTTATATAAAAGAGAGGATATAGCAAACATGATATTACATGTTGATGATAGTAAATACTTGGATAGCTTTTCAACAATATATAATAGTTCTATACTTCTCTTTAAAGAAGAAGAGAGGGGACTGGCAACTCCCGAGACATTTGCTTCACAATTAGAAAACGATATAAACTATATACATATTAGCGATGATGGAGATGCTGATGCCTTCCTGTCATACCATGATTATGGTGACAATCACTATGAATTGACTTCCTTATATGTTTCTAGAGAAAAACAAAATCAGAGTATAGGGTATGAGCTCCTTAGTTATTTTGAAAAGTTATTACATGAAAATCATATCATCTTCGTAAAGGTATTGAATAATGCCCCTTGGTCTATAAGTTTTTATTGTAAGTATGGATACAACACTCTAAATGATAATGAAAAAGAGATAGCAATATCTTTAGGTTTAGAAGAAAAGCCGTGGTCAACCATATTATGCAAAAGAATAGAAGTGGACGAAAATATTTGATGAGATTAATGAATCGGCCATAAAAGAATTCCTTCTATTTTCCTTTTTAATATAAACACTACATTTAATGAAGAAATTTATTTACTAAAATAAAAATGCTTGTAAAAAATGGTACAAAAGTGTAGAATAATCATGGTTTTATGAGGAAACGATTTAATTCAGTAGAGTCAAGTCGTTAATTATAGGGTGAAAGAGGTTTTTTTGGCATACAAAAGAACATATAAAAGTTAGGAGAAATACAATGGAAATTATAATGAATGTATTGCTAATGCTGGGTGGAGTTGCTGTATTCATGTTTGGCATGAAGCAGATGAGCTCTGGTTTGGAACAAAGCGCAGGATCAGGAATTAGAAATCTTTTCAAAAAAATCAACAAAAATAGAGCATTTAATTACGGAATCGGAATTGGAGCTACCGCACTTGTTCAATCTTCATCAGCAACTTCAATCATGACAGTTGGACTTGCTCATGCGAATATTGTATCAGTCAAACAAGGCTCAGGTTTTATCTTAGGAGCAAAAGTAGGTACTACTCTTACAGCATTTATGTTTGCCCTTTCAGGGATCAGCAAAGGTGACTTTAGCATGAGTTCTGTTTTTGCAGCGTTTGCGTTTGTCGGTGTCATGATCGTGTTTTCCACTAGTAACGAAAGACTTAATAAAATTGCACCATTTTTAATTGGATTTGGAATGCTGTTTATCGGGATGGAAGTAATGGAAACCGCAATCGGTGGAGCAGATTCGACACTTAGTATTCAACTTGCTAAAGTATTCAAATTTGAAATTATGCAAAACCCAATCTTGTTGTTGATATTAGGAATTCTATTTACAGGTATCATACAGTCATCTACAGCTGCAACTGGTGTCTTTATCGCTTTTTTGGCTTCGGGAGTTATCAGCAATATAGATCAATCATTTTTCTTATTAATGGGAGCAAATATTGGAACTTGTACCGATGGTATTATGGCCTCATTAACTACGAATGCAAAAGGGAAACGTATTGCAATATTCCATGTTATTACTAGTGTGATAGGAGCAATTTCATTTTCGATTATTCTAGTTCTTTTTAGAACACCAATTATTAACTTTTTCAAAGAGCTTTTCCCTGAAAATCCACAATTTAGCCTTGCAACATTTAACTTGATTTATAATTCTCTTTACACCTTAGTGTTGCTTGTATTTCTTGATCCAATGATCAATTTAGTGACAAGATTGGTAAAAGACAAGCAAGAGAGTATGGAAGAAGTGACCTATATTGATGAACGTTTCTTAAAAACTCCAGCAGTTGCCATTGAGCAAGCATTAAAAGAATTGAACGATATGGCGATTCTTGCAAAGGAGAACATTGATCGTTCTTTTGCTTCCTTAGTCAACGAAGATATGAGTGAAAGTAAGAAAATTGCCGATGTTG
>JAEZKD010000073.1 GCA_023415655.1 Bacillota bacterium | reverse complement strand
CTTGCTTTATCCACTACTCCTGTTGCGTCTAACGTTGTAACATCCCAAGTATGAACAACTGGTGTAACAACTGGAGTCTCAGGATGAAAGATTACTGCTGTATCATCAGTTGCATCTAACACAAATGGCCTCCACTCCCCGAGAAATGCAGTCATTGCATCATCAGCAGTTGAAATGTCGGTTTGATCAGCTAGTACAGGGGTTGTTAATAACGTTGCCCAGGATGCACGTGAAGTAGAATGGTTGGTATTAGCTAAAACCTCCATCGTACCATATTCATACATACCAGGAGAAGTTGCACTTAATGTATTCAACCATCCCAAAGGATGAATTAATGATTCATAGGTTCCATTAAAGTTCGTTGGTTCAATGATTGTCTTATGAAATACTACCTCAGAAGTATTTGCCCTCCATGGGCGTCCGAAGTATCCAGGTTTTGAAGTTTTTTCAGATGCTGTATCAACTCCTGGAGTTGTAGATTTAATTGTACAATTGTACATTAAAAATCCTCTTCCCGTTGATTGTTGGGCAGCTGTTATGTAGGCAACATCCGTGCTACCTTCACTGGTGTTCATCACAAGGTCACATTTATAAAACACTGCAGTCATAGGACCAAAAATATAATCACAAGCCCCCATTACAATACATTTATTAAAGGCTGCCTTGACATCGGAGCCACCATATAAGGTGTCCTGTCTACCTACAAAGCGACATTGATCAAAATATACTTCTTTCGCACCATTTGCAATTGCAAGTGCAGCAGCACGTTCTACAAACGACTTGTTTTGTACGGAAGTATCTCCTGCAACTTTTGGACGTACTCCTTTATTCTCTGTTTCTAAAATCAAAATATCTGCAGCTTCTTTTTGTGATATGTACTGATTAAAAGAATTCTCAAAAATAATTCCTTCTGCTTGAAACCCTTTGGCTGCCACAACAACTGTTGCATTCCAATGGGTTGCATCACCAGCACCTTTATTGGTAGTCGAAGGTGAACCATTTTCTCTATTCACATTCAGGGTATCCTCATTCCACTTATAATTACTACCCATACTATAATAGGAATATCCATGTCCATAATACGAGGTAATCCTTACTGCATCTGCTCCAATATTCACACCCTTATCTCTTAAATCTAAACTAGGAGTTGGGCTTGCGTTTTTTAGGGTGACATTTGGAACATCAATCAAGAGCATTTCTTCATAATTACCAGGTTGGATCTCAATTGTGATGCGTTCAGAATCGGTGCGCTGCATGATCTTTACAGCAGCTAATGCATCATTGATCGTCGTGTAATCGCATCCACTTGGTCCGACCGTTAAGGTAGTCTTTATTGGAACAATAGGGCTTATCTCAATTTTGGTTAAGTAGGTCATACCTTTAAAATCAACTGTTACTTTGGAATCACTACCTTGGTATTGATAGTTTAAAGTCTCAATTTTACTTGTAGATCCTGAATTCGTTACTATGTTCCCATTCACCTCATCATTATTAATGATGGCTGAGGCTTTATAACAAAAGCTGAACGTGATTATGCATGGACCATCAACAGGGATTTGGATTTGACTCCCCAAATTACCTACTGCATACTCTTTGTCTTTATTAACATTGGCTAAAGATAAACCATAAAAGTTATATAAAGTGCCCTGTGGTGTAAAATTTGGATTAGAAAAAATCCAATTGGTTGGTTTATCAAATTCCACTGTTTTATTTACCTCATTATCAGATACGACCAGGTGAGAGGTTAATCTCTGATATTTAGGAGAATTAATTGTTAAAGAATAAGTACCATTACGAAGCATAATGTTATCTGTACCAGTAAATTGATAGCTATAACCTACTTCATTGATGTTCGTAAAAGTAATTACAGCTTCGTCTGCTTCTTGAGTTGTTAATCCAACAAGATTTAAGTTTATTTTATAAACTGGCTTGTAGGAAAATAATAACTCTTTCGTTTCATTCATCGAACCCGTGTATTCCACTAAATCTAATGAGTAATCATTGACATTAACTGCAGATACTACGTATGTAATATTTTTCTCTAGAATTGCTGTATAGCTCCCCGTTTCTCGATCTATAACTACACTTGGGACATAAATTTGATGAGTGACTGGGAGAAAGGAAAGTTCCACTTTTTGAAGTTGTTCTGAGGATAATCCAGAAATTGTACCAGTTAAAGTCATAAGCGGAACATCTTCTACAGTGATATTATGATTCACTTGTGTCTCACCATTTTGAATAAACAAAAAATCACCTTCCGATATCACGAATCCATCAGCACCTTGCAAGTGAACAGAATAATCATAAGTATCATTTAAAGTAACTTGATACCTCCCATCTGCAACAGGAGCAGTGATTTCTTCACCTGTTTTGTTATTTTTAAAGACAATCGAATAAGAAGTGGTTAACTCAGTAGGAGCTGTAATAGTTCCAGTTACCGTACATAAGGAGGTGTGTTGACGATAAACTCTAGCAATCACCAGTTTTTCTTCTAATGCATAAATTTTGTGTAATCCTGCTTCTGATGCGTAATAAGTAAGTACGGAGGCATTTGTACTTCCTAAGGTATGTTGTTGGATTTGCTTTGTATTACTTGGTGCTTCCAAAACTACTTTTGATGGATTACCATTAGAAGCTACGACGAGAGTAAGTATATCATTCTTTTCTAATTGTATTCCTAGATAAACATCAGCAGTATTACTTTTATCCGAATACAAGTAACCATTGTATAGATTACCATTACCATCAATCAATGATTTACTATCGTATCTGATTAGTTCAGTATTTGTGGATCTAAGACGATGTTTTGATGTAAATCCTCCATCTGAAAATACAAAATCTCCTCCATCCACACTAAAACTATCAAGGTATTTCCCAAGAACCTCTGGGCCAGTTGTTACACCTGGATACCAACTATTAATCACATCTTTGCTCAGTCTGTTATGATAGATGGTTGGGTCTAACTGTTGGGCACCAAAGTCCCATACATCAATCAAGCTTCCGAATGAATTTGCTTTTGTAACCCGGGCTGGTAACATACCAAAAACCATAGCAAACAATAATAGAATTGCGAGACACTTTTGCCTTCCTTTTTTCATACTCGATTCTCCTTTATGATTCAGGTAGGATGATCACTACCCGTAACATAATTATACTTATATTGTAAATCACTGTAAATACTTACATTACTTACATTAACAAATTCAGCATAATAGAGTGATGTCATGTGTATTGATTAGTAAATATTACCAAATTATAGAGCTTTTTATCTAAAAAAACTTCATTTTTTCAATGTTTACTTACCTGTTAAATGTAAACAGTTACATTATTTTTACAATTGTATTACAGTTGTTTGATTTATCTCGCTTTCCTAAACAATAAAAATGGTATCCCGGTATAACAAAAAAGACCATCACATAAATCATGTGACAGTCTATTTTTTAGTGACGGTTTATAATTGCATGTATACGATTCATGACCATCGTCAATGCAACGGTATTTTCTCCACCTCTTGGTATGATAATATCGGCATACTTTTTCGTTGGTTCAACAAATTGTTCATGCATTGGTTTCACAGTATTAATATATTGTGTAATTACGGATTCTAAATTTCTTCCTCGTTCCTTAACATCACGAAGAATTCTTCGAACAAGTCTCTCATCTGCATCGGTATCAACAAAGATTTTGATATCCATCAAATTACGAAGTTCTTTATTTTCAAAGATCAAGAATCCTTCTACAACAATCACCTTCGCTGGTTCTATATGAACAGTATCTTTGGTACGGTTATGCTCAGCATAGGAATATACTGGGCAATCAATGGCAACACCTGCTTTGAGTGAGCGTATATCCGCAATCATTCGATCCGTATCAAATGCATTCGGATGATCATAATTTATACTTGCTCTTTCCTCAAATGGCATATCATCATGCGCTAGATAATAACTATCATGACACAATAATTGTACTTCATTCTCAAATTCTTGTTTTAATCGTACGGCTACGGTAGTTTTACCGGACGCAGATCCACCTGCAACTCCGATTACGATAACATCTTTCACTTAAATTCCTCCAATAACCCTTCTTAAGCTAAGAGTTCCTTCATGACAGCTGCCATATCTTCTGATTTACAGTTAACAAAGAAATACTCTCTCATTTATAATACAATATCCATCCACTTTTCTTCAATGATTCTAAAGGTAATGAGAATTACCATTCAAGAGAATTATGCTCCATTGTTTTATCACGAAGCAAAAGGTCAGATACTGCTGCTTTTGCAGACTTGTTCTCAAATAATACGAGATTGATTTGTTCAACAATCGGCATCTCAATTCCATATTTTTTCGATAAGGCAAGTGCCGCTTTCGCTGAATAAACACCTTCAACGGTTTGTTTTACTTCATCCATTGCTTCCTGCATCGTATAGCCCTTACCAATCAGATAACCTGCATTGCGGTTACGACTATGCTTACTTGTACAAGTAACAAATAGATCACCTACTCCTGATAAACCAGCAAAGGTTTCTAGCTTACCGCCCATAGCAATACCAAGACGACTAATCTCAGCAATACCGCGGGTCATCAAAGCTGCCTTAGTATTGTCGCCAAATCCAAGACCATCTGCAATACCGGCAGCGAGAGCAATAACATTCTTTAAAGAGCCCCCTAGTTCAATACCGATCACATCTGGACTTGTATACACACGAAAATATTCATTCATAAATGCATCCTGAATAAAAGATGCTGTTTTTTTCGAACTTGCACCAACAACACAGGTTGTTGGAATCATACGACTTACTTCTTCTGCATGGCTAGGACCAGATAGTACCGCCACATCTGCTTGAGGAATTTCTTGACTAATAATATCTGTTAAAGTCATTAAGGTGGATTCTTCAATTCCTTTACCTACATTCACAATAATTGTATGCTCTTTAATCATTGAGGCTACTCTCTTTGCAGTTTCTCTTACATAAGGAGATGCTACTGCAAATACAATTAACTCTGGATTACTAAGAGCACAATTTAAATCCCCGGTAACTACCACTTGATCAGGTAATACTGCTCCAGGAAGATTCGTAATCTGTTCACGATTTGCATTTAAGCTTTCCACTTCCTTGCTTAAAGCAGACCATAAAGTGACTTCTTGACCATTATTGCTTAATAAAATGGCTAATGCAGTACCCCAAGTACCAGCACCAAGAACACTAACTTTCATATTACTCCTCCTTTTCATTCTTTGATTTCACTTCTGCACGTTGTCCCAATTTATTCTCAGTTCCATTCAGTAAACGCTTGATGTTTGTACGGTGGCTATAAAATGCTGAAATTGTATACAAAATTGCAATGATCAGCATATGTATCTGCCCTGTGTAACGAAAACCTACCCAAATAGGGAAAAGTACCGCAACACAAAGAGAGCCAAGAGATACATATCTTGTGACTGCAACAACACCAACAAAAATAACAACAAAAATAGGTATTAACAATGGATCAAAAGCCGCCATAACACCTGCTGTTACAGCTATCCCTTTACCTCCTTTAAAGTGAAGCCAAATTGGATAGTTATGTCCCAGCACAACTCCGAGTCCAACATATAAACCTAATAATTGTGTATAATCACAATCTTGAAAAACAAAATTGCGAAAAAGAATTATAGGAATAATTGCTTTTAAGAAATCTCCTAGAAAAGTAAGAACACCAGCCTTCCAGCCTAAAGTACGTAAGGCATTGGTTGTTCCGACATTCCCGCTTCCGTACTTTCTAATATCTACATGATATAGCATACTTACCAAATATCCGGTCGAAAAGCAACCAAAGATATAACCGGATATTAAACAGATGATGATTCTTAAAACCTCAACCATGCCATTATCCTCCCATATAAGACCATGTTATTTTTTCATATTCTATTCATTTGCTAAGTAGGAAACATCCTGCTTAGCTTTATTTATTCTCTTCTCTTTCACGAATTAAGAATTTTAATGAAGTACCTGAGAAGCCGAATGCTTCACGGATCTTATTTTCAATGTATCTTGTATAAGAATAGTGCATCAATTCTTTATCATTTACGAAGATAACAAAGGTTGGTGGCTTGATCGAAACTTGCGTAATGTAGTAAAGACGTAATCGTTTGCCCTTATCCGATGGTGGCTGATGCATTGCTGTTGCTTCCATTAGAATCTCGTTAAGAACACCAGTTGAAATTCTTAAGTTACGATTCTGAATAACAACCTCAATGATATCAAACATCTTTGTAATTCTCTGTCCAGTCATAGCTGAGATAAAGATAATTTCTGCATAAGGAATAAAGGAAAGAATTTCACGAATACGTTCCGTGTGACGATAAATAGTTTTATCATCCTTTTCAATCGCATCCCACTTGTTAACAGCGATGATGATACCCTTTCCACGATCATGAGCAATTCCTGCGATTTTCGCATCCTGCTCTGTAACCCCCTCAGAAGCATCGATCACAACGACAACCACATCGGCACGCTCTACTGCACTCACGGTACGTATAATACTGAACCGTTCAATTTCTTCCTTAATTTTACTCTTACGACGGAGACCAGCAGTATCGATAAAGACATATTCCTTGTCCTGCCACGTTACTGCAGTATCAATGGCATCGCGTGTCGTACCTGCTACATCAGATACGATGACACGGTTTTCACCTAACAAACGATTGATGATAGATGATTTACCAACGTTTGGCTTACCAACAATCGCAATTCGTGGGCGTTCATCTTCCTCTTCCTTCATCAGTTCTGGATCAAAATGACCCACTATGATGTCTAAAAGATCACCAAAGCCTAACATCGATGCTGCAGATACTGGAACTGGATCACCAATACCTAGATTATAAAACTCATAAGTATCTGCCATAAATTTTTCAAAACTATCCACTTTATTGACAGTAAGAACAACCGGTTTGCCAGAACGGCGTAAAATATCTGCCACCTTAAAGTCAGCATCTACTAACCCTTGACGTACATCCACAACAAACATAATAACATCTGCTGTCGCAATAGCTATTTCAGCTTGCTCTCTCATGTAAGTCAACATCATATCCTTACTTTCCGGCTCAATACCACCGGTATCTATCATTGTGAATTGCTTATCCAGCCAGGTCACATCTGCATAGATTCGATCTCTTGTAACACCAGGAGTATCTTTTACAATTGAGATTCGTTCTCCTGCTAATGCGTTAAACAAGGTCGATTTGCCGACATTTGGCCTTCCGACGATTGCAACAATTGGTTTACTCATAATTACCTCTTTCCTGTATCTATATGTCCTATTTTAGTATCGAAGTTACTAATGACATTCCATCTGATTTTACAATACGAACCGTTGTTTGTAAAGCATTTTCAATATCTTTCACTGTTAGATCGTCTAGCAGTACATCTTCTCCAGAACGAAGCATAACGTTTGGCATTAATAGTGCTTCCCCTAATTCTTTTCCTTTTAGCTGTGCAATAATATCTTGTCCAGTCAAAAGACCTGCTACTGTGATGTCATGACCATAGAACTCATTTACTATTGGATATACTGTAACTTTTGTATTTGGATACTTTTCATTTATTTTAGAAATCACATAGTGCATCGTATCTGCTGCTAGCATTCCTGTGACAAGCGAAAGATGACGATTTTTATCATCGCAGCTTTGATTTGATAAGGCTTCTTCCACTTCTGTGATTAAAGAGCGAATCATACCAACACCGTTCTCAATTTGAGGATAGCCTTCATATTCTACTTCTTCTGGAATTGGTAGTTCTGCATTCAAATACCATTCATCGCTTAAGAATACAAATCTTGTCCCACGCTCTTTCTTGATTTTCTTTTGCCAGTTGGTCACTTGTTCAATCACTTGTCTGGCTTCTTCCTTTGTGAATTTACGAAGCTGTGTAAGATTTTCTCGATGCTTACTCAATCCCACTGGAACAACCGACATACTTTTCATATAAGGAAGATATTTTGACAAATCCTTTATCGTTTTGTCTAATTGCTTACCATCGTTATACTCTGGACACAAAACCACTTGTCCATTCATCTCAAGCCCTGCATCGTAAAAACGTTGTAAATACTTAAGTTTTTCTCCTGCAAAACGGTTGTTGAGCATTTGGCAACGAAGCTGCTCATCCGTAGTATGAACGGAGATATTGATCGGTGATAGCTTATAAAAGCAGATACGCTCTACCTCTTCCTCGCTCATATTCGTAAGTGTAATATAATTACCCTGTAGAAAAGATAATCTTGCGTCATCATCTTTGAAGTAGATGGTATCTCGCATCCCCTTTGGATTTTGATCAATAAAACAGAAAACACATTTATTGTAACAGGATTGATATTGATCCATCAAACCATCCTCAAATTCAATTCCAAGATCCTCTTCATAATCCTTTTCAATTTCTAGTTCCCATTCCTCACCATCTGGTTTGATGACAAGAAGAGTTAGATTTTCGTCATGAATCAAATAATGATAATCAATGACATCTTTCATCTTCTTTCCATTGATGCGAAGTAATTCATCTCCTGTGTTAAGCTCTAATTGATCTGCAATGCTTCCTGGATGTACACATTTGATGATATGTCTGGTTTCTTTTTTTCTTTCCATTCGATTTCTTACATTCCTTCCTAAAACCTTACATAATCTTCATTTAGTTTATCATCCGACTATCACATTTGCAATAGGAAATTGCTCTAAGGTTCCCACCATAACCAATCGAGTACTGATTTTATACCGTTACAAGGTATTTTGAGATTATATTACTAAACTCCTCTTCCCTGGTATCATAAAACTTTTCAAAACACAATTCTTCCTCTTCTATCTTTTGCCCAAGTTCTAATATAAACCCTGGGATATTGTCTACTGTGATAGTTCCATAATATTTTCCCATTTTGGTTTGTTCTAGTTTTACTACTCCTCCGGCATAGACCTCATAAACATCAAAGATTTGCCCATGCAAGTTTTGTTTCTTTCCAGCAAAGCCAAGTTCCGCTACTTGATGACGGCTACAAGAATTCGGGCATCCAGAGATATGAATTCGTGGAAGAAGATTTCCATCCAATGCATTCTTTTCTACCATTTCAAGGATTGACAATAACAAAGCTCTGCTGTTTTGAATTCCAATCTGACAGGTTGGAACCCCAACACAGCTTACGCTTTGGGTAACACTTGTTGTTTGATTGTCCTCCTTCATCAAATCCAATAGTTCATTGCTTTGATCAAAGGTTAAATTACGTACATATAGCTCTTGCTCCATACTAATGCGTAGTTCGATTTCCTGCTCTTGTTTGGTCTGTTTGCATCGGTCCACAAAATGACAGAGCTCATGATAATCCTTGGTTGAGATCTTCCCAAATCTAGGATGTAATATGACTGTATACAGATTAGGTTGCTTTTGAGCCTTTCGATTCTTAGTATCTGGCTCCTTACAGGTCCATTCTTTGTCATTGGTTCTTTTAACTAAGACTCTTTCAAAACTCTCCTCTTGTTTTACCTTTTTTAGATGCTTTTCAAAGCATTCCAAAAAATCATTCTCACCAATACGACGTGGGATATATCTAGATCTTGCTTTGGAACGATTTTCATAATCTCCAAGTTCCTTGAAGGTACGAATGTAAGCTTCCACATAGTATATTGCTTCTTCCGGAGCAATCAGTTTTGGATATTTGAGTGAAATGGCTGGATCTTTACCCATTCCTCCCGCCATAAACACATGAAAGTAGGGTTTGTCTTCCTTGATGGTTGCTAAGAAGCCTAAATCATTGATCGTTGCACATGCAGTATCTTTGGGTGAATTAGAGAAAGCCACCTTTAGTTTACGTGGCAAATGATAAGTAGATGCATTGCTAATAAAATATTCGCTGACTTGCATTGCAAAGTCAGTCACATCAAAGACTTCCTCCTTTTCTACCCCAGACATTGGCGAAAGTGCAACATTACGAGGATAATTCCCTCCTCCACCTCGTGTGAATAAATCGTAATGAATGGCATCCTCCATAATCTCACAAACCTCATTTAAATTCATATCATGTAATTGAATTGCTTGTCTTGAAGTGAGATGTAGGCTTTGTAGATGGTATTGATCTAGATATTTTTCTACTAATTTCATATGCTCATAAGTTATGATTCCACCTGGCGTACGAAGTCGAATCATAAACCCTTGTTTTCCTCTTTGTGCATATACCCCCATACCACCTGATTTTCCTTTAAATTCAGCAACCGTTAATTCACCAGCCAAGAATTTTTCTCCTAGTTCCTTGAACTCCTTGATTTCTGATTGATACAACTTTCCGTATTCTTTCATTTGGTCACAACCACCTTTTTCATTTTTCTTTATGTAAAGTTATGTTATTTACTTCTCATAAAGTTTCCATTTATTTGATTAAAATTTGGCATTTTGAATCAAAATATACATGAAATTATAAATTATTCGCTGTATTGAATTTAAAACATATGGAAGGACCAAACCATTATGAAATTACACAAGTTAATACGATCTTTTACCATCCTTTTTTTATTACTTCTTTCTTCCCTTTTTTTAGGCTCGTGTAAAGAAACAACAGATCGTACTTCGTCTTTCACAAATCCTACTTCTTTGACTCTAGATAACACGTTTGCTTTCCGTTACCTACAGCCACTTTATGAAACAAAAGATACGCAATTCCAACAATATATGAAGTCGAAAGCACTCTTATTGCCTACCGTTTCTATCAATGATTCTGTGGCAACCTTCGCCAATGCGAAACGATTAATTGATTATCCACGCTTTATGGACGATACTGGATTTATTACAACCTTTAAAAAGGTACCTCAAAATGTTGCAGTCCTCTTTTCTTCTTATGCGCAAGTATGGCAACTAGCCGGTGGAAAAGTATCCATTACCGTAGAAGAATCCGTAACAAGAGATTTAGTAAAGGAAGATGACGTTCATCTTGTTGGGCAAGGAAGTGGAAAAGAAATTAATTTTGAGCTACTACTATCCTACCAACCAGACCTTGTAATTCTAACAGCAGATTATGAAGCCCATCTTGAGATTGCAGATCGATTGCGAATGTTTGATATTCCAGTGCTTGTTTTACGTGTTGATAGTTTTGCAGACTACCTTAATATGCTATCAATGTTCACTCAGATCCTAGGTACTAAGGATAACTATCAAACATATGGTAGTGAGGTCTTAGATTCTGTTGAACACATATTGAATTTAACCTCTCAAATGACCACACATCCCAATGTATTATTTCTTCGAGCATACTCTTATGGAGCCAAGGTTAAGACAAGTGAGCATTTTGTTGGTCAGATGCTAAACGAGTTAGGAGCTATTAACATTGCAGAATCGAAACAATTCCCTCTGGATACATTAAGTCCTGAGATCATCGCTGCCAGCAATGTGGATTCTATCTTCATCTCTATCATGGGTGAGGATGAAGAGGCTGTGATTCATTATGTAGAACGAGAGTTGTTAGTACAACCTGCATTTTCCTCTCTTAATGCAGTGAAAAGCCACAAATACTATATCCTCCCAAAGGAACTCTTTAGTTTTAAACCAAATCAAAACTGGGCTAAAGCTTATGAGTATTTAGCAAACTTACTGTATCCAGAACTAAATCTGAAAGAATAAAGGATTGCTTATGAGACAAAAGAATCAACAAAGGAAATATCTTATTGTTTTTGTGTTATTACTGTTCACCTGTTTTTTTTCCTTATGCTTTGGGAGTGTAGCTATTCCTCTTCGGGATATTCTTTCTTCCTTTACTAAGGCCAAATCTACAACTGTAAATGAACTTATTATACGTTCGGTTCGTGTCCCAAGAATTCTTGGTGCTGTTTTTGCAGGTGCTGGATTATCGGTTGCAGGTGTATTACTTCAAATCGTTATGAACAATTCGCTCGCTGCACCTAATATTATTGGTGTTAATTCTGGTGCTGGATTGTTCGTCCTTTTGGTAATGATTTTTATTCCAAAGAGCTATGCACTTATCCCATTCAGTGCATTCCTAGGTGCACTTCTTTCTGCTGTTTTTGTATTTTTTATCGCAAGTCGTGCTCAGATGAGTAAAATTGCGATCATTCTGTCTGGGGTTGCGGTATCTGGGTTTATGAATGCTATTACCAATGCTTTGTTATTATTTTTCCCGAATGCATCCATCAACATCTCAACCTTTATGTATGGCTCTCTTTCTGGAGTTACGATGCAACGAATTAGTCTTCCTTGCATCTATATTACCATTGTGCTTATTCTTGTTTTATTGTTCAAAGGTTCCTTAAATGTATTATTGCTTGGTGATACACTTGCAATCTCTCTTGGTCTTTCCATAAAGAGAAATCGCTTTTTATTGCTTGTCGCCTCTGCTACCTTAGCCGGTTCCGTCGTAAGCTATACAGGTCTTTTAGGCTTCGTTGGATTGATTGTTCCACATATTGCTCGTAAATTTATTGGGTATGATGCAAAGCATCTCATCCCTTTTTCGATTTTACTTGGTGCACTGGTAGTTGTTCTATCCGACTGGCTTGGTAGAATGCTATTTATTCCATATGAAATACCAGTTGGTATTATCATGTCGTTTTTAGGAAGTCCATATTTCATCTATCTCCTGATCCAACAGAAAGGAGCTCATTCTCATGTTGAAATACGATAATGTTAGTGCGTTTATTCATAAGAAGGAGATTCTTCATGAGCTTAGTGCTTCCTTTCCATATGGCACGATTACGGTTATCTTAGGCCCTAATGGTTGTGGGAAGTCCACCTTGCTACATTGCCTCTTGAATCATAAATTAATTCATCATGGTAGTATTCTATTAGATGATCGTCCACTTCTTTCCTATTCACCAAAGGAGAAAGCAAAGCGACTTGCATTTTTACCTCAGCTTCAAGAGATTCCACCGATTACAGTGCAAACCTTAGTGTCGCAAGGTAGATTTCCATATACAGGTCTTTTCGGAAGCTCCAATTATTTGGATCAAAAGGCAATGCTCAAAGCAATGACAGATACGAATGTACTTTCCTTATCGGAACGCCCTTTGACCACCTTATCGGGAGGTGAACAAAAACGTGCTTTTCTAGCAATGATATTAGCTCAGAATACCGATTATATCATTCTTGATGAACCGACCAACTTTTTAGATATTAAGCATCGCTTAGAACTTTTAGAATTACTTACCTATCTTCGCGATCAAGGAAAAACAATCATTACTGTCTTACATGATATCAATGAAGCTTTGAGAATTGCAGATGTCGTTCTTCTCATGAAGGAAGGCTGTATTGCAAAAACTCTATGCAAGCATGAGCTTTTGGACCGTACAGTGATTCAGGATATCTTTCAGGTTCAGATGGATTATGTATGTAAGAATGACAAAACACTTACTAGCTTTTCTCTTTAGGTGTGATTTCTTTCTCTTACATTTATGAGAGAAAAAGGGTTGACGTATCCAAGGTAAGGTAATAAAATAAGGTTGATTTTTGGGTGCACTAAGTGCATAAATATGGAAGGGAGACTACTATGGGTAACAGAAAATTAGTCGAAACGATGCCAATCGCTCCACTAAAAATTATTGCATTAGAAAGTTACAAGGAATTAAGTGAAAAGGTGGATCATTGCATCGTGGAAGCAAGGCATGCCATGCTTGAAAGCCATGATAAGCTTCCTGCATTTCTTGGATATGATAAGAAAACCTATCTTGTTGATTACTCCATTCCTAGATTTGGTACTGGCGAAGCTAAAGCCGTAATTCATGAGACCTTACGTGGTTGTGATTTATTTATCCTAGCAGATGTTATGAACCATAGCCTACGTTATACGATGTTTGATCAAGAGACAAGAAAATCACCCGATGATCTGTTTCAAGATCTGAAACGATTGATTGCTGCTGCAAAAATAAGTAAAGTAAAGCGTATCAATGTCATCATTCCATTCTTATATGAAGGTAGACAGCATCGACGTGATAAGCTTGAATCCTTGGATTGTGCATATGCATTGCAGGAATTATCGTATATGGGTGTTGAAAATATCATTACCTTCGATGCTCATGATCCACGAGTTCAAAACGCAATTCCAATTCGAGGTTTTGACAATTTCTACACAAGTCTTCAGTTCATTCGTGAATTATCGTTTACCGAAGAGGACCTTATCTTTGATAAAGATCATTTTATGGTGATATCACCGGATGAGGGCGGTATGTCACGAGCTGTTTATTATGCCAATGTGTTAGGTGTTGAGATGGGTATGTTTTATAAAAGACGTGACTATACAACAATTGTAGATGGTAGGAATCCGATCATAGCTCATGAATTCTTGGGGTCTAATGTTGAAGGCAAGGATGTCTTTATCGTCGACGATATCATCTCTTCTGGCGAAAGTATGTTAGATGTTGCAAGGGAATTAAAGAAACGAAAAGCACGCCGAGTATTCATTGCTGCTACCTTTGGTCTATTTTGTAATGGAATAGACAAATTTGATGAGGCTTATAAAGCCCAATACATTGATCGTATCTATACGACAAATCTAGTGTATACACCGGAAGAAATATTCTCTCGCCCTTACTATCATAACGTTGATTTAAGCAGATATATGTCTTTGATCATTGATACACTAAATCATGATACTTCTGTGAATGACATCATCAATCCATATGATCTCATTCAAGAACTGTTAGCCAATAAAGCCAAGTCCTCATAAATTAAGGACAGCATAAAGGGAGCATCAAATCCTTTGGATTCCTAGCACATCATAATACTTATCTTTACTTGGTATTATGGTGATACTATCGTAGGAATTGTAAGGATTTGATGCTCCTCTTTCATACACTTATGACTGAATACTAATAATCCCAACCATACTTCCACGTTTCCCTTGGGTAGCACGATGGGAAAAGAACAAGTTGGAACGACACATCGTACATAATTCAGAAACCACGATATTCTCATCTGTTAAACCAGCTTCTTTTAAAATCAATCGATTTGCTTCCCATAAATCTAACTGATACTTGATTTCGTTGTTCTGGTTTGCTCCATTGCAGGTAAGAAATGCTTCGCATTGTTCCTTGGTAAACTTACTTTCAAAGGCTTTTGCTACATCTTCGCTCACTTCATAGCATTCTTTTCCGATACATGGTCCAATCACTGCAATGATATCCGCTGGATTACTGTGAAATTGCTTCTTCATCTCCTCTACTGTGACTGCTCCAATTTTTTGCACCGTGCCTCTCCAACCAGAATGTGTGGCACCAATGGACTTTGTCACTGGATCTACATATAGAATCGGCACACAATCAGCGCTAAATATAAGTAAGGGCACTCCAGGTTGATTGGTAATGTGTCCATCAATCTCAGAATAGGTTCTCTCTTTTCGTATTCCTTTTCCACAATCTGAGGCCGTAGCTACTCGTACATTTGCCTTGTGTACTTGATCTGTGAATACTAGCTTATGGTCATCGACTCCAATACTGTCACATAATCTTCTATAATTTTCAAAAACATTTGCATCGTCATCTCCACGTCGAAAACCCAAATTCATCGACTCATAGATGCCACTGCTAACTCCTCCTAGTCGTGTCGAGAAGCCATGTTTGATAAAATCAAATTGTTCTAAGATCGGAAATGATATATAAGGTGTATCTTTTTGATCTGGATAAACCAAATCTGCATAATTGGTTAACTTTTCTCTTTTCATTGTATTCCTTTGCTTTCTATTCGTTCTATGAGTCATACGCATTTTTCAATAGACGAATTTCTTCTCCTAATAATACTATGACATCAAAGCGACATGGTACATATTCACCATACCCATGTGTTAAAAGATAATAACGAGCACACTGAATGATTTTCCTTTGTTTTCTTGTGCTAACAGCTTCAGACGGAAAACCATATGCTTCATTCCAACGATATTTTACTTCAACAAAAGCCAGATAATCTCCATCCTTAGCGATGATATCAATTTCTCCGGCTCTTGTATAATAATTGCGTTCTAGTATTTTATAACCTACATTTATCAGATGGTGGATTGCTTGCGTCTCTTTCGCATTGCCAACCACTCTCTTATTCATGTTTCCTCACCTATTACCTTATGCTTAATTGTGTCCATCTTGTCAACAAATAATAAGACTTCCGCAACCACTTGATATAGTTCCTGTGGTATAAAATCACCTATGTCAAGCTTGGAAAGTGTATTCGCAAGCTTTGCATCCTGGTGTAAGGGTACGTTATTCTCTTTGGCACGCTCAATCATGCGCTCTGCAACATAGCCCTTACCACTTGCAATGATTTTCGGTGCTTCATCCTCTGGTTCATAGGACAAAGCTACTGCTGTGATTTTCTTTGTATTCTTTGGATAAGAATCCATATCATCACCCCTTTAGAGGAAATTCTTGATAAATGATTGACGATGAATCGGGGATGGCCCTTGTTCTTTCAAGGCTTTGATATGTTCTGAGGAACCATACCCTTTATTCGCAGCAAACCCATACCCAGGGAATACCTGATCATATTCTACCATGAGACGATCTCTAGTTACCTTTGCAACAATACTTGCCGCTGCAATTGAGATACTTTTTGCATCCCCTTTCACAATTGGTACTTGCTTCATGCTAAGATTAGGAATGGTGACTGCATCATTTAGTAAAAGATCAGGAGTTACTGCTAATTTCTCAACTGCCTTTTGCATTGCCTGATAGGTAGCTTGAAGAATATTAATTTCATCGATGGTTTCATGAGAGGAACTCCCAATTCCAACTGCGACTGCAGTTTGCATAATCTGCTCGTATAGCTCTTCTCTCTTTTTTTCACTCAATTGCTTCGAGTCGTTGAGGTACAAAAGGTCACAATCCTTTGGTAAGATGACTGCACAAGCAATGACCGGACCTGCCAAAGGTCCTCGACCAACCTCATCGATACCACAGATATATTGATAATCGGAGTACATATTCTCATAGTGCTTCATCTTTTTAATTCTCTCTTTTTCCTTGTTCAGAGAATCTAATTGTTTCTGAGCCTTAAGAATCAGCTTTTGAATGCTAGTGCGCTCCTCTGCTTCATATTGCCTAATGAAGTTTGTTAATTCTTCTATCTTACATTCTTTATATTCTTTCGTTATTTCAGCAATTGTTTTTGCCATCATTGACCTTCTTATCTGCCATTGCGGCTGTTTGTTCTTCGTGTTCTAGCATTAGCGCAAGCTTTTGCTTGATTCAACTGATTGCCTTTTGAGAGTCCTTTCGGTTTCCCTTTCTCAATCGCTCTCTTATCAGTAGACTTTTTCATCGTAACCTTTTTATCGAACACTTTTTTCTCAACTTTTTGACCGGTTGGTTTTTGATCTACTAACTTTTTCTCAGTACCTTTTTTCTCAGTACCTTTTTTATTCGTACTCTTTTTATTCGTAAACTTCTTATCCGTTAATGAACGAGTTGTCGATGTCTTTTTCTTTTCTTCTCGCTTAAGAGCTCGAAGTTCCTTTGCTTCTGCCTTTTTTTCTGCAGCTCGTTTGATTGGTTTTTCTTCTTCCAAGCTACGTTCGATCTCTTCTTGAGCAATCATCGCAGGTGTTTCTAAAGTGATACGACCGATACGTCCATTACGAAAATCATCCAAGATAAAACCTGCAGCTTTTGTTAAGTCGTATAAACCACCCTTAAGCAAACAACCACGTTTCTTTGCAATGTGTTCTAATGTAACAACAACATCCTCATCTTCTTCAATTTCATATTTTTGTGCCAGTGCTCCTGGGTATTCCTTTAATAGATACTTACACAATTCATAAGCCAAATCCGTTGGAACTAAGATATCGTCATTGATGGAGCCAATGAATGCAATACGCATACCAATTCTTTGATCTTCAAATTTTGGCCATAGGATACCTGGGGTGTCTAATAATTCCACGTTTTTATTCAAACGTATCCACTGTTTTCCTTTCGTAACACCTGGTTTATTACCAGTTTTAGCACAAGCCTTTCCTGCAAAGCTATTGATAAAGGTTGATTTCCCAACGTTTGGAATTCCAACAATCATCGCACGGATGGGACGATTGATAATTCCCTTTTGGCGATCACGTTCCATCTTTTCCTTACAGGCTTCTTGAATGACTTCATTCACATTCTTAACACCATTGCCGGCTTTGGAATTCACATAGGTTACAAACCAACCTTTGTTTTCAAAGTAAGCTCTCCATTGATCAGTTACGGATGGATCTGCTAAATCATATTTATTTAATAGAATAATTCTTGATTTCTTTTTTGCAATTCGGTCTATGTCTGGGTTCTTACTGCTGTATGGAATACGGGCATCTACTAACTCAATTACAACATCAATGAGTGCAACATCCTCTTCCATCTGCCTTCTTGCTTTGGACATATGACCTGGGTACCACTGAAAATGCATGTAACTTCCTCTCTTTCACTCTTTCACATCATAAAAGATTATTCTTCATCCTCTACGACTTTATCATACATATTGATTTTATTTACAAAATTGAATGGACTCAAACGAATCCATGCTTTACCGAGTATTTCATCGGTAACTACATTGCTAATATTCGCAAATCTTGAATCCTCACTATTATTTCGATTGTCTCCTAATACAAAATATTCATTTTCCTCTAACTTAATCTCGTCTGCTGCAAGACCCGGAATCTGAATCGGATCAACAACCATTGGTTCTTCTAATAATTCTCCATTGATATAAACTTGTCCCTCTTTGATCTGAACAGTTTCACCTGGAAGACCTATGATACGTTTGATGTTGTAGTAGCTATGTTCATCTCCACTTTGTTTGAACACAATAACATCATAACGTTTTGGGTCGGAGAATAAATAAGCTAATTTATTCACAATAATCGGATCCTCATCTTGTAGCGTTATTTCCATCGAACTACCGATCATTCTTGTTTTTTCAAGTACAACGTTAACTACAAAATAAGCTAGTCCAATCACAGCAACAATTTGAATTACCCAAAGGAGGATTCTAAGGAATAGCTTCTTAACCTTTGCTCGTTTTCTATCATAGTCAATATCAAAATTCATATTATTCTCCAAGTATTAGTTAATTTAAACGCTATTTTTATTATATCCAACTTTTCCATATATGTCAAAAAAGAGTTTCTTGAAAGAAACTCCCAACCTTCACGGTTATTAAAAACAAAATCTTCCCAATCACAAGGAGCGATTTATCGCTGCAATGTAATCCTTTTCCCTGTTTTTTAGGGCCTTTTCAATTGACAGGAAACGAATTTTCAATAAATTTAAAAAGACGGCAACACAAACGCGTTACCGTCCAAATTCGCATGAATTATCTAACTAATTCTTTTACCTTAGCTGCCTTACCAACTCTCTTACGTAAGTAAGTTAACTTAGCTCTTCTAACTTTACCACGACGAACAACTTCAATCTTTTCTACGATTGGGCTGTGTAATGGCCAAGTTTTTTCAACGCCAACACCATTGGAGCTCTTTCTTACTGTGAAAGTTTCTCTAGCGCCACCGTTCTGTCTTTTTAATACAACACCTTCGAAAAGCTGAATTCTTTCGCGGTTACCTTCCTTAACTTTAGCGTATACTTTAACAGTATCACCAACGTTAAATTCTGCAACTTGTGCTTTTAACTGTGCATCTTCGATGCTCTTAATAATCTGGTTCATTTTGTGACCTCCTTAATATTAGATGTTCTTTCTACTTCACTCATTCAGTACAGAGGAACATCCTGTCTCACAATTTGCTATTATAACATAGGAAGCTATTAATTGCAAGAGAAATTCTTATTAATCTTAACAGCTTCTCAACGGTTATACTTTCTTTCTTATTCTTCACTTGAATTTTGCAGATTTTCTAATAGCTTAGCCTCTTTTTTTGATAAGTTTGCTTCCTCTAACAGATCCGGTCGTGCTTTTAACGTACGTTCAATGGATTTTAAACGTCTCCACTCCTCAATCTTGGCATGATGGCCTGAAAGCAATACTTCGGGAACCTTTTTCCCCATGAATTCTTCTGGTCTTGTATACTGAGGGTATTCTAACAGATTATCTTGAAAGCTTTCAAACTCGGCTGACACATCATTGTTTAAGACTCCTGGAATTAAACGAGAGATACAATCCATCATTACCATCACAGGAAGCTCCCCTCCTGTTAATACGTAATCACCAATGGATACATAATCTGTGACAATCATCTCAAGGACACGTTCATCAATTCCTTCATAATGTCCACAAAGGAAGATTAACTCTTCTTCTTTTGCAAACTCTTCTGCTAACTTTTGATTGAACACCTTGCCCTGAGGGGTAAGATAAATCACTCTTGGTTTTTTATCTGTTTGATTGGTACGTTCTTGAATGGATTTGACAACTGCTTCGTGGGTACGATAGACTGGCTCAGGTGTCATCACCATCCCAGCACCACCGCCATATGGATAATCATCCACTCTTTTATGCTTGTCCAAAGTATAGTCGCGTATATCAATTGCATTGATGGAAAGAAGACCTTTCTCCATCGCACGACCAATGATACTTGTATTCATTGCTTGCAGGATCATATCAGGAAATAATGTCATTACATGAAAATTCATAAGCTTCCTCCATTACTCTTCTAGCATGCCAGGAAGTAACGATAATTCAATTCTTTTCGATTCAATATCAATCTTTCTAACGCATTGCTCAATGTATGGTACAAGTACTTCTTTTCCATTGGCAGTTTGAAAAACAAAAACATCATTGGCGCCTGTTTGCATTACTTCGGTTAATCTACCAAGCTCATTGCCATCTTCCTCATAACCGATACAGTCAATCAAATC
Source organism: Bacillota bacterium (assembly GCA_023415655.1). Taxonomy (GTDB): domain Bacteria; phylum Bacillota; class Clostridia; order Lachnospirales; family Lachnospiraceae; genus Lachnoclostridium. The sequence goes on along the minus strand of JAEZKD010000073.1, from coordinate 447 downwards.
ACAGATAAAGAATTCATGTTCTTCCAAAGGAACCGCATTTTCACGGGTTACGTAAAGATCTTTCCCCTTATACTTTTCTATGTCATTTATATTATCAAACCCCTTAAACTTTAGGATTGTAAATTGTTTAAAGAATTTTACATTTTCTATTTCAAGGTTTAACTGTTCTTTCCCTGTATCTAAGATGATGTTCTTTAGCTTTTTGAAACGATTCATATCATCTGTTGTCGGAAATACTTTAACCTCACCTTTAATACCATGTGTTGAAGAAATAACACCCACTCTTAATAAATCTTCCATTCTAGCTCACCTTTCCAAACCGGTTATTGAGGGTTTTTGTCATTGAAAACAAGTGAATTCGCAAGCCAATTTACTTGTCATGAACAAATAACAATAGAGAGTTTGCATAGCAAACTCCCTGTTGTATTTTATGAATCTGTATATAAC
>JAEZKD010000019.1 GCA_023415655.1 Bacillota bacterium | reverse complement strand
TTCCTACGATTGGCATCTTTAAATATTGCTGAAAGTCCTGTATAACGCATGGTATGTTCCATAATTTCATTTGCAAATAGTACTAATCTTTCTTTTTCATCCAACTCTTCATTATCAAGAATTGTATAAATAGCTTTTGTATTATCAATAAAAAATTCTTTGGTTTGTTGCATCATAATCTCTTTTGAACCAAAATAATAATTAATTGCGCTTACATTTACTCCAGCTTCCTTTGCTATGGCACGAACCGGGACATTTAAGCTTCCATAAGAACCTATCATATAAAGGGTACTATCCAATATTTTCTCTTCAATACTTGTTAATTCTTTCATATAATATCCTTTTCTCTCTTATAAAAATTAAGTAATTGATAATAAAAGCAAAGTTCCTTGATTATTGTTATGACTCTAATTATATCAGATGAATAATGCTTAAACAACTTACTAACCATATAAAATCAAATTAATAGGCAAATTCTCAGGATAAACAATTAACGTTTTCGAAGTAAATATTCCGAAGATAAATCCTTCGCCAGTCCGGATTAATGATTAATTAAATAGGCTTGCATCCTTTACCGACACAAGCCTGGATATACTTATAATACTCAGAATTAACTCCATCAAAACAGGATACCCCTTTATTTCTCAATCTGTCTTCCCATCTGATCCACCTTATAATCCCTGGTATAAATCAGCGCCGATATCGGTACGATCTCATAGCCCTTCTTCTGAAGTCCGGGTATTATCTGCTTTAAAGCCTCCGGAGTGTACTTCGCTCCTACATGCAGCAGGAGAATCGAGCCATTCCCCAGCTTCTTATTCTCCAGGGTCTTATTAAGAATACTGTCCACTCCGTAATCCTTCCAATCGAAGGAATCACCGTACGAAACAACTTTAAAACCAGTGTTTATAAGGGGTTGAAGGATTTTAAATCGCTTAAGTATGTATAGTCCGCTAAGTTCATAGAACGGAATTCTATGTCAAATTTTCTCACATTTATTGATTAAATCTTCATTGTCTTCAGAAGATTCATATTCAATATTTTCAGGTTCATATCCTAATAGTTCAAATTCATCTTTATGCTTATTTTTAAAATATTGATATTCATCACTTTCACGATATTGATTGAATAGTGGCCATGTAGCTACAGCATACGCAGGAATTTCTCTTTCTATAGCGTCTTCTAATAATAAATTAACTTTATTAAATTCCTCGCATAAAGCGGCTTTAGCAATTTTATATTCAACACTTAATACTGATACATCGTAAACGAGAACTTCATCTTTTATATATTCATATCCAAGTAAATTCTTCATAGATATCCAATAATTTATTTTATTTAACTCTAAATCAGAATTATCACTTGGCTTAACCTTTAACAAATTTCCAAATATAAATGCACTAATATTCCATTCATGTTGAATCATGTGTTGAAAACCGTTATCAAATATTAATTTTTTTAATTTATCAGGTTCATCACAAATCTTGATCATTGAAAGAAAGGTTCCGTATAACATCATATATGTCATATCGAATGCTTTTTGCATATAATCATTACCGCATGATATTTCATCGCCAATTCGCATATTTTTTGTTAATTCAGAAGGTAAATTACACAAATACGTTTTATTAATTTTTCCATTATTATGTACAATAATATTTCGCCTATAATATATTTCTTTAAATGTATTAAATGTTTCAACGGTAAGAGAATCAAAATTTACTTTATGTTTATCACTTAGTAGCTTGTACCAATCACTAATGCCTAAATGCATAATCTCTTCAACTTCTTTATTGCAAAAAAATTGCTTAATATTTTGTACATTATCATTTATTTCCATGATTTCTGTATAGGTAACTGTTTTTTCTTTTAAGTAAGCGTTTGGATATTTACGTATTGCATACTCAAAAAGTCCAGCAATTGCTTCTTCATATTTTATCAACAACATCATTATTGTACTATTATTAAATAATATAGGCATCTCAATAATTTTTCTATATTCTCTAGAGGCTTTATTGGGATCTAATTCATATTCTTCTGCTATCTCTTCTTCAATTTCCAACCTATATGAAATTTTGGTTGCGATTTCATCATCATCGATATTTAAATCCCTAATCATTTTTTCTGCAATATTTCTGCAATTTTCGCCGTCTTCATCATTTAACAATTCATCCATATTTGTTGCCTTAGCAAATAAATATCTTTCTAATGCAACACCATATTTATACTTTTCGCTTTTTTCATCAACAATTTTACTTATAATTTCGTTTTGTGAAAAATAGTATTCTTTTAACGATTCTAGGCTTAAAAGGGCTTGTTGTAACAAGATTATAAGTTTCATTTGTAATATTATCCTCCTTAAAGTATCTTAATCATTAGTGTATTATAGTTTGCTCATGATATCTAACAGATGTTGATAGCTATCAACATCATGATATTTCACTTTACTTGTAGAGATTTCATTAAAGAGCTTTTTCGCACACGATATTTTGGCTTGTTCTATCGGTCTGAGATTTAAACTCTCCATGGTACCCTTAGTTTCAGCAATAAAGTATATATGTTTTACTGATCCCTCATTAAAAGCTATTGCCCAATCCGGGGAGTAATTGCCAACGGGTGTTGGAATAGCAAACCCTTTAGGAAGCTTAGCATAAACACATACTTCTTTAGCCCCATCTAACTCCTTTGCGAATTTTCTTTCAACGCTTTCCTCCGCTGTACCATCCGTAAATACATAATCCTGAATATGCTTATCCGCTTTAAATGCTTTCTCCAAGCTTTGTGAGTGTTTCTCGGCAGTAAATATCGTACTGTCATATTCACCGTCGATTTTGTCATATGTGATATGCTCTACTATCATTGTAGCTTTTTGTTCTTTGATCAGTTTAATTACTTTGGAAATAAACTCTACTGGATTATTTTTAAACATAGCAAAAACTTGTGGTTTCAAGCCTTTAAGTATATTCGCCACGGTTCTTCGAGTTAAGGTTGTACCTTCTGCCACTTTCCCCACGAGATCATACTTAATTTGACTTACTTCATTGTGTTTTAATGTCTCCGTCCTAGTTTTAGCATTGTTAAATCCAGAGCCTTCTGCTATCATTTGTGCATCAAGTTTTTCCCTTTGTTCGGAATGCGATACGGTATATTTTAACTGTGATACAAACAGTTTTTCATTAATATGATTGATCGATTTCAAAATCAATTCATTACTATCAAATTCAACCGTATAAGCGTACTTATGATTGATGTATTTCCATAAAGTTTGAAACTCCTCTTTATAAAAGTTATCGTTTAGCTCATTCTCAGGAATCTTCGTTTTATTACCATCATCTATCATATGATTCAGTACACTTTCATCAAAGATACCTTGAATGAGATTATGAATTCCGTCCGTCATTTGTTTCATTTCTTCCGGAAGTTCTGTTAGGCATCCATTTGCAAGGTCAGCTCTATATGCTTCGGTAATGTTGTCATTATCATCAATGTAATCATTCTTCAATAAATATTTATAAATTACTTTAGCCTGCTTAGAATCAATGATAATACGTTGTTCACCAACCATAATTGATTTACCGTCAAAATATTCAACAGTCGCTTTCGAAGGTCTGTCATATAGTACTGTTTTAATATCTGCCTGCAGATCAGTAACAAAGGACTTATAACTTTCACTAGCGATGACTGTGAGCATATTGATATTGTGGACATTCTCACCGCAGGTCTCAGCATCCATCCTACTACCGGATTGACTTACGCAGAGACGAAGACCACGACCAACCTCCTGACGCTTCGTTGTCTGACTATCAGAGTGTTTCAACGTACAAATCTGGAAGACATTTGGATTATCCCAGCCTTCTCGAAGAGCTGAGTGGGAGAAAATAAATCTTGTAGGCTCATCAAAGCTGAGTAAACGTTCTTTGTTCTTTAAAATCAGGTCATAAGCAGAAATATCATCCGAAAATTCACTTCCACGTTTCAATTCACTATCGATACTTCTACCGGTTTTTTTATCTATACTAAAGTAACCTCTGTGAACAGAAGCAACGTCGTAACACTTTTCACTTAGGTACTTTTGATAAGGGGTATCAAGTAATGTTTTAAAATCATTAAATATCTTTAAATATTCCTCCTCGAACATCTTGCCATATTCGCCAAGTATTTCATCTCCATTCTGATCATATTGGCGGTACTTGGAAACCTCATCAATAAAGAACAGAGATAACGTTTTTATACCCATATTGAAGAGTTTTTCTTCTTTTTCAAAGTGAGAAATAATCGTTTCTCTTATCTGAATACGGCGCATGTCCTTTTCAGAAATATCACCTACAACATCACCTTTTTGTATGATTTCTCCATTAGCAAATGTAACTGTTCCTCGTATCGGATCAATTTCAGAGATTGTATATCCTTTATACTGTTCCATTTCATTTGATATATAATAAAGATTATCTCCTACACCAAGAATACGAGGCTCACGGTTAATTGATTTGTTATATAATATCTCAAGTTCTATTCTAGCCATCGGAGGTTTTTTACTGGATAGAATAATATTTTCAAGATACAGATATTTATCTGTACCTCTAAAGTTCTTGACTTCAAAACCCTTAACTTCAATTTTCTTAACCAGTTTCTTATTATAAGCATCAAGTGCATCAAGAACATAAACAAGATTATGCTGCTTTGTATGGGTAGCAGAATAGTTTAAGCTGAATAGAGGATTAAAGTTCTGTAGAGCTTTTTGTGTTACTTCTCCACCCATCTTCTGTGGCTCGTCTAATATGATAATTGGTCTGTTCGCCTTTATAACATCTATCGGACGACGAGAACCAAATTCATCACGTTTTGAGTAAATAATACGACTTTCCTTGTTATTCGCCCCCTCTTTCAGTGATGAAGCAAAAGCCTGAGTATTAATTATCATTACATTAATACCAGAACTGCTTGAAAAGTTGTCAAGCTGGTTTAAGTTAGAGCTGTTATAGATGAAGAAGCGAGCTTTTTTTCCGTAATGCTCCATAAAATGGTCCTGTGTAATCTCGAAGGATTTCTTTACACCTTCACGGATCGCGATAGAAGGAACTACTACTATGAATTTACTCCATCCATATCGCTTATTCAGTTCAAACATAGTCTTTATATAGACATATGTCTTACCCGTCCCCGTTTCCATCTCAATGTCAAGGCTGCATTTACCAAGATCTTTCACAAGCCATGGTGATAATTTAATATTGTTATAAGTCTGTATTTCATGAATATTTTCTAATATCTTTTCGTCTGTAAGATCAATTTCTTCGTTTTTAAAACCTGTAATATCAGCCGGATCAGATAAGTCAATTTCATCCTGATCCAAGCCAAAACTCATTTGATAATTTGTTGTCTTTACTTGCTTACCTAGGTCACGAATATAGTTCACATTATCATAATGACCTTGTCCCTTAAATATATTGACAACAGCCTCCACAGCATCGGTTTGATATTGTTGGATCTTAAAATTAAATTTCATAATCTTATAACACCTTCCTTACTGTATCCGGACTGTAGGTAGAAAATATCTGCTCAAAGTTAGTAGCTACGCTGTCATTTGCCATAGAGCTATCACGTATTACGAAATAATAGGGTTTCTGTATTGCAATAGCTTTAATAGTGTCTTCGGTTACATTGTTATCAAAACAAGCCATAAGGAACCCATCAGCAACATTGAATACCTTTTTGCCGTCAATAACACTTTCTTCAATTTTACTTGATAAAAGAACTCCTAAATCTAGCATCACTTGGAACAATAGGTCTTCCGGGGTTCTATCTTCTTTTATATTATCAGATAGTGTATCAAACAAACTTGCTTCATACTCGGATGGATTATAATAAACATCCTTCATATTTGAGCTATCGAGTTTAAGGACACGAAAACCAATATCAAGCTTATCATTACCTTCCTTATCCTTATTTTCTTCTTTTATTTTTCTACCTGCACGCCGGATTCGTTCTTTACCGATTTCACAGATGTTTTTATACCCTGCTTTATATGCTTCAGCTTTTTCATCTGTTTCTTCGGGTAATTGCACCATAATAAATTTACGATTTTCACCATCTTCAGAATTTAATTGAATAACTGCATTAGCAGTAGTTGAAGAACCCGAAAAGAAGTCAAGGATAATATCACCTGATGAAACATCCGATAATTTAATCAATTCTTTGATAACATCGATATTTTTAGGACTGTCAAATGGAGTGTCAAAACCTGTAGGTTTAGATATTAATAAATCTGACCAATTGCTACTTCTAAGAATTCCATCAGCAGGTGCTACCCAATGCTCAACACCCATATTTTTCCCATTACCAGTTTGATTTCTTCTAATAAACCTCTTAGTCTTTCCAGTCATTATCCAATACTCTTCTAGAGACATCTTATTTTCATAATTTTCAGTATACTCAAGATAGTTTTGAACAGCTTCGTATGCTAATTCTTTTTTCCATTTCCATTGACCAGTTTGGGGAGTAAATCCAAGAATATTATATCTCATTGTAGGTCGATCCGCATTATTCCAAAATCCCTTCCAGTACCCAGTCGTAGCTCTTTCATCACTCGCTTCACGGAAAACTGGTTGTAATTTTGAACTTGGATTACGACTAAATACAAGAATGTATTCAAGTCCAACACTTAATGAAGGTAATCCATCATCCATAAATTGACGACTTAAATTTTTATCATATCGCCTTACTGCCAAAACATTACGATAATTGTCTTTTCCGAACACTTCATAACATATCTTCATTAAGTTATCTAATTCTTCCTCTCCTATACTTATAAATAAAAACCCTTCATCTGATAACAAATCTTTAGAAAGCTTTATACGAGGATAAATCATATTAAGCCAATCAGTGTGGAAGCGACCGTTACTTTCAAGATTTTTCACAAGTCTATTCCCGATAATATCGTATTGCCCGCTATTTAAATAATATTCACCAATATCTTTTGTAAAATCGTCTTCATATACAAAGTCATTACCTGTATTATATGGTGGATCAATATAAATCATTTTAACTTTACCCATATAAGTTTCTTGTAGCAGCTTTAATACATCAAGGTTATCCCCTTCTATATATAGGTTTTCTGTTTTATCAAAAATAACGCTTTCTTCTCTGCAAGGACGAAGTGTTTTCGCTATAGGTGCATTCGCAAGCAATATTGATTTCTTCTTATCCGGCCAAGTAAATCGATAACATTCTTCATTGCCCTCAACTATAACAGATGCTAATTCTTGCTTTAACATGTCAAAGTCTATCGCATACTCTATTACACCTTTATCATTTTTTCTTTCAGTCAAGCAGTTTGGGAATAGCCTGCCAACATTCTCAATATTTTCATCAATTTTATTCATTGAATGCATCTTAAGTTTCTCCATCCTATATTTCCTCCAATTCCTTTTGTAAGTTCTTTATTTGTTGAGCTAAATTAAACTTCCTCTTTGGTTGTTTCTCAGCTCTAGCTTGCTTTTCGAGACTTACAATCTGCTTTTGCAGTTTTTGACGTATTTCATTGAGTTCAATTTGTTCTTCTAGCGATTTTCCTTGCTCAACATGAACATCTCCTACCTGAACAACTATATTCTCCCATACAGTATCCAGATTTAATCCCTTTAGCTGGACGTTTAGTTTATTAATAAGTTTCCATTCTGCCTGCATAAGTTTCGTATGATAAATAGCGAGTTTTGCGTCAGAGTTATACTCTAATATAAAAAGTATATTTTGATTAATTATTTTGGATATCTGTTCAATTGTTTTAACATCAAAGTCCTTTCGCTTTAAAGAAATGAGCAGAACATAAAAAGCCGTTATAGTTTCCCCTTTTGCAATAGCTGCAGTGTTTTCTGAAATCTCATTCACTATCGTTATTTTCTTAATATCTGCATCGAACTTCTCTTTTGCTGCAGTATTCATATTAAACTTTTCATAGATTACTTTTTTGGGTAACTGTTTTAAAAGCTCAGTTGATTTAGGTAATCCCAACATATTAACTCACTCCTATTTCACAACCAAGAAACATATTAATTCGAAATCATCAAGTCCCTTAATCTCATTTGATAAAAAGCTAACGAATCCCCCGCTTAGAAAGCTGTCAATGTCACTCTCTTCCTTCACTTCTATTATGGATGAAATAGCTTGTCCCAGTAGTTCAGAAAACTTACTCATATCACGACCGTCACGAGTTTCTCTATTAAACTCTCGATAAAGCTCTGGAATAGCCTCTTTCTTTCCCTTACATAGATATCTCATTTTATCAAGCATTTCTTTGGGAGAAAGATGGTCACAAACCACTTCGCCATCATTACTAATATACACCATATAAAATGGATGTAGACGATTCTGATTGTCAATGTTTATACTGTTTGTACGATTTTTAAGCACATAAATTACTCCTGACGGTGCATCTTCATGGCTTGGTGCAACCGAATGAAGCCCATAAGGTGTTTTATCAAAACCCGGATTATTCTTGATATATTCCAACAAATCAAGTCGAAACTCATTTAGTCCCAAATCCATAATCGATATACCACTTGACATATCCTCGATATCAACCACTTCTTCTTGAAGACGTTTCAACTGCGCTTTACGATATTCAAGATCGGTTTTTTCTTCATCGTTAAGGATATTATCATCACCTGTTGCAGTCATATCTACTATTTTCATTCTTGTTTCTACTTTAGCCTTCAGATTAATGTATTCGTCTAAGGTCAAATCAGGCCAGAAGTTTACGAGTTGAATATATTTATTACGACTGCCAATACGGTCAATTCGTCCAAAACGTTGAATAATGCGAACAGGATTCCAATGAATATCATAGTTAATCAAGTAATCGCAATCCTGTAAGTTCTGACCTTCTGAAATACAATCCGTAGCGATAAGTACATCAACCTCTGTCGCATTACCTGGCATTAGTAATTCTTTGTCTTTTGAGATTGGAGAAAAGCAGGTAAGTACCGTATTTAAATCTGTACGTAATTTAGGTACTGTAGTTCGACCCTCCACTGTACCGGTAACCAGAGCCGTATTTAATCCAAAGTTCGTTTTCATGTACTTGCTTACATTGTCATAAAGATAGTCCGCTGTATCAGCAAAGGCAGTAAATATGATTACTTTTTTATTACCAACATTTATCGTGTTTTGTATCTTATTTTCCAATACACGGAGTAATTCCTGCAATTTGCTATCATGAGCCGGGGTAATATCTCCTATCTCAAGTGTAAGTAAGTCTAAGATATCCTTATCTTTCGCAAGGCTTCTACGCCATGATTGATAATCCATATCGGCAAGATCGATTCTTATTTTTCTACCGATCGTAAATAATTCATCATCATTCTGATCGTCTTCATCATACTCATCAATATTAGAGATATCGATCATATCGAGCTTTATACTATTTTGTTTACCAAAGCTATCAATCGTATCAATCATATTTCCAATAAGATTGTTAATACGCTTTAAGGTCAAATTAAAGGAGTAAACTGAACTCTCCATACGTTTCATCAGATTGATCGCAGTCAGTCTCCGTATACCTTGTTCACGATTTGCCTGTGTGAATCCAATATTGACTTTATTGTCTTCGTATAATTCTGCGTACTTTTCTAGCTTACTCGGTAATATGAAGTGCGTTGGTGTATATATTGTAAGTGATAACAGCATAAGCTGTTCAAAAATCTCATTATAATTAATTGCTGACCTCAGATCCGTTAGTTGTGGATATAGTGATACTGGTTTTAACCTTGTCGGAAATTTACCTATATCTGCAGTATTGTAATACTTCTCGATATGCTTACGTGATCTTGCTATCGTGACACTATCAAGGACCTCAAAGAAATCGAAGTCAAGCATTTTAAGAAGTTTAGCTGTAGTTCGATCGCAATTGTCCCACTTACTCCAGGTATTGAATGCCCTTTGAGCATTCTTAAATATATCATCAATAGAGCGTGTTGTATTAAGCTTATCATCTATGAGAGAAGCATCTCCTTCATAAGCGAGCTGCAACTGATTCTTCAGATCGTTGAAGCGATTATTTACTGGAGTAGCAGAAAGCATCAGAACCTTAGTTTTTACACCTTTACGTATCACTTTGTTAAGAAGTTTCAGGTACCGATTTTCTTTTTCGTTATCCTCTCCGGAAAGCTTACCTCCGTTACGGAAGTTATGGGACTCATCAATAACTACGAGATCATAATTGCCCCAATTCAGACGGTCTAAATCAAGTCCATTTGATCTGCCATATGTTCGGTTAAGATCCGTATGGTACAGAACATCATAACGAAGCCGATCAGAGGCGATTGGATTGTTCACATAATTATCCTTGTATGTATTCCAGTTATTTGTAAGCTTTTTAGGACAAAGAACCAGTACTGACTTATTTCTATTTTCATAATATTTGATTACTGCCAGTGCGGTAAATGTTTTACCGAGACCAACACTATCCGCAAGAATACATCCATTGAATTTTTCTAATTTATTTATAATGGCAAGGGCAGCATCTTTTTGGAAGTTAAAAAGTATATTCCAAATCTTACTCTCTTTAAAACCAGTTGCTTCATTTGGTAGGACATCTTCCGATATATCTTCAAGAAACTCATTGAAGATATTATATAAAGTTACAAAGTATATAAAATCAGGAGAATTCTCATTATATGCAGCCGTTATATTATCTATCACTTCATCGGTGACAACCTGCATTTTAGCTGTATCATTCCAAAGATGATTGAATAGATCAATATAAGCTGTGGAAAATGGTGCTTCTGTTTTCTGTACCATATTATAAGCATTATTGCCTCGTTCGCATCCCAGATCAACCGTGGTAAAGCCATTCACAGGCATATAATTCTTATCATCCAGATTAATAAAACCCATCATATTTTCATTAGTTATATTGGACTTGAATGTCACTTTTTTTCGAATCCATTCAGCACATTCTTTAGCTATTGCTTTTTGCGTTAATTCGTTTCTTAATTTAACTTCAAACTCTGTACCATAGAGACTCTTTTCCCTGTTTAATCGAGGAATATAAAATTCTCTTTTTTCTTTTTTTGTTTTCTCGGTAATAAATGTTGGGGAAGTAAATATAAAGCGAAGCTCTTCTATGTCTTTTAACTGAGACTTCAATTCTTGAAACGCATACATAGAAAAACATGCGGCCGCAACTGACATCTTACTACCTTTTTTAATCTCAACAGAAAGGTCGTCTTTTAAAGTTTTATTTATATTATCGATAAGCTCCATACTATATTCTCCCTGATATAATATACTTAATAAAGCAATTTAATGATACTAATATATTGGCTATAATTGTTCATTAGCAAAGCCAATATTAAATAAAACTGCTTATAATCTAATAAAGCATAACACTTTTCCTATGATTTTACAATTAATATGACAAAAAAACAGTAATACTAAATTATAGAGATAAAAATCAAGTATTTACTATTTAATTATCTATAACTCAAGACCACCTGCTTAGCTGGTGGCTTGCTCTGCTCCCTATAAGGGGCTTTTATCCTGCTTGTACCTGGATGACGCTATTCATATCCATTTCGGATAACCTCCTATGTAATTTCTGTTTATTTACTCTGTGATACAATAAAAATAGAGATTAATTATAGGTATATATTAATCTCTATAATATAAAATTTTGTTATTCATGAATATTCCGTGGGCGATTATACCAACTGACCGGACTAAGGAAACCGCATTTGAAATCTTTAATGCTTGATTTAGCCTACTTTGGTATCGGGTAGTTTAAGACAAGTAAACCAGTTTCCATCTACTGGAAGACGGTTTTCATTTTTCCGGAATTATGGTTTCCTAGAACGGGAATATTCATTTATAAGCATTCTAACTGTAATCTTTTGATTAAATCATATTATAAATTTTTCTTCTTTTAATATATTTATAAATTTTGGGAAGTCCAAACTTTTTCCTAATGGTATCACATCATAATCAGATTCTATAACAACCTGTCCACCTTTTGGTGATAAGTGCTTTGATTGATAGTATTTAGGATCTTTCATCATATCACCTGTTGCCCCTCCAGTTATATAAAATGATATGGTATCTTGTGATATAAATTGTAAAAAATCCTTTGTATCACAAATGAATAACGCTCTCATATAATAGTCTTTATATTGTTCATTATTTTTATACTCATTTCTATAAGGACCTATAACATCAACATATTGCTGCTCTGAGTTATTTTTATCTTTTTGAAATAAAGCAAATTCAATTCCATTTCTTATACAAGATGATCGAACTTCAATACTTTTATTATTTATAAGCTTAATGTCAATCTGATTTTTTGATGTATCACTCTCTGGTCTATATACATTTTTATCCCCCAAGTAGTATTTTAATATCCTTTCACAAGTAGTCTCAGCAATTTGACCTGAGAGATTATTTATATATATAATTTCGTTATCCCTCTTCTTTGATGTATTTGCTTGACCTGGGTTAACAGCATCTGATAATCTTCTCGCATACGCTTCTATTCTCTTAAAATACTCACTATTATTTTTAATATGTACCTCTAAACATGTAAAACCATTACTATCATCATATTTTTCTGTAAATTTAATTTCTTTAGTCCTTATCACTCCTTCGTGTTCCATCATATCCTCCTAACTAGTATTAATTATTTCATCTTTTAATAACGACATTTTATTTTCCTAGTACATCGAAAATGTTAGTTCTTAAATCTATTAATACTTTTCAAAACATACTGCACAATATTTACATTACTGTGATAAATTATATCACTTTGAAAAATAAAAGTAAAACTCATACATTATTTTAGTTGAGTGAGGCTAAGCAATGCAAACATACCAGCATTCAATTATATATTATAATAATGCCGCGGTAGGGTGTCCGCTCACTACGGCACATAAAAATTTACGAAATCATATTACTTGAAAGAGTCATCTTCCATAATTATATATTATACCTCTGATAGTACATTAACGTAAACCAAGGAGGTAACTATGTTAGAAAGTAATCAAATAAGTTCGTTAGCAATTAATCCCAAACCAAGAAAACGAGTAAGCATTATTAAAACAACAATAATCAAAGAAAGAACCATGCTCTACGGAGCAAGGCAGATCAATACCCCTACTTTAGCAGCCGATTTAGCTAGAGATTTATTTGCTAATGCTGATCGAGAGATGCTTGTTGTAGCATCACTTGATGCGAAGTGTAATCCATTATCTTTAGAAATCGCTGCAGTAGGTAACGTCAATACATGTATTGTTTCACCAAGAGAGATCTTTAAGAATGCCATCTTATCAAACGCGGTACATATTATGATTTTTCATAATCATCTGAGTGGTGATCCCACTCCATCTAAAGAAGATATTGCCGTTACAAAAAGACTGATAGATGTAGGTGATTTATTAGGTATTCCATTAATTGATCATATTATCATTGGAGATGATACCGAATATCTAAGTTTGCGCGAAGGAGGCCTTGTATCCTTTTGTACTGGTTCACAAGTATATTTAAGAGAAATATAGACTAGACAACTCAGGTCATGGGTTGTCTTTTTTCTATCAGAATAACAAGGAAAAAATGTATCAGAATAGTCTTCTGTTTCACCAATGAAATCATAAACTAAATCGTTTATAGTATTCGTGACAATAAAATACTTTTCTGGAATAGGGTGGGTTTATGGATAAAAGGAAGCTTAAAATCGATGGCTTTATGCAGGTTTATAAAGAAATTGCTGATATAATCGGGCCTGAGGGAACCTATGCCATTTATAAAAGTATGCGAGGACAACAGGTTACCTTCCCAAAGCGACTTTACACAACTGGATTTGTCTTGGATGAAATACGTAAATGTGGTGATGACATTGATCTTCATAAAGTTGCACTTGAGTATGATTACACTGAGCGTTACTTACGCCAGCTTTTAAAGAATAAGAAAGAATAAAGAGGATGCTAAGGAGGAAATTTCAATGGTAATAATTATTTACTGGGTACTCGGCTATATGGCTTATGGCTACGTAAATAGCAATAAGGTCTATATTTACAGCAAGGAAGGATCACTCTTTCTACATAAAGCCATTATGGGTTTAATATTAGGCTGGTTCTATATCCCATGGGCTATATTAAAAATGATTTTTGGAAGACACTAATACATAATTATATATAATAATCTTATTGGGGGAATTCAAAAGATGGAAAGCGACAAATATGATATTGGATTAAAGGAGTTTGATGAGGGAGAATACTTTTATTCAAGAGGTCAGGAAAAACAGGCAAGAGATAAAATAATATTGAGCGCCCAGAAGGGGTATGCCAACGCACAGTTTACCTTAGCAACCTTTTATTATTCCGGAGAATGCGGAATGAGTAAAGACATCTATGAGTGCGAAAAGTGGGCAAAAAAAGCTGCTGATCAAAATTTTGCTGATGCCTGTAAATTTCTTGGTAATATTTATCTTAATAATAAGCTTCCGTTATACAACTTAGATCATGCTGTCAACTATTATAAAAAGGCTATAGCACTAGGTAATTATGAAGGAGCAGGCAATCTAGGATTGATATACCTTATGGATGAATATCCAGGTAAAAATTATACACCTGCTCAGCACTACTTTGACATTGCTATTAACCATGGTTTTCCCAGCGGATACTTTGGTATGGGTGTGATGTATGAAAAAAAGAATGATGATGAGAATGCCCATAAATATTATGAATTAGCAAAAATGAAGGGATATGAAAGCAAAGCCTTAGATGATGCTCTTTTAAGAGTGTATCCGCTAGGTTTTTGGATCGAACATTTTAAAGGAGCAGGTGCCAGATTAGTAATTGCAATTATTGCATCTCTAATCATACTTCTATTGTATAACACTTTGGTAAAATGATAATAGAAATACATAGTAATTTATTCATAACCATAAATAAAATAATATTAGCATATATACTTAAGCGAGGATGGAATTAAATTCTGTCCTCGTTATTTTTTTCCTTCTACATCGTTGTTTCTCTGCACTAATTATTAGCCTTTGATTATCTTCATTATTTGAATTATATATTATTGATTTGATACTAACAAAATCAAATATTATAAGGAGATGATTTAATATGTCAGCAAATGTTGAAACTATGTTTTATGTAAGAACCGCACCTTGGCACGGTTTAGGTACCAGAGTAGATACTGCCCTATCTTCCGAAAATGCCTTAATTAAAGCCGGGCTTAATTGGAATGTGGTACAAAGACCCATCCTTACGGATACAGGAATTCCGGTTGAAGGCTATAAAGCAAATATCCGCGATTCTGACGATAAGGTACTTGGAGTTGTAACTGACCGTTACAAGATCGTGCAAAACCATGAAGCCTTTGCCTTCACGGATGAACTACTTGGAAATGGCGTACGCTATGAGACGGCTGGATCTCTACAAGAGGGTAAACGGGTTTGGCTTCTTGCCAAGCTTCCCTCCGCTTACATAATTGCCGGTGATAGAATTAGTCCATATCTGGTATTTTCTAATTCTCACGACGGTAGCGGAGCCATAAAAATAGCCATGACTCCAGTCCGGGTTGTTTGTCAGAACACTCTTAACCTTGCTCTCAATACTGCAGATCGCATGTGGACTGCCAATCATACCGGAGACATGGAATTAAAATTGGAGGATGCGAAAGAAACCTTGTTCCGAGCAGAGGAATACATGGATAGCTTAGGTAATGAAATATATAAGCTAAATAATAATATGGTCTCCGATGCTGCTGTGAGCGAAATGATTAATGAACTCTTACCAATTCCTAATGATGCCAGCGAGCTACAGGAGCGTAATGTATTAAAACAAAGAGATGATATTTCTATGCGCTTTTATTATGCTCCTGACTTACAAAATCTCAAGAAAAATGCTTATCGTTTTATTAATGCTGTATCTGATCATGCCACTCATTCGAAACCACTCAGGGAAACCAATTCCTATCGTGAAAATCTATTCGCCCGCACCATCGAAGGTAATAACCTCATTGATAGATCCTATCAGCTGGTAAAACAGATAGCATAACCCATCACAAACTTATTTATATCACCACAACATGTACGGTTACCTATTTCTGGGGACCGTACATGTTGTATGATTAATTGTATTAAGACTAGATAATTATTTAAATCTTTCATTTACCATAACAGCCTCTGTTCGATTGACGGAGGCTATCTTTTTGTTAAAGGAGAAGTTATGTCTCATAAAAATAATAGCAGATTTTCAAACGCAATTATTCAAATAGGAATTAAGTTTATATATGTAGGTATAGAGCTTCAATGTAAAAAACATAAGAAATACCGTATTACCAAATACCAATAACCATGTTATCAACCATAAATCTAAAGGAGATCGGCTATGAATTATCAAGATTTTTGTAACGAAGTTAAAATAGCAGTTCAGGCGTCACTTGGTGATGACCATAAAGTGCGTCTCGAACAAACAGATAAACTTAACGGGCTTACATTAATAAGCTTAGTAATATTAAAGAAGGGAGAGACTGTAACACCGAATATCTATCTTGAAGCCTACTACAGTGAATATCAAATAAGTAGACAGATATCTGTTATTGCGGAAAAGATTATATCAATATACAAAACAGCGGATAAAAAGCCCGTGTTATCCACTTGCTTATTATCAGATTTTAATACTGTGAAAGACCAGTTATATTACAAACTAATCAATCAAGAGAAGAATATTGCTTTTCTTAAAAACGTTCCACATATTAAGTGGATGGATCTTGCCGTAATCTTCTGCATTTTGGTTAAAAAAGATTCAGAAGGCATCGGTTCAATCACAGTGAATAATGATCTAATGGAGCGTTGGAGGGTTACTGTAGATACCCTTTATTCAACAGCTTCCAGTAATACTCCTCTTCTCTTTGAGTCTATGGTAAAACCTATGGATGAAATTATAAAAACTTTAGTATTTAATCAGGATCCGAAGTTCGGTGATGACAACTACGATGACACATTAATGGCTGATATTGTGCAGGTGCAACATACAAGAAATCATAATCAGTCAATGTATGTAGCCGGTAATAAATCCGGTTTAAATGGTGCTGCATGGTTATTACAGATGAATGAAGTTCACAACCTTAGTAAAAGTTTGGGTAACGACCTATTCATTCTGCCATCCTCGATTCATGAGGTCATTGTTGTCCCGTTTACTAAAGATATATCTCAGAACGATTTATATCAGATGGTTCGCGAGGTTAATGCTACTCAGGTTGCACCTGAAGAATTCCTATCAGACAACGTCTACCTGTACAAAATGGAAGACGATACTCTTACTCCATTATATTAATGAAAGACGGTGATATTATGTGTAAAGTATTAGTAAAAACTTCAGGATTGAGCCATGAAGACTGGCTTCGCTATAGAAAGCTTGGCATTGGCGGAAGTGATGCAGGCGCCATATGTGGTCTTAATCCATATTCCACAGCAATATCGGTATTCCTTGATAAAATCAATCAGGATACGGATAACTTTGATAATGAAGCCATGAGACAAGGAAGAGATCTTGAAAACTATGTAGCCGAACGGTTTATGGAAGTAACCGGGCTGAAGGTTAGAACAGTTAACGCAATCTATTATAACGAGAAATATCCTCACCTTTTGGCTAATGTGGATCGTATGATTGTCGGACAAAATATAGGTCTTGAATGCAAAACTACCAATATACTTAATGCGGATAAATGGAAAGATGGTGATGTACCGGCACACTATCAGCTTCAATGCCATCACTATATGGCAGTAACCGGTGCCCAGGCATGGTATATAGCAGTTGTTATCCTTGGAAAGGAATTCAAATATGTCAGGATTGATCGGGACGAAGATATTATACAAAATCTAATTTCTATAGAAACAGACTTTTGGTATAACCATGTTCTTGCCGGTGTTATGCCAGACCCTGATGGTTCAAAAGCAGCTGACAGTATAATTAATCAGTATTTTAAGACCGCCACTCAAAAATGTATTACTCTTCCGGAATATCAGGATAAACTCTCTCGAAGATCTGAATTATCAGAATTAATTGATAGGCTTGAAAGCGAGAAAAAGCAAATTGAACAGGAAATCAAGCTTGCCATGGCTGATGCAGAAATTGCAGCATGCGGGGACTACGAGGTGTTATGGAAGAATATCCTCACATCAAAGTTGGATGTTGAACGTATAAAGCAGGAGCAGCCTGATATTTATCGTAAGTATCTTAAGGAAATACAGAGCCGCAGATTTACGGTAAAAGCGGCATAAGGAAAGGAGCCTTATATGACAGATATAAAACAAGAGATAGCTAAAAAAGCCACTTCCACTAAACAGGAAGTCAAAATAACAAAATCAATGAGTATTGCAGATATGGTAAAAGTGCTAGAACCAGAACTTAAGAAGGCATTACCGTCAGTAATTACCCCGGAACGTTTTACCCGTATGGCATTATCCTCGTTGAATAACACCCCAAAGCTTGTGGAATGTACTCAGATGAGCTTCCTGGCAGCACTTATGAGTGCTGCACAGCTAGGACTGGAACCAAATACTTCACTAGGTCAAGCTTACTTAATTCCTTATAACAATAAAGGTAAGCTGGAATGCCAATTTCAACTAGGATATAAGGGGTTGATAGATTTAGTTTACCGCAATAGTAATGTGCAGACTATACAAGCACAAGCCGTATATGAGAATGACTATTTTGAATATGAGCTTGGGTTAAATTCCAAGCTCATACATAGACCGGCTTTACACGACCGTGGGAAAGTCATTCTATTTTACGCTCTATTCAAATTAAGTAACGGCGGGTATGGATTCGAAGTTATGAGTAAAGAAGATATTGACAACCACGCCCAGGTTTATTCGAAAGGTTTTACTTCTTCATATTCACCTTGGAAAACAGATTATGAAAGCATGGCAAAGAAAACGGTTATCAAAAAGCTCCTTAAATATGCTCCATTAAAGACCGACTTTTTAAGAGCAATGAGTTCTGACGAAACTATAAAGTCAGAATTGGCTGTTGATATGACTGAAGTGCAAAATGATGATATTATTGAATGTAAGGATACGGATAATATATCGGTAGAGACCACTGTCTGATTAGGGTATACCCATCTGAACCACAGAAAAAGTGTGTCAATAGACTTGTATAGAATGAAATGAAACGTATCATTCTTAAGTACAACTCTATTGATACACTTATTTTCATTTTTTATTCCTCAAAAAATAACTATGGTAATTATTTCTAAACAGTAGTAATATCAAGTTATAAAATTAAACAAAGACTGCAACCTTAGGTAAAACTACTTAACATACTTAATTGATTATTATATCATAGTAATTTACCATTCAGGAGGAAATGAAAATGTATTATGTATATGAAAACTGGCAAGCGTCTGATAAAGCAGTCGTACATAAAGGAATTTGCCCTTTTTGTAATGATGGTCAAGGTACCGGTCGCGGTACTGAAGGTACTGCTCACGGTAAATGGCATGGTTCATTTGAAAGTGAGGATCATGCATTAACTTTTGCAAAATCTCTTCAAAGGGATATTACTACTAAGTGTAAACATTGTCTTAAATAATCGGCAGATTTAATTATCATTTCACATTCAGCATCTTCACAAGGAAGATGCTTTTTTATTGGAGGCAAAATGAGAATAGGATATATAAGAGTTAGTACAGCAGAACAAAACACCCTGCGGCAAGAAGTATTAATGGAAACTTTAAAGGTAGATGAAGTATTTATCGATAAAATCAGTGGTAAGAATGCTGACCGCCCAGAACTAAGAAGAATGCTGGAGTTTGTCAGGAAGGGTGATACATTAATCGTCGAGTCAATTTCTAGATTTGCCCGTAATACGAAAGATCTTTTAGAATTGATTGAATTACTATCTAATAAAGAAGTTATATTTGTGAGCATGAAAGAAAATATTGATACCAATACTCCAGCAGGCCGATTTATGCTTACAATCTTTGGGGCAATTGCAGAGCTTGAACGGGAGTATATTTTACAAAGGCAAAGAGAAGGAATTGAAATAGCTAAATCTCAGGGTAGATATACCGGCAGAAAACCGATAGACCCACCCAATCTCTCTTCCGTTATGGCAAAATACCATTCAGGAGCTATTACAGCTACAAAAGCAGCAAATCTTTTAGGCATAAGCCGAAGTACCTTTTATCGAAAGTTAAAATGACGTTTTATTAACTTGCTTCAATTATATTAAATTCCAGTACCCCGTTATAAATTATAATCAAACCGGATAAATAATTTATCCTAAGTGGAATTCAATCTGAATCATTTTTCAGATAATCAACATTAATGTAATATAATTGAGCGAAAGGATGATTCATTTTGTTAAGCAACTACGGTGATATATTAAATATTGATGAGCTTTGTGAAGTGTTACTAATCGGCAAAAATGCTGCTTATAAACTATTAGAATCCGGCGAGATTAAAGGCTTTCGCTTTGGACGAAAGTGGAAAATATCCAAAGTAGCTTTAGAGGATTTCATCTTGAAAAGAAGCGGGTTTCGAGGTAGGCTGTAATAGCCTACCTCTTATTGCTAATAATATTCATGATGTGTAATACTTTACCTCTACTGTTCCCTTTAGATAATTTCAAGTTTCAAGAATCAGTGAATTGTATCAGATGGTAAGCGGTAAAAAGAATCAAATTACCAGTTGCCATATAACAGACTGATATTAATGGTAATAAGTCCATGAAATAGTCAAAAAATGGTTCTAAATAAGCGATGTTATCACTAATGATTTAGGAGTTCCTTATAATGATACAATTCCGGTAAATGGTAAACTCCTAATATAATAGGCTACCATTTACCATTAAGTAAATAATTTTATGGTAAATATCTTTACGCATGTTTATATGATGTGATACTTTTCAGACATATGAATGGAGTATTCTCGATCGTTATGAGAATACTCCATTCATATGTACACTGGGGTTTGGGGGTGTAGCCCCCAAGCTTTATTATAATTACAATGATAAAGAATAATACTGTTTACATAGTAACCGGTATCCTATAAAATGTTACTAATCTAATATGTATTAATCTAAAAAAGTGAGGTGCTTATATTGTTCAAAAGTCATAGTTCAGATAACAAAAATATTGTCAAAGAAATACATGATAATTTTTTATCTTCTTTCAATGTTGATTTAGATCAGATTTATATGCAATACTATAAATTGTTAGATGATGATAAAACTGAAGCCGAAAAAAATGTCCATCATATTAAGGTTGAAGTTTTTAATAATTTACCGTCAAATCATGATTTCGCTTCAGATATAGTAAAATGGAACGTTGCTTACTATTCTTTTTTTATTGACTTCGAAAATTTATTATATCAACTTAATACCAAAAACCAGAATGATATTCAGCAATATGAATGTTCTAGAGATTTCGGTTTAGACATTCAGGAGGACTTATTAGATAGTGTTCTGAAAGATGAAGTTGATCCGGTATCAACCTTAGAAAATATATATGGCATAAATATATCCTTAGATATTCACGACATAATTATCAAAGAAATTGAGACTTTAGAAGTAAGATTTACAAATCGCTTTCATTATGATTTACGAAAAAGCTATGTGGATTGTCTGAAGCAATATAAAGAATATAAAGTGAAGAAATTAACTCCAACTTCTGGCATAGACAATGAATCTCAACACATGGAATTATCCAGTTACAATAATTTTAGTTTTTTTGAGCAATGCTGGAATGTAATTAGCAGTATAAATATTGGTGAAGTTAGTACATACAATACAATATATAAATATTGCAATCCGTTCATATCTGGAAGCAGAAGGGATGTAATATATCCAATAGAAAACAGTATAAAAGGGTTTAACCAAGATAAAATAGCAGAAATTACTATAGATCAATTTCACTTGGATGTTGTTAAAAAGGGTACTGCTAATCTCATTATTGAACAGCTTGAATACTTAACCACATCCTGGAATAGTAATTTAAAAATTGCTGTATTATTAGATTTATATTGGGGCATTCAGGAGATGCTCGCTAAAATGACCCAAGTAAAAATAATACGTCTACCGAGTTACGAAGAAGCAGACTTTAATATGAAGGTTCATAAAAGGGTATCCGAAAATCGATTATACAAGAAGCCTTTGACTGGTAAAAGTACAATCTTTACCCCTGCTTTTTTTGAAAACACTTATACTATCTTTGATAAAAGGGATATTGCTAAATCAATAAATGATTCCATTAATTCTACTAACCAGAAAAACTTACTATATCCATTCGCTCCGAATATTCAGTACAGTAAATCCCATGGTGAAGCTATAGTACCTGAAGCATTAAGTGAAATTACTTTAAATATCTCACTTAATAAAGAGATTCAAGAATTTTTTAAAAATAATTTCGATCAGCTAAAGCAGGGCAATAATGATAAATACAAAACATTTGAAGATTTGGTATCGATATACACAGAAAAATTGTCCTATACAAAAATCCAGGACTATTATTTTCTAGAGAATTTTACTTGTTTAAATCTATCTATGAAACTATACGATTATTTATATCCAGTCGCTTCCGAACTTCTTAATGACAGCACTGATATAGGAGGAAAAAAGCAAAGTATGCTGTACGATTATCTTAATGAAATAGTATCGGCATTATTAAGCATAAAAAGCCCATATCTAAGACTTAGGGTTGCAGATATCGTTATTCAATCATATGGCGCTTCAAAATATCTGAATAAATCTCAATACATAACAGCTTTGGTAGCTATGATAAAGTTTCTCAATCAATATATAGTCAGAATAAATGACTCATACAACATGGTTTATGATGCAGTTTTCTACTATTATGCAAAAAGACTGAACAGCGATTGTGATTATTCCATTCTACTCAATGAATTTGATGAATTAATTAATCAGACCTATTCTGATTACATTAGAATCGATCCTGACAGTATTCATTCTGATGTCAAAAGCAAATCCAATCCTATGTGGAGAGATTTGTTGAACGAAAAAAAGGGAAAGAGAAGAACTTTTTATCATAATATTATTAAATCTATTATGCTTAATAGATTGCAGAATTAAAATTATATAACTATATTTTAAGAGAAGCTGACGTGAGATCAGCTTTTTTTATTTTGTCAAGTACTTTTACTTGCAAAATAAATTTTTAAATAATAACAAATTGAACTGAACTCAGGTTATATCCATTTTGTAAAATGAAATTAACAACTTATTTAGGAGGTAATCTATGATCGTAACATGTGAACAGGTTCCGGGAGGACCAACACCAATTTGTTATTCTAAAATCTGCGCAGATAAAAACACCTATGTATCAGAATTCTGCAAGGAAAGCTATAACCAGTTCTTATTCCGCCATACCTACATAATCAATTGTCCGCCGGGAAGAGGTAAAAGCTACATGATTACAAATAGTATCGTAGCAAAAGCGTATTGGCAACAAAAAAAGGTTATTATTTTTGCGAATCGTAAAAAACTCGCAGACCAATACAATAAGGATGAAATGAAAGTGGTAATCAATGGTGACGTCAACTATGCTCCTAGTACTCACTCGCTGTGTAATAGTTATGATCCTTGTTGCGTAATCATGAGTTATCAGCAGCTGGAAGTAATGATACAAAACAACTTTTTGTACGCTCTTGAGGAGCTTGATAAGTTTGATATAGTTGTTGCAGACGAAATTCATTATCTACTAAGTGACTCCACATTTAATCCGAAAACACGCCTGGCAGCTGAAGCAATACTCATGTATTTAGCACCAAAAACAAGATATTTTCTATCAGCGACTATGAATGATATTAATATAATCATCCAAAAGCCGTGGACGTTTTTCAAGCCACTCTTTACTTCGGAGGATAGATTTTTATTTACAGAATCGATGGCATACCATACATATCCTCAGAATACTAACTTGGCAGTTATATTTTACGAATATACGATGCCGGAAGATTTTAGTTACCTAGATGTATTCTACTTCAGAAATCAGGATACAATTATTGACCACATTGTAAATTTTCCAGCCAATGAAAAATGTCTTTACTTTGTACAAAGTATCGAAGAGGGAGAAAAACTCGAGGAACTGATCAACCAACGTTATAAAGAAGCTCATCCAGATAGTCCAAAGAGAATTGCTTCTTTTGTCAGTTCAGATTATCGAAAGGCTGATCAGCTCGAGATGAAGAAGATATTGGATGAATTAACTGCAATCGAGGATTTTAAGGAAAAGGTACTTATTACAACCTCCGTTCTGTATAACGGAATTAATATAAAGTGCAAGGATTTAGTACATATTGTCATTGATACTGACAATTGTGTTTCCTTCATACAAATGTTGGGAAGACGCAGGAAAGTAAGTACAGCGGATAAAGTGAACCTCTATATCCCTGCCGGAAAGCCTAAGCTGTTCGAGAAAAGATTGACAGATATCGAATTAATCCTCACACATATTAATCAAGTTAGCTTTGCGGATCTTGATAAATATGTGACTAACCTTATGTATTCCGGAGAAAACATAATTTCTAATTCCTTTCGTAAGATTACATTTCCTATGACAAGATTTGTAAATGGGTACAACCGATCCGATTTTATCATAAATGAATTAAGCATTCATCAATTACGGTTAATGTATAAAAATTACCGTAACATTCTGCAAAGGTTTGAGAACGAAGGAAATAATGCATTTATTTATGAGCAGTTGTCGTGGATAGGCATTTCATATAATGAGGATAATTGGCTCCAGGACACTTCAAAAAAGCGTTTACGAAAGGCAATCGAATCAAAGCTTAATAAGTATTTAAATCAAGAATTAACTGAAGCTGAATTTGAGAAAATCCTTGATGAAATTAAGCCCGAGGCGCGAAAAGTAGTACCCGAGATTAGAAATAATAGAATTTCATTTCCGCAAGCAGTTAAAACTCTAGAACTACTTAATAGCAACTATGTGCTAACCAAAATAGGAAAAGGTATGTTCAGTATCACATTAACTAATAATGATACACCAACCTGCTCAGTAAAAAATGAGGTAACAGATGAAAGGTAAAAAATATTATTCAGTGGTTGCAGATAATGGTTTAATGGTATCCAACAACTGGGAACAGGTTATAAGGATGCGTAAATATTTTAGAGGCGATAAATGTAAGGGTTACAAATCAAAAGAAGATGCGATCATCGCTACTAGAACTGAATATAACGAGCAGCATGAATTCACTAAGTATTTCGGCGAAATTATACTTAATGAGCCATACTTTAGTAAAGACATGAATAAAGAAGGTAATGAGAATTCTACTACCGAAGGTTATAAGGCATCTCCTACTATTAATGCTATCCCTATGGTTAGATTTGAACCAGATACTGATAAGGACAACCTGTCGAAACAGCAGTAATAATAGCAGTTTTGGGTTGCATATTATAGTAATGAACAGTCAAGGAGGTAATTTTATGAAGGTAGTGAATAAGAGACCTAGTTACATAAAAAGCACTGATAGAGTAAAACGTATTAATCAGGCATATACAATCATTTTCCGTTCAATTAATAAGATTGAACCTGACACAAATATTATTAATAGTAAGGTTAAGTAATCGCCATATACTTATCCAAAGAAGACAGGAGGTGGTCACAGTGATCGCAATTTACGCGCGGCAATCCGTAGATAAGAAAGATAGTATATCCATTGAAAGCCAGATAGATATGTGCAAAAAAGAATGTGGTACTGAGGCCACCAAAATCTATTCTGACAAAGGCTTTAGTGGAAAAAATACAAATCGTCCGAAGTTTGAACAATTAATGAAGGATGTAAAGGACGGATTAATAACTAAGGTAATAGTATACCGGTTAGATCGTTTTAGCCGTTCAATCGCAGACTTCGGTCAAGCGTGGGCAAAATTCCAAGAAAGAAATGTAGAATTTATCTCTATCAACGAAAAGTTTGATACATCCAGTCCGATGGGGCGGGCGATGTTGCATATAATAATGGTATTTGCCCAGCTTGAAAGAGAAACAATAGCGGAACGTGTTAAGGATAACTATTATTCGCGGATTAAGCATGGAAACTGGCCAGGCGGACCGGCACCACTTGGATTTGAAAATTCTAAAATGACTAACGAAGATGGCAAAAAGGTTCCCACCCTTATTCCAAATAAAGATATGGAAATAGTAAAAAGAATATTTTTCGAGTATTCAGGAGAAGATGTATCCCTTGGTATGATTGCAAAGGAATTATCCGAGGAGGGGATCTCTTGTATGAAACGCAAGACTTGGGATAATGTTGCTATATCAAGAATTCTACATAATCCCGTATATGTAGAAGCTACAGCAGATGTATATAAATATTACAGAGGAAAAGGTGTTACCTTTTCCAACCCAGTTGATTTTTATACCGGAGAGACTTCCGCACATATAGTTGGAAGAAGATCCGCTTCTGACAGAAAGTATACCAAGCTCGAAAATCATGTGGTTTCACTCACTAACTTTCCCGGTATCATCCCAGCAGATATCTGGTTAAAATGCCAGTATAAGTTGGATAATAATAAGCAAATTAAGAACACCGGGAAAGGTAAATTATCTTGGTTATCCGGTTACATAAAATGCGGAAAATGCGGCTATTCACTTGCCATCCGTAAATATAATGACCAGCTCTATTTACATTGCAGTGGGCGCACCAACCTACACTTATGTGATGTAAAAAGTTACAATATTACTATCGGAGAGATTGAAACTGCTGTTCAGGCGGAAATAGAAAATGTGATCAATGAGTGTACCCTAGATAAAAATCAGTGTATTCCCACACCGTCCGAAAACAAGCAAAAAATTGAGCTTGAGAAAATTGACCAAAAGATTGAAAAGCTCATAGCTTCTCTTACCGAAGCTTCCGATATCTCCATGAAATATATTAATGGGGAAATCGAAAAACTGGACAAAAAACGTAATGAGCTGCTGAAAAATCTCGGCTCTCCTAAAACCGAATCTACTAACAAATTCAAGGATGTCATCTTTGACCAGCTAAGCTTTGATGAGAAAAAGCTTGTGGTATGTCAATTTATCGAGAAAATCATGGTATTTGAGGATGAGATTGAGATTGTTTGGAAAGTATAATCACCCTGTGAGTAAATTAGTACTCACAGGGCTTTATGTGGAAACTTTCCATTTATAAATGATATTTTCCAGCCTTTTAACAAGATCATCATATGTAATAATCTCTACGATATTCTTATATTTCCTTTTTATGACTTCAAAATCTGACAATTCATCATCACATAGGTTGTTACTTCTACCCATTATAATAATTCCTGATGGATTAACAATTCTTATGTTAATATTGTTTGGGAGCACACTACTAAATCTTTCAGTTAATTTTCGTTCGCCTTGGATGCCCCACTTATTCAGATAGAAAATGTACTTCTCAAGTTGCATAATAGTTCCGGATAATTCTTTAAGTGGAACATAATTCTCTCTATAAAGACCTTTTGATAATAAAGATATATCATTGGGCTTTTTTATCTCAATCACATCGATAAATCCACTTGCATCAACTAACAAATAATCTAATCTACGAGTTTTTCCACTGTACACATCAGAGAACGGCACTTCCTCAAACACGTTCAAATACTTAGGATATAACAACAATAATACTACAAGAATCTCTCTTTGCCAGTCTTTCTCCGTATAGGAAGCTTCGTTATTTAGCATATTTTTAATTTTTTCCAATAGAAATTCAAACTTCTCTAATTCATTATTTTGTAATTTTATTTCCTCAAAGTTCTTTTTCTTTTCAGTTGATTTCTTATTCATATATGCATCGTATGTATACCTTGGCTTATCTTCATATTCAATATACTCACTTAGAATACGATCAATTCTAGCACTAACATACTTGTCCAACTCATAGGTGTTTGGAAATCTCTGAATTAATTCATGCAATACATCGAGGTCGAAATCTCCTCTTGAACCACCAATGAATAAATCTTTTTTTACTAAATTGAATACTCTTCTAAAAATAGATATGTTCCTGTGAGCCACGAAAAACTTTCTGTCAATTATAATATCCTTATAAAAGAATAAATTAAAATTTATATTCAGAACCGAACCATCAATCATATAGTAATTATCTTTCAATTCAGCAAATCTAAAATTGATGATATCATCAAATTGCTCTTCGTTCTTATACTCTAATAAATCATGCTTTTCGAAGTAAAATGTATTACTTATAACTATGAAATCATCTTCTTTAAACTTCTCTTCTATCCATCTAGTTCCGTTAATTGGATTATACTCAAAAATAATTCCAATATCATCATAGATAAATTTAATCATAAAACCCTCCCTATAACTAGAATGAGATTTCGCTTAACATCTCGGTTTCCCGACACCCTGTTCCTTACGATCGACTGCTTATGCAGGTAACCCACTGGGTTTTTAAATTAGACAACGACTCGGTAGGTAAAGGAGAGCTGGGGAACTAATAGTTAATCGAATTAAACAATGGCAATTAACTTTCAGTTACAAATTTTTTATCGTTTAATTGAACGATCACAGGTTGTTTCAGCTTTAAGCCTTTCCCTATTGCAATTACGTGCCTTTCTTCAAGTGTAGGCAATGTAGATGAATATTCACTTCCAATATAATTCTCTAAAAAATTCTTTCCTGTATCATCAAAAATGCGAAGTGCAAATATTGTATTACATTGATTCAAAATACTCTTACTTATATTTGCGGTCCTTTGAGTAATTGCTAGACATCCTAATCCATACTTTCTGCCTTGAAGAATTACTTTTGCCGTTCCATTAGTTGCAGATTTGTCGCCGTCATTCACTGTAGAATTCCATTCAGGTACTAATGAATGTGCCTCTTCATAAACAAGTAATACCCTTGCTTTATCAGATTCTCCCTTTTTTCTTAGCTTTATAAATATTTGTTCTGAAATAACACGTGTTTTTTCAGTTATTGTCAAATCAGCATGTTCCTCTATATTAAATTTGGTAGCACCTTGTGCAACCGGGTGCCAATCAGGATTATATATCATAACGCTCTTTTCTCCCTCTAAAAAGGCGTCCAAAGATTTATTAAGTTCTGATCTATACTCATAAACATTACCCCATTTACTAAACTCAGATTTCGATCCTGCCTTGTTTTTTTCTTTTCTAAATATTTCAATACTTTCTGCAGAAAGGTCAAATTCAATTCTATCTATACCGATATATTTAGGTAGCCCATTAGATTTATCAGCATACTGATTGGTTATATCAATACATATAACTTTAATATTATTTGCTACTATCTTTGAAATAAGTTCGAAAGATAAACATGATTTTCCGATCCCCAAAATACCTAGAATTGCAATATTATGAGTAACTAATGAATTAATGTCCTTTATTGGTATTTTGTATTCAGTGTTTGGTAAGCGACCAATTGATGTATCTGCAATTTCTTTTAATAGTTCATCTGATAATTCACCACATCTTCTGATAAAGACAGGCTCATACATCATTGGTACCCACCGACTAATATTTAATTCAGAATTCGTCTCGCTATATGTACCTAATTTTCTTGCTATTCCAATATGAAATCCATGGTTATTATTTTTATCAAAAGATTCTTCATCTGTTATTCCATTTATTAACTGGTATAAAGTCTTTTTACCATAGATACTTGTTTCGAAAATCATACCCTCTACTACCTCAATATCATCTCGGATAATTGCTACTTTTATCTTGTTTATATCTGATCCAGACATAACAAAACCAATGAATTGTGTTGAATTTGAATACATTGGACAATTCTTAATTTTATCTTGTATTTCATCCGGAAAATCTGATAAATATGCTTTACTCACACAATACTCGTTATTAATAATACTTTTATTCTTGAATTCATTTTCTTGAATTTCTATGGCTTCACCATTATTAGAGAT
>JAEZKD010000121.1 GCA_023415655.1 Bacillota bacterium | reverse complement strand
ATCGAGCAACGCACTTAATTATCAATGAATCCATTGTAGAGATATTAATACTATTCGTGAAAGGTTGATTAAAGCCCAAGTGAAATGAGTAAGGATGACCGTTAAGCACATAGTAAAAATCAACTTTATGTTGTTTGTTAATTAATAAAGGAGGCTTTATGTATCAGATTAGTGATATTGAATTTATAACGGAAGAAGTAACAGTAGAAATTAAGGGTAAAGAGATTACCAGATATCTTATAAGTATAGCTCTAAAAGATACGAAATTGCCCATATACACGACGGATTACACAAAATATATTACATATTCAAACGGTAAGGTAAGATGTCTTCATAATCCTAGTAAAACCGAAGTGTCTTATATTACTAGTATGCTAAATTGGATAGTGATTCAACACAATAATTTCTATAGTATCAATAAAATTGAAGATATTACCTTAAATATGTGCCAGGACTATTTGAATTACTATGCGATTTATGGGCTCATAGATCGTGAGGAATCACCTACTCTTCATTCTGTAAAGAATGTAAGATCCCATATAACTCGTTTCATGATAGGAATGAGAGATTCAGGTATAAATCTTAATATGAGAGATCACTGGCTAAGAAAGATAAATCCTAAAACAAACGGGAGAAAAAACAGATACTCATATGAACTTGACATTACATATGATAAAAGCAATACAATTTCTAAGATTTTACGAGATATACCAACCATAGTAATAGAGCTAATTTTAACATGCGCCAGAATGTATAAGCCCTTATTGGAGTTACCAATAGCAATACAAATTTATTCAGGTATTCGCGAAGGAGAAGTGTGTAATTGCAGGAGGAAAAGCAGTATCTATGGGGCTGGTATCGTATTTGAGACTAAAGGTGGAAATATAGTCGGAATAACGATAAAACTTGATAAAGAGTTTGCGTTAAGAACGGATAATGTCAATATTGGACATATTAAGATATTTAAAGATGCTTTGGTATACCCAAGTTATATAACGGCATTTTTAGATGTATATAATAGACACTTGGAATTAACTAAAAATTTTAAGATAGAGGATAGCCAGCCACTTTTTGTAAATGAAAGAATCAATAGATCGAATGGTTGCCATATGGCTATGTGTGTAGCATCCTATAGGGCCAACTTTAAAACCCTTATGAATAAACATGTAATACCAATTATGAGAAGTTCTGATAATCATGTGTTAAGAGACTTTGCTCAGCTTCTAGATAGAAACAGATATGGATTACACTGGTATAGGCACTATTTTTCGATTCAACTGGTACTTGCTGGAGAAAGCTGGAACAAAATAATGGAATATAGAAGGGATAAAAGTCCTGAAAGTGCAATGGTCTATGTTACAAATAAAAAAGCATTTTTTAATATGTACAAAAATGCTAATGCAAAATTTAGTGAAGAAATCACTAGATATAGTTTTATAACTGAAGAACTAAATCGGCTTGAAGAAGATGATATTAATCCAATTAATTAGTATTTGAAAATTTAGGAGAGGCATAAGTTATGGACAAAAAACATAATTCATATGAGATGGCGGATCTGTTAGGTTATGATGTTTTAAACCCTGCTCAATTAAGTAAGGCTTTATTAAATAATCATATGAATTTTAAGACATATGAGTATAATATATGCCCTCAGGTATCTCGTGATGAAATCATAGAAATTAGAAATTGGCGAAGTAAATTCTTGAGAATTAATGATATTCTACCTTTAAATTTATCACGAGAGGATAGAAATAAATTAAACAGGGTTTTTATACGAAAAAATATAGCTCTAGTAAACGATTGGAGGATTAATTTATTTCGAGAGGATCTGGGCATATTTATTCCAGTAGACAAACTTAATGAAGTCAAATGTGTAATTAATGATTTTTTAAACGCAAAAGAGAAGAGAAAAATTAGTAAATTGGCCAGAGAGAACAGCATCCCTTCAAAGAGGTTAAGTAAAATAAGTAATAAAGCCCTTAACAGTGTCAATATGATTACAAGTAAAAAGATAGATGAAATAAGCATAAAAAATGAATTAATCATAGAAAAAAACATGGTTTATTTCAGCTATATAATTCAAAAATACTGTTTAAAAAGTAACATTTCTTTATCTAAGAATCATATTGACCTTATACTAAATACATTTGTAAGGAATGATTTTTTTGGTATTCCCTACAGATCATTTAAGAACTCGCTAACCATCACGGATAGAAAAGAGTATCTACTTCGTGAATCAGATCAAATATACAACTTAATTTTCTTATTAATAAAAACAAGTTGTAAGAGATGCATACAATATGAAAATCTGAATTTTTTTATAGCGTTAATAAAAGATAAACCTAGGACACTTGAGATATATAACCGCTTTATTATAAAGGAAAAAGAGAAAAAGGGAAAGTCATTTAGTAGTAGAGATTTAAAACAAATATTATGTGAATTAATACTTCTACCTTGCGAAATCTGCGATGCTGATGAAGAAATCATTAACGACATATTGGAGAGTATTAATAACAAAAGTAAAAAGCTGTATACCAATGTATATAATCTTTTTATATATGCAGCTAATAATATGGATTGCAAATATAGTGGCGCAAATATATATTTTTTAGATTTACCAAAAGAAAAGAGGGATGTTGAAGCATATCCCCTAGATGTATATATGCAGCTGGCGTATCTGGTTTTTAATACGGAAT
>JAEZKD010000220.1 GCA_023415655.1 Bacillota bacterium | reverse complement strand
GTATCATGTAGAGATTCCAGGGAAAGTTCTCATCGACCAAACATCTATGATATTTGAGTTTGAACTGATATCAAACCAACGAGACTTAGATATCCCAAAAAATTGCTATACGAAATGGTTTGACTATGATAAAATAAAAGATGCTGTTGTTATAAGAACGCGGCAGCAGGGAGATTTTCTTCAAATAAACAGTAAGGGCGGTAAAAAAACCGTAAAATCCATATTGATCGAGAAGAAGATACCAAAAGATCAAAGAGATGAAATATATCTAGTAACAGCTGGAGCACATGTGCTATGGATACCAGAAATACGTACATCGGAAGCGTTCTTAATTGATGAAAACACGACAACAATCTTGTCGGTTACATTAAAGAAATGAAAAAGTTAGAAAGGTTAGGTGTTACGATGGCAGAAAACATCAAGGTACTGTTATCAGAAGAGGTTATTGCTCAAAAGATTAAGGAGTTAGCCGAACTCATCAGTAAGGAATATGAAGGAAAAAGTATTCATTTAATTTGTGTATTAAAGGGTGGGGTGTTCTTTATGACGGAATTGTCAAAGCACATTACTGTTCCTGTATCGATAGATTTTATGGCTGTTTCCAGCTACGGAGATGCAACCGTTAGTTCTGGTAGAGTTCGTATCCTAAAGGACTTGGATGAAGCAATTGAAGGAAAAGATGTCATCGTAGTAGAAGATATTATTGACTCAGGTCGTACACTTTCACATCTAATGGAGATGCTAAAGGCAAGAGAGCCAAAGAGCTTAAAGCTCTGTACTTTACTTGATAAACCTAGCCGAAGAGAGGCAGAGGTGTTTGTTGATTATACCGGGTTCCAGATTCCAGATGAATTTGTTGTTGGCTATGGACTTGACTATGCTCAATTATACCGTAACCTTCCATACATTGGTGTGGTTCAACAATAATAAGAAAAAAGGAGGTTTTGCATGAAAAAGTCGATGAGGGGATATGGCTTTTATTTCATTATCCTACTAATTATCATGGCTGCAGTATATCTCTCAGAAAGCTTTTCGGGAGCAAGCAGCGAAAATCATAATTATACTGACTATGTAAACGATTTAACAACTGGCAAGGTAAGAGCAGTTGATATTTATCAAAATGAGGAAGCGCCAACTGGTAGAATTAAAGTTACTTTAACCGATGGTAATTCCTATACGGTATATGTACCGGATACTCAGAACATAGAAGAGGATGTAAGAGAACATGGTATTATAGCAACCTTTCATGATATTGAAAAACCTAGTTGGTTCTTAACTAGTGTGCTTCCATACTTAATAGGCTTTATTATTATCATTGTTATGTTCTCTTTCATGACCAATCAAGCGAGTGGAGGCGGCGGTGGTAATAGCAAGGTTATGAACTTTGGTAAGAGCCGTGCCAAAATGTCGAATGAAGAAGGAAAAACAACGTTTAAGAATGTTGCAGGTCTTGCTGAGGAAAAAGAAGAGTTACGTGAGATTGTAGACTTCTTAAAGAGTCCAAAGAAGTACATTCAAGTAGGAGCTAGAATTCCTAAAGGTGTGCTATTAGAGGGACCTCCTGGAACGGGTAAAACATTACTTGCAAAAGCGGTTGCTGGAGAAGCTGGAGTACCGTTCTTTTCAATCTCAGGTTCTGACTTTGTTGAGATGTTTGTTGGTGTTGGTGCTTCACGTGTACGTGACTTGTTTGCAGAAGGAAAAAAGAATGCACCATGTATTATTTTTATCGATGAAATTGATGCGGTAGCTCGCCGACGTGGTACTGGTATGGGTGGTGGACACGATGAACGTGAACAGACCTTGAATCAGTTGCTTGTTGAAATGGATGGTTTTGGAGCAAACGAGGGCATCATAGTGATGGCAGCAACCAACCGAGTAGATATCCTAGATCCAGCGATTTTACGTCCAGGTCGTTTTGACCGAAAGGTGCTAATTGGAAGACCTGATGTGAAAGGGAGAGAAGAAATTCTTACAGTTCATGCCAAAGGGAAACCACTTGGTGAGGATGTCAATTTGAAGCAGATTGCTCAGACTACAGCTGGCTTCACTGGAGCTGACCTTGAAAATCTTCTGAATGAAGCAGCGATAAGTGCTGCAAAGGATGACCGAAGCTTTATTAAAACAGAGGATGTCAATAAATCCTTTATCAAAGTTGGTATTGGTACAGAGAAGAAGAGTCGTGTGATATCTGACAAAGAGAAAAAGATTACTGCTTATCACGAAGCAGGTCATGCGATATTATTCCATGTTCTTCCTGATGTTGGACCTGTATATACAATTTCTATCATTCCTACTGGTGGAGCTGCTGGTTATACAATGCCACTTCCAGAAAAAGATGAGATGTTTAATACAAAAGGAAAGATGCTTCAAGATATTATGGTTAGTCTAGGAGGACGTATCGCAGAGCAATTAATTTTTAATGATGTGACAACTGGTGCTTCTCAAGACATCAAAGTTGCTACCAAAACTGCAAGAAGCATGGTAACACGTTATGGTTTTTCTGATACAATCGGTATGGTTAATTATGACGCTAATGATGATGAAGTTTTCATTGGACGTGACTTAGCACATACAAAGAATTTCAGTGAATCAATTGCAAGTAAGATTGATGATGAAGTTCGTTTGATTATCGATGATTGCTATAGTAAAGCGAAAGTGATTTTAGAAGAGCATATCGATGTTCTTCATGCATGTGCAGATGCTTTGATTGAAAAAGAACGCATTAGTCGTGAAGAATTTGAGGCCCTTTTTATAGAGAAAGAAGTACAAGAAAATGCGACTGTCTAAAGAAAGTAGATTTTTACGTGAGGTTTTAGCATAAATTACCATAGATGGTAACGAACTGGAAAAATTAACATGGTCGAAAATTACAAAAATGGAATTTAATTTTTGTAAAGTTTGTGCACACTTAAGTGAGATACCATGTTATACTATGTCTCGTAAACCCCAATACATTATATAGTTTTTGCTACACCCCATAAGTAACAAAAATACCTTCTCCAAAAAGGACAGCACCCGTGAAGCTGTCCTTTTTTACGTATTAGGGAATTGATGATGATTTCCTAATACGTAAGTTGTCAAATACTTACAATAACTACATAGTTGCCTTATCATTAGGCAAAGACTGCGACAAGAAAATGAATGAATTTATTCATAGCATACAATGATTAATTAGTTTAATACATAAGTTAAGCGAATATAATTTTAATACGAAAGATTAAGGTAAATTGCATTTTTGCAAATAAGTCATTAGAAATGGAGCGTATCATTGGAACAGATGGATACTATAAAGTTTAATCGAGATGCTGTATTTAGTGACGGTACTAGTGATTATCGAATACCATGCGAACCTGAAGTTGGGGGAACTGTGCGTATTCGTATTCGAACTGCTACTAAGAACGTTGAGAGTGTCTTAATTGTAATAGATGATGTAAAAACGAGAATGAGCCTCATTGAAAGAGGACAGATATTTGATTATTATGAGGCTAAGCTTACATTGACAGAGCAAAGGCTCTATTATTACTTTGTACTACAGTGCAATCAACAGGAGTATTTTTATACTACACTTGGTGTTATGGATACAATCAATTTCGCTTATCGTTTTACAATAACACCTGGTTTTCATACACCTAATTGGGCCAAGGGAGCTGTATTTTATCAGATATTCGTGGATCGATTTTATAATGCAGATAGTTCCAATGATGTCTTAGATAATGAGTATAAGTACATTGGTGAAGGAACCGTTGAGGTAAAGGATTGGAACAAGTACCCTGCCGTATCTGGAATTCGTGAGTTCTATGGTGGAGATTTACTAGGGGTCATGAAAAAGCTTGATTATCTAAAGGATTTAGGTATTGAGGTCATTTATTTAAACCCAATATTTGTTTCACCTTCCAATCATAAGTATGACATTCAGGATTATGACTATGTGGACCCTCATTACGGAGTCATTCTAAAGGATGATGGTGTATGTCTAACCAATATGACACAATCGAATAAGGAAGCAACAAAATACATTCAACGTGTCACAGATAAAGAAAATTTGGAAGCAAGCAATCAATTATT
This sequence comes from Bacillota bacterium, assembly GCA_023415655.1. Taxonomy (GTDB): domain Bacteria; phylum Bacillota; class Clostridia; order Lachnospirales; family Lachnospiraceae; genus Lachnoclostridium. The sequence goes on along the minus strand of JAEZKD010000220.1, from coordinate 64,917 downwards.
TATACGTTTAGTAGAAGAAATTCATGCACGTGGGATGAAGGTTATCTTAGATGGTGTGTTCAATCACTGTGGATCATTTAATAAGTGGTTAGATCATGAGGAAATCTATCAACAAGCCCAAGGATATGAAAAGGGAGCTTATATTAGTAAGGATAGTCCTTATCATACATTTTTTCAATTTCGTAAAGAGGAATGGCCAAATAACAACTCCTATGATGGCTGGTGGGGGCATGATACGCTACCAAAATTAAATTATGAGAAATCTTTTAAGCTAAAACAATATATCTTAGATATTGCTAAGAAGTGGGTCTCTCCTCCATTCAATGCAGATGGATGGCGTCTTGACGTGGCTGCAGACTTAGGTTATACCGAAGAATATAATCATATGTTTTGGAAGGAGTTTCGTAAGGTGGTAAAGGAAGCAAACCCGAATGCGTTAATTCTAGCAGAACATTATGGAGATGCACTTGCTTGGCTGGGGGGCGATGAATGGGATTCCGTAATGAATTATGATGCTTTCATGGAACCAATTACATGGTTTTTAACTGGGGTAGAAAAACATAGTGATCATTATCGAGCAGATATGTTATGTAATTATGAGAGTTTCCGAGGAAGTATGTTGCATTATATGTCGAAGTTCCAAACCCCATCCTTACAAGTAGCAATGAATCAATTGTCCAATCATGATCATTCTAGATTCTTAACAAGAACAAATCATAAGGTAGGTAGAATAGGTTCTGTTGGTCCAGAGGCTGCAAACGAAGCTCTTAACATGGGAATTATGAGAGAAGCAGTAGTGATGCAATTTACATGGCCAGGGGCTCCAACCATCTATTATGGAGATGAAGCGGGAGTCTGTGGTTGGACGGATCCTGACAACCGAAGAACTTATCCTTGGGGGCATGAAGATAAGGAATTGATTCGAATGCACAAAGAATTAATACAGATGAGAAAGTCTTATGATGCACTTCGTACTGGTTCTTTGAAGTTGCTTATGGGTGGACATGGAGTTCTAAGTTATGCTAGATTTGACAAGAATGATCAATTTATTGTTATCTTAAATAATAATCCTTATGAGGTAAACGTATCGGTACCAGTTTGGCTGTCAGGACTTCCAATGGATTATCCATTAGTACGGATGTTTTATACAGATACATCATCGTTTGGGGTAGAAGCTATCAATTATTATACAGAGCAAGGAATCTTAGTAACAAAGATGAATGCTTACTCTACAATGATTCTTAAGAATTATCCTTCAAGTTTGTACTAATGTAAATTTTCTTTGTTTTTCAAAAAATTAATTAAAATTAGGGGTTGAATATTTGAAAATGATGTGCTATAATCTATCCTTGTCAGTACCGAGAATGACAAGCATCATTTTCATATATTTGGATGGGTTCCCGAGTGGCCAAAGGGGGCAGACTGTAAATCTGTTAGCAACGCTTTCGAAGGTTCGAATCCTTCCCCATCCATTACGCCGGCGTGGCGGAACTGGCAGACGCACAGGACTTAAAATCCTGCGGGACTAATCTCCCGTACCGGTTCGATTTCGGTCGCCGGCATATGACTTAGAGACACTTTTTACGGTGTCTCTTTTTTTAATTCATAGGAAACTGAGTTTCCTATGAATTAAAAATGCCCTAAAAAACAGGGCAACAAAGCACACTTTGTTCCCATAAGGTTTCATTGAGGGGTAAAGGGTAAGTGCTTGAATAAAATACCAGTGGTTTTGGTGAAAAAAGTTATGAAAATATATTGACACTATGGCATTCCTGTGATAAACTATCTGAGCAACAAACGAAATGCTTAAGTAATGAAAGCTTCGATGAATAGCAAATCACATAGTAACATGCGGGTGTAGTTCAATGGTAGAACACTAGCCTTCCAAGCTAGATACGTGGGTTCGATTCCCATCACCCGCTTTTTTTGTACCCAAAAATAAAGTGTTTGGCCTGATTTTGAAAGGAGTAAGTCATGAAGTTATTACTTACTGCAGTTAATGCAAAATACATTCATTCCAATCCAGCAATCTATTGTCTTCAAAGTTATGCTGCGAGCTACAAGGATAATATTGAGCTAGCTGAGTTTACCATTAATCAGAATTTAGATGATATTTTACGATCTATTTATGATAAAAAACCAGACGTTCTTGCACTTTCTTGTTATATTTGGAATATGGGTATGGTAGAGCGAATCATACGTGAATATAAAAAACTGGATTGTAATTGTTCCATCTGGGTCGGAGGACCTGAAGTTAGTTATGATGCGGTTGCTTGTCTAAAAAGAATACCTGAACTGGATGGTGTGATGATTGGAGAAGGAGAAGCAACGTTTCTAGAGCTATCAAAGGCTTACGTTGAGTGTAAGAAAGAGCAGATTGATTTTTCTAAGATTGATGGGATTGCGTATCGTGATTTCGAGGGAACTATATGTGTTAGTGGAATACGTGAACCATTGGATTTTTCTAAGCTACCATTTATGTATCAATTTGCAATGGACCTAAGTGCGTTTGAGAATCGTATTGTCTACTATGAGACAAGCAGAGGCTGTCCATTCTCATGTAGCTATTGTTTAAGTTCGATTGACAAACGTGTGAGATTTCGTAATTTAGAGCTTGTGTTTCAAGAATTACAACTTTTCCTTGATAAGGAGGTACCTCAAGTTAAATTCATCGATCGTACCTTCAACTGCAACAAATCACATTCTATGGCTATTTGGAAGTATATCAAAGAGCATGACAATCAAAAGACAAATTTTCATTTTGAGATTGCCGCAGATTTGTTAGGAGAAGAAGAATTAGAATTTCTTGCAACACTGCGACCGGGATTAATTCAGCTAGAGATAGGGGTACAATCAACAAATCCTGAAACAATCAAAGCAATTCACCGTCATATGGATCTTAAGAAGGTTTCCTACAATGTATGGCGTGTAAAGAAAGCAAGAAATATTCATCAGCATTTAGACCTAATAGCTGGCTTACCATATGAGGACTATGAAACCTTTCAACGTTCCTTTGATCAAGTGTACGCAATGCAACCAGATCAATTACAGCTGGGGTTCTTAAAAGTACTAAAAGGCTCTTTGATGGAAGAATTAAGCCAAGAATACTCCATTGTATACCATGGAGAGCCACCATATGAGGTATTATATACGAAATGGCTATCTTATTTAGATATATGTCGACTAAAGGATGTCGAGGAAATGGTTGAGGTATATTATAATAGTGGTCAGTTTCAATATACCATTCGTTATATGGCTTCTTTTTGGGATTCTGCTTTCTCGTTTTATGAAGCACTTGCTAATTATTATCGTCAGTTTGATTTGTTTGGATTCCATCAGGCAAGGATCAAGCGATATACGATTCTTCGTGATTTTGCAATGTTTAGTGGTTATAAGGAAGAACAATTAAAGCTGTTAGAGGAGCTAATGACTCTGGATCTGTATCTGCGTGAGAAGTTAAAAGCTCGTCCTGTGTTTGCTTCTACGAGTGAAGCTAACAAATCACTGTACAAGCAATTCTTAACCAATCATGCAAAAGAGTATGGGATTGGAGATTGCGTTCATATTGAACATTTTACGTATGATGTCTTTGCTGCAGCTAACGACGGACAACAGTGTCAGAAGGATTTTTATATTTTATTTGATTATAGCAAACCGAAAAGCATTTTCGATGAATGTGCAATGATTCTATTGCAGGAGAACAATGGATCTTTGGTAATACTTGATTGAGATTGATTGAAAATAGAAAGGACTTAGTATGGTACGTAGAATTACGAAGGCGGAGAGAGAACGAATTGCTGCTATATTGGCTCTACTTGATGAGCATTATACAACCGAATATAAATGTTACCTAAATCACGAGAATGCATGGCAATTACTAATCGCAACCATGCTAAGTGCGCAATGTACCGATGAACGCGTAAATATAGTTACAAAAGATCTATTTCAAAAATATACTTCAGTGGAAGCATTTGCGAATGCTGATTTAAAGGAGTTAGAACGAGACATACACTCCACTGGCTTTTATCATAACAAAGCAAAGAATATAATCTCATGTACGCAGACCTTACTAAAGGAGTATCAAGGGGAAGTACCAAACGATCTAGAAGCACTAACCAATCTTGCTGGGGTTGGACGTAAGACTGCGAATGTAATTCGAGGGAATATCTTTCATGAACCAAGCATTGTTGTGGATACACACGTCAAGAGAATCTCAAAAAAGCTTGGATTTACGAAGGAAGAGGATCCAGTAAAGATAGAATTTGATCTGATGAAGGTGCTGCCAAAAGAACATTGGATTCTTTATAATATACAGATTATTACACATGGTAGAAGTATATGTACTGCGAGAAATCCAAAATGCAATGAGTGCTTTTTAGCTCATCTTTGTAAGGGGAAAAACAAATGAATCAAGTATATATGGCAATCGATATAGAAACAACAGGGCTGAATCCGAATGAGGATAAAATAATTGAAATCGGGGCAATTATTATGAAAGAAGGGAAAGAAACTGCCCGATTTTCAAAACTAATTCAGCCTTGTATGAAGCTACCAGAGAGAATTGTTAAGTTAACAGGGATTACAGATGAGATGTTACTTGGACAAGAAAAAGAGAGTGAAGTGATTCTTAAGTTTCTTGATTTTTGTACCGAAAACATGCAAACTTTTAAAGAGAAGGATCTAATTCTAGGACACAACATAGCTTTTGACCATAGCTTTCTTAAGGCAGCTGCAGTTCGAGCGAACCGAAGTTTTGAGCGTAGAGCACTGGATACGCTTCGTATCTCTAGACGTTGTCATATGGAGCTTCCAAGTAAAAACCTTGATTCTATGTGTGCACATTATCAGATTCAAAGAGAAAGAAGTCATCGAGCCATCGAGGATGCGATTGCAGCGGCGCAATTGTATGAAAAGTTAAAAGAAAATTTCTTGGAAAAGGATCCTGAGGCATTTATACCAGAATTGATGCATTTTGTACCCAAAAAGCAAGAACCGATGACTAAAAAGCAGAAAAAGTATTTGCTTGATCTGATTTCCTATCATCAATTAACAGTGCCAGAGAATTTGGATGAGTTTACAAAAAGTAAAGCCTCCAAAACCATCGATCGTATTATTTTTGAGCATGGGATGCTTTCTCGTAAATCGCAGTAAGCTTTTCCACCAAGGATATCTTGAGTGGTGAAGAAATTTGTTCTGATCTTTCCTTTAGGTACTGTAAACGCTCTAGATTCCCTTCGTCTAAATAGATGGTTGCTAGTGTTAAGAAACTTTGTGAGATATCACTACCAATGGAAATAGCGTATTCTAAAACTTGTTTTGTCTCAGCTATTTTATTCTGTGCATAAAGTAACTGTGCCCATTTGTTTAAATTACGAACGAGGAGGGTATAGTTCTGATCATACAAAGACAATTCATTGATATTAGCAGAACCGTAAGTTAGTTTTAGATCCGTATTGGACAGACCAGATAGATTAACTATTTTTTCATCTTTTAATTTTATGAGCTGATCTTGGACATACTGAATTTCAGAATCTACATTTTCAAAAAAAGGGAGATTTTCGTAGTTAATTGTGATATAATCAAGATTGGACAAATCTTTACGACGGGTTAAATTGGATTCGTGCTCACGTTTCCAAAACTCTTCCGATTTTTTCTTTGCGGATTTATCCACTTTCTTTCTTTCATAAGAAAGCCAAAGAACAAAGAGAATAATACAAATTAGGATGACTGGCATAATATTACGACCTTTCTTTCATAGTAAACAAATAAGAGGTGATCAAATGAATTTAAGAAGCAAAAAAACACAACGCATGATTGCAATCGTGATTGTAGTAGTTCTCATTGCAGCCATGGTAATACCTACAATTGCCTCCTTTTTATAAAAGGCAAGGATTCATCTGGTGTTTAAGGCTATCTACCTTTTAGCACCAGAGCTATCAATTAAAATATACATAAGATTAATCAAATTGTCAAACAATAGACATAAGTTAAATATGGAGGTTGATATGAAAAAAACCCGATATTTTATCCTATGTACTATTGTTTTTTTTGTGTTTTTTTTGTTGGAAGGATGTCAAAAGGAAAAGGAAGTGCCTCAACTAGATGAGGGGAGCTCTACGAAGGTGCAACAAAAAGTAAGCCCAACATCTGTGGTAGAAGCATCGGAAGAAGTAATTACGAATCCAAATCAAACACCGATGAGTACCAAAGAGATAATAATTAAAGCGAATTACATTATCGGTGAATTTAGTACAAGCTTCTCAAAGTCATCAGAGGCTAGAAAAAAGAATATAAAGAATGCGGCAAGAAAGATTCATCAAGTGGTGGTATATCCAGGTGAGGAATTCTCTATTTGCAAGTATTTGGTTCCATTTACCCAAGAAAATGGATATTATCCGGCTGGAACTATAGTAAATGGAAAAGTAGTCAATAGTTACGGAGGTGGCGTGTGTCAGGTATCAACAACTCTATATAATGCGGTATTGGAAGCAGAGCTTACCGTACTAGAACGACACCCACACTCTATGACCGTCAGTTATATTCAAATTGGGAGAGATGCGGCCATTGCCGAAAATCTAAAGGATTTTCGATTCTTAAATTCACTAGAGACACCGATTGTCATTGAAAGTGTGGTTACAAGCTATGATACACTCATTTTTCGGTTACGTACCATTAAGCAAGTGAAAGATGAGAATCGGATCGTATCCTTTGAGACTAAGATACTAGAAGAGATATCGCCAGGAGAACCAGTAGTTGAATATGATGAAACGAAACCCAAAGATTATATATGTGTAACGCAATCGGCATATACTGGTTACAAAGCAGAAGTATATCGGATTGTCACGATCAATCATAAGGAAGTAGAACGAGTTAAAATCAATTATAGTGAGTATGAACCCTCTCCACAGTATATGATTGTCGGGAAAAAGTAGGTTGAAAGGGTGGTAGAAATGGTGTATACTATCTCATAATTATTGAATCAAAGGAATGCTAACATAGACGTTCCTGTAAGAATGAAAGGAAGAGTTTATGAAAGCAAAAACAGCTGGGAAAGTAAAAGAAGTCGTTTTAAAGCGTTCGGTACTCAAAGAATTATCACCTGTATTAAGTAAAGAAATTGAGAAGCCAAAGGTTGGAGTTGATGCAACTGGGATCAAATTCGAACAGGGAAGTTATCTTTTGACTAGTGTTGCAACGATGGAGGGAAGGACGGATACATTTGTAATTAGTACCTTCCATCGTGCGATGAACAATTTATATATACAAAAAGCAAAGCCATTGGGCATTACGATATCGCTCACCTTACGTTATGGAGGTTCTGAAAAAGAGCTAAAACAAATGATGCGTCTAATCACTGCAGCATGCCAAGAGCATAATGTGGTGGTTTTAGGTGGTGAAACCTTTCGGAGTGGGAATGCTCAGGATAATATTTTAACCATTCAAGCCATAGGAACAAAAGAGCTATGTAATCATCAAAAAGAATGGGAAGCTGGCGATCAAATTGTGATGGCTGGAACGGCCGGACTTGCAGGAACCGTAAGAATTTATGAAATGGAAAGAGAAACCTTTCAGAAACGATTTAGTAAAGCATTTTTACAGGGAATCCAACCGATGATGAAACAATTATCGGTTAGAGAGCAGTGTAATTTAGCGAATGACTGGCTGTATGCACATGACGTTTCTGAAGGGGGTATTTTTGCGGCCCTTTGGGAATTAGGAGATTATTTAAATTGTGGTTTGAGAATCTCATTACAGAATATATTATTAGCACAGGAAACGATTGAATTATGTGAGATATTAGATTTGAATCCTTATGTGTTATTCTCGCTAGGCTGCTCTTTATTTGTAGTGAAAGATGGAGCAAAGTTAGTTGAAACATTAGAAGAAATGAATATCAGGGCATCAGTGGTTGGATATTTGACACAGGATAGTGATAGGATTTTGGATAATGGAGAAGAAATTAGATATCTAGAACCTTATAAAGGTGATGATATGTATAGATGTTAGGATAAGAAAAAAGGAGAGGATTTGACATGATGAGAGAAAAGATTTTAAAAGCGATTGATAAGAACTCAAAACTCACGCCCAAGGATTTAGCGATTATGCTTGGAGTAGAGGAGGAGGCGGTCGCGGCCACAATCAAAGAGCTGGAAGAAGAGTCAATCATCTGTGGATATCCAACTCTAATTAATTGGGATAAAGCAGAAAGTGAAAAAGTTACTGCATTAATTGAGGTTAAGGTGACACCTCAAAGAGGTCAGGGATTTGATCGTATTGCTGAGCGTATCTACAAATTTGAAGAAGTGGAATCCGTTTACTTGATGTCTGGAGGATTTGATTTAACGGTTGTAATCAATGGTATGAGCATGCGAGAAGTAGCTATGTTTGTATCTAGTAAATTAGCACCGATGGAGGCGATTTTAAGTACCGCAACCCATTTTGTATTAAAGAAATACAAAGAACATGGAATACCATTGGTAAATGAAATTGAAGATGAAAGGATGTTGATTACACCTTGAGAAACCCACTGAATCAGAAAGTCGTACATATTCAACCGTCCGGCATTCGTAAATTTTTTGATATCGTAAGCGAAATGAAAGATGCAATTTCTCTAGGTGTAGGGGAACCAGACTTTGATACCCCTTGGCACATTCGAGAGGAAGGAATTTATTCCTTAGAAAAAGGTAGAACCTTTTATACCTCGAATGCAGGACATCTAGAATTAAGAAAAGAAATTGTGAATTACCTACAACGTCGATGTGGATTGACGTATAATTACAAAAATGAAATTGTAGTTACCGTAGGTGGAAGTGAGGCAATTGACGTTGCGCTTCGTGCTATGGTAGATGAGGGAGATGAAGTATTAATACCTCAACCAAGCTATGTTTCATATCTACCTTGTGTTACGTTAGCAGATGGAAAACCTGTGGTCATTGAATTAAAACAGGAGAATGAGTTTAAACTAACAAAACAAGAATTATTAGATGCAATTACCGAAAAGACAAAGATTTTAATCATGCCTTTTCCAAACAATCCAACTGGTGCTATTATGACCAGAGAAGAACTACAAGAGATTGCTGAGGTAGTAATTGAAAAGGATCTGTTTGTTATCTCAGATGAGATATATAGTGAATTAACCTATATGGATCAGCATGTTTCCATTGCAAGTTTACCTGGTATGCAGGAGAGAACCATCTTAATTAATGGCTTCTCAAAGGCTTATGCAATGACAGGCTGGAGACTTGGGTATGCAGCAGGACCAAAGGAAATCCTAGAGCAGATGACTAAGATTCATCAGTTTGCAATTATGTGTGCACCTACGACTAGCCAATATGCAGCAATTGAAGCATTGAAAAACGGAGACCGTGATGTCGTAAGAATGCGTGAGGATTATAATAAAAGACGTCGATATGTAGTCACGAAGCTGCGTGATATGGGCTTGGAATGTTTTGAACCATATGGTGCATTTTATGCTTTTCCATGTATTAAGAGTACTGGAATGACGAGTGATGAATTTGCAAATCGATTGTTGATGGAGGAGAAGGTGGCTGTCGTTCCAGGGACTGCATTTGGTGATTGTGGAGAAGGGTTTTTACGTATTTCTTATGCATACTCCATCGAGAATCTAAAGGAAGCGCTAGGACGTATGGAGATTTTTGTCAAGAAATATCGAAATTAAGATTATAGTTGATTAATTGCGTATAATTGTGATAAAATCGTTCTGTAAACTTAATAAGTGATCGATATCCAGTGAAGGTTATTGATACATAGGAGGTCTAAGGATGGGAGCTATTAGTGCAGATTATATTAATCCCTTCTTAATTGCAGCTACGAAAGTCTTGAAAGATGTAGTTAAGGTTGATACCAAAATAGACAAACCTTATACGAAGGATGCAGTGTTTGGAAACCAATCCTTGCTCATCATGCTAGGAGTTACTGGAGAAATGTCAGGGCAGGTTATTTTAAGCTTTGATAATTCGGTTGCTTTAGATATTGCTTCTAAGATGTGTATGATGCAATTATCAGAATTAGATGCATTAGCTGAGAGTGCTATTTCTGAACTTTGTAATATGGTACTTGGAAATACAGCAACTGTATTTTCTACAAAGGGGATTGAGATTGATATTACACCTCCGACCATTTGCAAAGGTACGGTAACCTTTAAAAATGACTATGCAGCTAATATCTGTGTTCCTCTTGTTTATGAGGAGAGCAAAAAGATAGAAATTAACATTGCAATTAAGAAAAACTAAATTACCGATCATGCTAGAAAGGATACGGTAGAGATGAATATTGTATTATTTGAACCAGAAATACCAGCCAATACAGGTAATATAGGTCGTACCTGTGTAGCAACAGGGACTAAGCTTCATCTAATTGAACCTTTAGGATTTAAGCTAGATGAGAAGGAAATTCGCCGAGCAGGATTAGACTATTGGAAAGATCTTGAGGTCACAGTGTATGATGATTTTAATGACTTTCTTAAAAAGAATCCGAATGCAAAGATTTATATGGCAACAACGAAAGCAAGACATGTATACACCGACGTATCATATGAACCAGACTGTTTTATTATGTTTGGGAAAGAAAGTGCTGGTATTCCAGAAGAGATTTTACTTGAGCATAAAGATACCTGTATCCGTATCCCAATGATTGGAGATATCCGTTCTTTAAATCTTGGTAATTCGGTAGCGGTTGTTTTGTACGAAGCGTTACGTCAGAATAACTTTGAAGATATGAGAATGCTAGGAGAACTTCATCATCATACTTGGGATGAAGCAAAATAGTGGTAAATGAAAAAATGAGCAGAGGGGTGGTCGCAAAGCGATCGCTCCTTTTTTTTAATTCATAGGAAACTGAATTTCCTATGAATTAAAAATGCCCTAAAAAACAGGGCAACAATGCACACTCGGGGGATACCCCCTCGGCGCGGGAACAAAGTGTGCTATGAGAGATTTTAATCGTGAGAGTGTGCAAAGCACACTTTGGTCTGTGTTGGAAATTAAGAGATGAGATCGCGTTTAAAATGCCTAGAAATACATCCGATTGCGTGTGTATGTGCTTGTTTACATAAATATGTGCAAATGATTGCACTATGGACATTCGTTTATGGGTATAGTACAATAAAGGTAATTAATTGGATAGTACGCTTTTAATAGACTTGGAGGAAATCAATATGAACGAAAAAGCGTTAAGAGTATTAGAATATCATAAAATTGTTGAACGATTAGCTGGGCTCGCAGGTTCCATGCTAGGTAGAGAAAAGTGTCAAAATCTAGCTCCATTAATAAAATTAGCGGACATTACTAGAATGCAAAAGGAAACAAGCGATGCATTGACAAGACTATATGCAAAGGGGACGTTATCATTCTCTGGAATACCAGACATTCGTAGTTCCATCAAACGCTTAGAAATTGCTGCAACACTTGGTGCGGGCGAACTATTAAAAATTAGTTCAGTACTGACAGCAACGCTAAGAGCAAAAAATTATGGATATCATCAAAAGAGTAGTGGAGATTTAGAAGATGGAGCTACCGATAGTTTGACAGAGATGTTTCAACTATTAGAGCCAATGTCTCCAATCAATAATGAGATTATGAGATGCATTGTTTCGGAAGAGGAAATTGCAGATGATGCATCCCCAGGATTAAAAACAGTACTTAGAACGATAAAAGTTACCAATGATAAGATCCATGAGCAGTTAAACTCAATTATGAATGCTGCAGCAGCAAAGGGACAGCTACAGGATGCGATTATTACTATGAGAAATGGTCGTTATTGTCTTCCAGTGAAGCAAGAGCATAAGAATACGTTCCAAGGAATGATGCACGATCAATCCTCAACGGGATCTACGGCATTCATTGAACCACTTGCTATTGTGAAACTTAACAATGAGTTGGCTGAATTAGCAATTCGTGAACAAGAAGAAATTGAGAAGATTCTAGCTGACCTAAGCAATTTAGTAGCGGTAGAGATTGAGAATTTGGCTTATAATCAAAAAACATTAGCAGAACTGGATTTTATATTTGCACGTGCTCAGCTTTCTAAACAAATGAAGGCATCAGAGCCTAAGTTTAATCAGAACAAATATATTAACATCAAAAAGGGACGTCATCCACTGATAGATCCACATAAAGTAGTTCCAATTGACATTTATCTTGGTAAAGAGTTTGATTTGCTGGTAATTACAGGACCAAATACAGGTGGTAAGACAGTTTCTCTAAAAACCGTTGGATTATTTACCATGATGGGGCAATCAGGACTCCATATACCAGCATTTGATGGGTCTGAATTATCGATCTTTACGGAGGTTTATGCAGACATCGGAGATGAACAAAGCATTGAACAAAGCTTGAGTACATTCTCTTCACACATGACCAATACCGTTTCGATCTTAGAACATGCAGATGAAGATTCTCTTGTGCTTTTTGATGAATTAGGTGCGGGGACCGACCCTACGGAAGGAGCAGCTCTAGCGATGTCAATTCTATCGTATCTACACGAGCGTAGAATTCGTACGATAGCCACAACTCATTATAGTGAGCTTAAGATTTTTGCACTTTCGACACCAGGTGTTAGCAATGCTTGTTGTGAGTTTAATGTTGAAACATTACGTCCAACCTATCGTCTGCTCATTGGGATTCCTGGAAAGAGCAATGCATTTGCAATCTCTTTAAAATTAGGGCTAAGCTCACAAATCATTGAGCAAGCCAAAGGCTTCATTCAAACCAAGGATGAAAGCTTTGAGGATGTAATTAGTAACTTAGAGGAAAGTCGTCTTGCTATTGAGAAAGATAAAGAAGAAATTGCTCGATACAAGAGAGAAGTAGAAGATCTAAAGAAGAAATTAACCGAAAAGAATACGAAGATAGATTCTGCAAAAGACCGCATTTTGCGTGAGGCGAATGAGAAGGCACGAGAAATTCTACAGGAAGCAAAGGATTATGCAGACGAAACAATTCGTAAGTTCAATAAGTTGAGTACTTCAGGCTTAGCAAATAAGGAAATGGAAAGTGAACGAGCAGCACTTCGTGATCGCCTTGGAGAAACAGACTCGAAACTTGTGGTAAAGAAAAAGAAGAACCAAAAGAAACACAATGCATCTGATTTTAAAGTTGGAGATACGGTACATGTTATTAGCTTAAACCTAAAGGGGACTGTTAGCACATTACCGAATGCTAAGGGTGATATGTATGTACAGATGGGAATCCTTCGATCTTTAATTCATATGAGTGATTTGGAATTAATTGAAGAAGAGTTAGTAGAGGAAAAGACAACCTCCAAAACTCAAAGTGGTAAGATTCGACTCAGCAAATCGAGTACGATTAGTCCAGAGTTAAACATTATTGGGAAGCGTGTGGATGAGGCATTACCAATCGTGGATAAATATCTAGATGATGCGTACCTTGCTCATTTACCACAGGTAACCATCATTCATGGTCGTGGTACAGGAGCGCTAAAGGATGCTGTACATCAACATCTAAAGAGAACAAAATACGTAAAATCCTATCGTGTTGGTGGATTTGGTGAAGGAGACCATGGAGTCACAATCGTTGAGTTCAAATAAGGAGGGGGAGCATGGCAACAAAGCAAAAGATACTAATTGTTGATGATGATGCAAATATCGCAGAATTAATTTCCTTGTATCTAGCAAAGGAATGCTTTGATACACTGATTGTATATGATGGAGAGGAAGCAATTCAACAATTTCGTGAGTTTGGGCCAAATTTAATTCTGCTTGATTTGATGCTCCCAGGAATTGATGGCTATGAAGTGTGCCGTGAAGTAAGAAAAACTTCCTCCATACCGATTATTATGCTATCCGCAAAAGGTGAAATCTTTGATAAAGTACTTGGCTTAGAGCTTGGTGCTGATGATTATATGATAAAACCATTTGATTCGAAGGAACTCGTTGCAAGGGTGAAGGCTGTTCTTCGAAGAACAGCAGTCGCTCCTGCAGCGAATGAGCTAGTTACGGAAGAGAAGGGTGATTACGTGAGCTATCCGGATCTAATTATCAATCAGAGTAATTATTCGGTTCGTTACTATGGAAAACCAATTGAGATGCCACCAAAGGAATTGGAACTATTCTATTTTCTAGCGGTTCATCCAAATCAAGTATTTACAAGAGAACAGTTATTGGATCATATCTGGGGCTATGAATACATCGGAGACACCAGAACAGTTGATGTGCATATCAAACGATTGAGAGAAAAAATCAAGGATCATAGTGCTTGGCGACTTTCAACTGTCTGGGGCATTGGATATAAATTCGAAGTGCGGAAAGATTAAGCACATCACAAGAGAGGGCGTGACTTTATATGAAACGGAAAGCGTTGATGAAGTTGGTTGCCTGCTATGTGCTGGCAGCAGTGATCATGCTTGTTCTGCTTAATACTTATGGTAAGAATCGAATGGAAGCCCAGATATTAGATCGCAACAAGGACGAGCTTTACAGCAAGGCGGAGCTGATTGTAAATGAATATGCAATTGCATACTATTCTTCGAATTTGTCCTATATAGATATGACGAAGCAATTGAATAACCTTTCAAACTTTATCAAAGAGCGAATCTGGGTTATCAATGTGGATGGTGAAATAATCATGGACACACTCGGAACCATGCGAGGGGTCAACATATTAGATAGAGATTCGACTTTTTTAGATCAAACATTTGCAAGTAATGTAACAATTCGTGGTGCGTTTACGAAACCAATGTTAAGTGTGATTGTTGGTATTCCTTATAACTATTCGATTCGAGGATATATCTGCCTTTTAACACCGATGGAGTCCATTCAAGAGGATTCCATCTATTATTTGGACTTCATTAATATTGTTTATATTGTATTTTTAGTCATATTACTTGTTATATTTATTGCAATCTATTTTTTTGCTATTTATCCAATTGGCAAACTAAAAAAGATTGCCTTGGAATATGCGCAAGGTCACTTTGAAGAAGAGCTGACCTTAAGGTCTAAGGATGAATACAAAGAATTAGGTGATGCGATTAAATTTATGGCGGACGAACTTAAAAGTCTAGATGACTATCAGAAGAAATTCGTCGCGAATATATCACATGACTTTCGCTCACCACTGACCTCCATTCGTGGATATGCAGAAGCAATGGTGGATGGTACAATTCCGTATGAGATGCAGAATAAATACTTGGATATTATTTTGTTTGAAACAGAACGTTTGACTAAGCTGACAACTAATTTACTCGCACTTAATAGCTTTGATCAAAAGGGTGCCTTACTCGATATTCATTCGTTCGATGTCAATGAAGTGATTCGTAAGACAGCTGCTACATTTGAAGGTTATTGTACTAAGAAGAGAATTGTACTTAATCTTGAGTTTTCAGCAAGGGAAACCTTTGTTGATGCAGATAAAGATAAGATTCAGCAGGTATTGTATAATTTACTAGACAATGCGATTAAATTTAGCAATACAGATTCTAAAATACAAGTTACAACAGAGGTGAAAGGCTCTAAGGTATTCGTTTCGGTTAAGGACCATGGAATTGGGATACCGAAAGATAGTATCAAGAAAATTTGGGAACGTTTTTATAAAACCGATACCTCAAGAGGAAAAGATAAAAAAGGTACAGGGCTTGGACTTTCGATTACGAAAGAGATTATTATGGCACATAAGGAGAATATCAATGTCATTAGTACAGAGGGAGTTGGAACAGAATTTATTTTCACACTTCCTAGTAGCGATTGATTGTTTACAAAAACTTCATAGTTCGTTCATATGTCCGTGATAAAATTGAAATTAGTCTTTCGATGAATTAGCAGTTTCAATGAGCATATAAATCATGATTAAACTTGGAGGACAAGTATGGATACAAAGATGACCAAGCCGGAGAATGAGTTTAGCTTTATTCAAGAGAAGGTTGTACCTAGACGCAAGAATAAGGTAAAGAAAATCGCATTCATTACGGTATCGACGATTCTACTGGCAGTAGTATTTGGACTCATAGCCAGAATCGTATTCGTAAAGTCGGAAGGATTAATTAATAGACTGCTTGGAATTGATACCACAAAGCGTTCTGAACTTCTATTCCCTTCCTATGATGAAAATCAGAATCTGACATCAGGGGACGGGCAAAATCAGATACCGGGGCAGAGCGCTACACAATTAACTCCAACCATTGAGCCAACAATTACAGTAGAACCAACACCAATGATTACTCCCCAAGTACAACCAACTATAATTGAGCAGAGGATATCTGCTACCATATCGGACTATGAGAGAATATTACTAGAGGTTCGTAAAGTTGCTACAACGGTGAATAATAGTTTAGTGGATGTTACCGCAATTGAGAACAAAGAAGACTGGCAGGAAGAGATCTATGAAACAAAGAGATCAACCACTGGAATTGTTCTAGGCGAGAATAATGCGGAGTTGATGATATTAGCAGAATATAGTCGAGTTAAGAATGCAAATAAGCTTGATGTTACCTTTTCAGGTGGATTTACTTTGAGTGGAGAAATCTGGAATTATGACGAGGATTACAATCTTGCAGTGATTGCAGTGAAGCTTAAGGATATTACTTCCTTACAGCTTTCTACAATTAAAACAGTAGAGCTTGGAGAATCTTACTCTATCGTGGTTGGAGCTGCTGTTTTGGCACTTGGACATCCGAATGGATCGGCGGGTTCGATGGAACTTGGCATGATCACTGGAAAAGGCAAATCTGTTTATATTATGGATAACCGATTGGATCTCTTTACAACGGATATTACCAACAATCAAAGCAGTGATGGAGTCATTGTTAGTTTGGATGGTAAAGTCATTGGAATCATCACACAGACAATGGATGGTGAGGGAGATTCCAATGTTAGCACAGCTATCGGGATTTCAAGATTAAAACCAATAATTGAAAAATTAACGAATAAATATGATCGCATTCTATTAGGAGTGACTGGTGAAGATATGCCAGAGAGTGTATTATCCAAATATGAGTTAGAGAATGGTATCTATGTTACAAAGGTACTTCAGGATTCTCCAGCCTATACTGGTGATATACGTCAAGGAGATATTATTACTAATATCAATGAGTATGCGGTTTCTTCCATCACCAATTTAGCTAGTATATTGAATAATTATAAACCGGAGGATGTGATAACGGTTACCATTTATCGTATGTCCAAGGGACAATTAAAACAGATGGAACTTTCAATAACGTTAGCGAAAAAAGCATAACAATAAGGGTAAACGGTCTAGAGGTTTTGACTGTTGACCCTTTTTTCATTTTTTTATATTCCTGTGTTAGGTTTTGAATATAGTCATTGGACATCCTAATAAAAGCTTTAGAGTAGTAAAAACTCTTACAACTTCCAAACGATTAAGTCTTTATATATTCAGCAGAGTGGGGTATAATAGGTACATATACGGTTGAATTAGAAAGGCTAGGGAAACTAGATGAGATTTTTAAGTGAGTTAAAAGATGGAGAAATGTTTAAAGAAACCTATCTTTGTAAGCAGCTTCAGGTGTTAAAAACAAAGGCAGGGAAAAATTATTACTCCATTATTGTACAAGACAAAACCGGAACAAAAGATGCAAAAGTTTGGGAACTCGGACCAGGCATTGAACATTTTGATACTATGGACTATATACATATTGAAGGCCAGGTAACCAGTTTCCAAGGCTCCCTTCAATTGAATGTAAAGCGTGTCCGTAAATGTCAAGAAGGCGAATATGATGTTGCAAATTATATGCCATCTACAGATAAGAATGTAGAGGATATGTATAAAGAATTATTAACTTATGTGAATAAAATTAAGGAGCCTCATGTGAAAGCACTTGCTCAAAGCTATTATGTTGAGGATAAGGAATTCATTAAGGCGTTCAAAAAACATTCTGCGGCAAAAAGTGTGCACCATGGTTTCATTGGAGGGTTATTAGAACATACACTTGGTGTTACGAAGCTCTGTGATTATCTTGCAGATCATTATCCAATCTTACAGCGCGATCTGTTATTAGTATCTGCAATGTTTCACGATCTTGGAAAGATGGAGGAGATTTCATCTTTTCCTGAGAATGATTACACCGATTCTGGTAACTTATTAGGTCATATCTTTATTGGTACCGCTAAATTACAAGAACGTATCAAAACGATTCCAGGTTTTCCAGTAAAGATGGCAAATGAAATCTTACACTGTATTTTAGCACATCATGGTGAGTTAGAGTACGGATCACCAAAAAAACCAGCAATTGCAGAAGCACTCGCATTGAGCATGGCTGATAATATGGATGCAAAGCTACAAACGATGAAGGAGCTATTAACAAGTGACGAGTCCAAGAATGACTGGTTAGGGTTCCAACGCTTGTTTGATTCTAATATCCGTAAAACATCGGAGTATGATAAAAATTAGGAGTTAAGACGATGGCCAGGAAAAGAGATCAAGAAGGACAGAATAGTATCCTTCAAAAAAATGACTGTGTTCCATTGCTCATTGAGGATATTGGAGCAGATGGAGAAGGAATTGGTAGATATCAAGGGTTTACGTTATTTGTCAAGGATGCAGTCGTAGGAGATGAACTGACAGTAAAGGTACTAAAAACAAAGAAAACCTACGGATATGCAAAAATTGAGACCATTGTGACACCATCTCCATTTCGTGTGACACCAAGGTGTGAATTAGCATCTCGCTGTGGTGGCTGTCAGATTCAACAATTGAGTTACGAAAAACAATTGGAATATAAACAGAATAAAGTAAGAAATTGCATCGAACGAATTGCAGGTATTAAGGCTTTTGAGATCGAGCCAATTGTTGGGATGGAGGATCCTTACTACTATCGTAACAAGTCCCAGTATCCAGTTGGATTAAATAAAGAGCAAGAAGTGGTCATTGGATTTTATGCTGGCAGAACTCACTCGATTATTAATACAAATCACTGTTATATTGGTGATCAGAGCAATGATAAAATTCTAGAAAAAATCCGTGAATATATCAAAGCAGCTAAGGTCTCAGTTTATAATGAAGAGACACATACCGGGCTATTACGTCATATTTTAATTCGTACAGGTTATTCTTCGAAACAGGTGATGGTTTGTCTTGTTGTAAATGGAGACAAGCTCCCAAGACAGGAGTTTTTAGTTGATGAATTACTTTCTTTGAATGAAAAGCAAAGTGAATTTGAGATTACGAGTATTTGCCTTAATGTGAATAAAGAAAAGACCAATGTGATTCTCGGTAGTAAAGTCATTCCACTTTATAAAGAACCATTTATTATCGACCAAATTGGTACGATTAGCTATCAGATTTCACCACTTTCTTTTTATCAGGTTAATCCAGTTCAGACGAAGAAGCTGTATGAGCTTGCACTAGAATATGCAGATTTGCATGGGGAGGAGATTGTTTGGGATCTTTATTGTGGGATTGGAACGATTTCTTTGTTCTTAGCCCAGAAGGCGAAACAGGTGTATGGTGTTGAGATCATTCCACAAGCAATTGAGGATGCAAAGAAGAATGCCAAATTAAATCACATTCAAAATGCAGAGTTTTTTGTTGGTGCAGCTGAGGAGGTTCTTCCTCAAAAATATAAGGAAAGCAATCAAACAATGTCCGCGGATGTGATTGTTGTCGATCCACCTCGCAAAGGCTGTGAAGAGAGTTTACTTGCTACGATTGTTGCAATGAATCCAAAGAGAGTTGTTTATGTCTCCTGTGATCCTGCAACGTTAGCACGTGATCTAAAGTACTTGAATGAGAATGGTTATGAACTAAAGAGGGTTCGTCCAGTGGATCAGTTCCCACATAGTGTTCATGTGGAGACAGTGGCTTTATTGACACGTGCGCAATGATAATAAAACTGTTATCTAAAGACGAGAGATATATTTATGTCTAAAATAAAGTCTGTCTGTTTGCATGGCAAACAGACAGACTTTATTCATTTTTGTAATTATTTTAGAATCCACGCTCGTATTGCTTTGGAATACAAGTTTCTTTATTAATTTTCTTAGAAGCATCCAATGCCCAATAAGGATTTCTTAACATTGCTCTACCTATCGCAACTAAATCAGCCTCCTCATTTCCTATCACAGAGTTCGCAAGTACAGGCTCATCTAATCTGCCAACAGCTATCACAGGAACATTGAGTGCTTCTTTTATCTTTCTTGCCAGAGGGACTTGGTAACCTGCATGGGAACCAGGTGTTCCACCGGATCCAATTGGACCTTCACCACCAGAGGATACATGAAAGATATCTACACCTGCTTTATAAAATTCAGCGCAAAATTGAATACTCTCTTCGATTCCATAGCCACCTTCGACGTATTCTCTAGCAGAGATACGCAGAATTAGTGGCATGTCTTCTGGCATTTCCTCTTTTGCTGCTTTAATCACTTCCTTTGCAAATAAGTTCTTATCTTTTCCATATTGGTCATCTCGCTTATTGGTAAATGGAGAAATAAACTCATGAATCAAATATCCATGTGCTCCATGAAGTTCGATGGTATCTACACCAGCTTTTATTGCACGCTGAACAGCTTTTCTGAACTTTTCAACCATTTCTTTTACTTCTTGCGTAGTTAGTGCTCGAGGAGTCTTATAGTTTTCATTAAATGCGATGGCGGATGGAGCGACAGGGACTTTTGCATCTTCGGCTTTTCGACCAGCATGTGCAATTTGAATACCAACTTTTGCTCCTTGTTCATGAATTGCATCAACAATTCTTTTTAAACTTGGTATCTGATCATCTGACCATAATCCCAAATCATAATCTGAAATTCTACCATCTGGTTCAACGTCTGTCATTTCAATGATTATTAAGCCAGCTCCACCAACCGCTCGACTCACATAATGTACAAAATGCCAATCCGTAGCTACGCCATCTTTTAGTTTCACAGAATATTGGCACATCGGTGGCATAACAATTCGATTTTTTAGGTCAAGATTTTTTACTTTATATGGTTCAAATAAATGTTTCATATTACTACTCCTTTCTTACAATAGATAGCAGTATTACAATCTATTTATAGTATGAATATAAAACGATATGTATGCTATAAACATTAGCTTACAGTTTTTACTTATTAAAGTCAACAAGCAGGTGCTACTTGCGTTCATGAGAGTACTTGGGAATAGAAAATATTAGTATTTTTTAGGAGAATTTAGTAGACAAGTATACCCTATATTGGTACAATTAGTCTATGATAATTTATCATAGTTAATAATAAAGGAGGTACTATTATGTTTCAACATATTCTAAATAAAGGTCAGATTGGCTCACTGGAATTAAAGAATAGAATGATTATGCCTGCTATGGGGTCTCGTCATGGTACAAGTGATGGAAAGGTCAATGAAGAGCTCATTGAATACTATGCAGCTCGTGCACGTGGGGGCTTTGGACTTATTATTGTTGAGTTTACCTGTATTGATCCAGTAGGAAGAGCATTACCTGGTCAATTAATGGCAGATACGGATGAGTGTATTGAAGGATTTCAGTTACTAACCAAAAGAATCCATGAGGAAGGTGGAAAGGTATTCTTACAGTTACAGCATTCTGGACGCCAAACAGTTTCTTACTTTACTGGTTCACAGCCGGTTGCACCGTCTCCTATTCCGTGTCCAGTTAATAAGGAGCTACCGAAGGAACTAACGATAGAGGAGATTCAAATCATCATTGAGAAGTTTGGAGATGCGGCACTTAGAGCGAAGAAAGCTGGTTTTGATGGAGTTGAAATTCATGGAGCACATGGGTATCTTCCAGCACAGTTCATGTCTAGTTATAGTAATAAACGATTAGATGAATACGGTGGTGATATTATCGGCAGAGCTAAATTCTCGATGGAAGTGATTGAGAATATTAAGAGAAAGTGTGGCAACGACTTTCCAATCAGTTTTCGAATCAGTGCTGATGAAAGAGTGGATAACGGAAGAAAGCCAGAGGAGACAGCGATAATAGCAAAGTATCTTGAAGCAGCTGGTGCGGATGCAATCCATGTTTCTACCGGTGTATATGCAAGTATGAGGTATATGGTTGCACCTGCTAATGTTCCGAATGGATTTAATCTAGAGGATACAAAAGTGATTAAGAAATCTGTAAAAGTACCAATCATTGCAGTTGGCAGAATCAATGATCCTTCTTTGGCAGATCATATCATAGAGGAAGGGATTGCAGACTACGTTGCATTAGGTCGAGCTTCGTTAGCTGATCCAGAGTTTCCAAAGAAGGTAGTTGAAGGAAGAGTAGATGAAATCTCCCCATGTGTTGGGTGTTTAACGAGATGTGGAGGTGCACCAGGCATTGATCCGAATGATCATGGGGTATCTTGCATGATCAATCCTTTTACTGGACATGAACACTTTATGAAAATTGAACCTACGAAGGATAAGAAAAAAATTATTGTTGTAGGTGGGGGACCAGCAGGTCTTGAGATAGCATGGATAGCAGCAGCAAGAGGCCATGAGGTTATTTTATATGAGAAAAATGACAAATTAGGTGGTCAGGTAGTCCCAGGTAATGTGCCACCAGCAAAACATGAATTGGCAAGAGCATTAAAATACTATATCAAGATGTGCACAAAATATGGAGTAGATATTCAATTAGGTGTGAATGCAGATGCTAACACCATTCTTAGTAAAAATCCAGATGAAGTTATCCTGGCTACCGGAGCAACTCCAATAATACCTCAGATTGAGAATGATGGCATTACAGTTGTTCAAGCAGTCGATATTCTCAATGGAAAGGCGTATGCAGGCAATCGCTCACTCATTGTTGGTGGTGGTATGGTAGGATTAGAGACCGCAGAGTACCTCTTATCCTTAAATAAAAAGGCAACCGTTGTAGAGATGATGGAGGAGACTGGAGCTGGATTAAACCAACATATCAAATATTTTATACATAGAACACTAAAAGATGGAGAGGTAGAGGTATTAACGAATACGAAGGTAGAAAAGTTAACTACGGACGGAATCCTTGCCTCAACTCCTTCTGGACAAATTCAATTAAAGGGTTATGACACGATTATTCTTGCGATTGGGACAAAAGCATATAATCCTCTAGAAGAAGAGTTAAAATCTAAAGTCAAATCCTTGCATGTCATTGGTGATGCTGTCAAAGCTAGGAGAATTGTAGATGCAGTGGAAGAGGCTGCACGCTTGGCGGTGACCATTTAATATGTACTATGATATTTTTATTTTGGGATGTTTAGTTGAAAAGCCTCTGCACGGATATTATATTAAAAAAAAGTTGGAAGAAGCCTTCGATGTATGTACAACCATTAATAACAATACGCTTTATTCGATACTGAAAAAATATGAAAGTGCTGGAGTTATTGTAAAAACAGTTGATCTTTTGAGTGAAGGACCTTCTAGGAATGTTTATCATATTACAAGTAAGGGTAAGAAATATTTTGTGGAAATCTTATGGGATGTAACAGAAGTAATTATAAAAAACCGAGATGAATTTATGATGAGAATTTTCTACTTTGACTTTATGAACCCATTCTCACGAAAAAAGGTACTAGATTTACGCGAACGATTTTTAAAAAGTGCTATGAAAAAAATGAATGATATCTCAGAGGTGAATGATTCAATGTTTGCGCCCAAAAATAAAGATCTAATTACATATTATAATAAGATTCTAGAAGAAGAAATGTATCTAATTAATCAAATGCGTAACAGAGTTGATTGCCTTTGTAGGATGAATGAAGACGGAGATTTACAGATATAAAACACTACAGCTCAAGAGATTTCAAAGCCTATTCCCTGATCATCATTACCATTGATACCCCTAAGGAATCTAGCAAAAACTGCACTTTATTACATGGATTGACTCATATAAGATGAAAATTTATCATTAACATATTTGTTTTTTTATGAGTCATGTCATATAATGGCATGATAGGTATCATACGTGATTTGCTTTAGGTAGGTCTAATATGTAGATAGGACCCAAAATATACATAGCTATGCAGGGATAAGGATTTTGAAAGGAGATAACATATGGTAAAACATCGAGTAAAGATACTTGACATCATAGACGAAGCCCAAGGGACAAAGACATACCTACTTGAAAAACCAGAGGATTTTACATGGGATGAGGGTGCACATACACATATCGGGTTATTAGGATTTGATAAGGGAGAGAGGCCGAACAAGGAATGGGTTCGACATATGTCTATTATGACCTTACCTGAGGAGAATAGCATTGGATTTACAACTAGAATTACATATCCTATGAGTGAGTTTAAAGAAAAGTTATCTAAGCTACAGATAGGGGATGAGATAATTTTATTTAAAATTGGCTCCAGAATGTATCTGAGACGACAGAATAGACCAATTGTCTTATTATCAATGGGAGTTGGGGTTGCAACGATGAGACCATTGATTCATACTTTTTGTAAGGACAAAACGGATATTCCAAAGCTAATTAATATCAATGTAGACTCTTCAAAGGAGTACATCTTTCAAACGGAGTTAGATCATATGGTGGATTCTGACTACCAAAATCATTGGGTAGCTTCTAGAAGAGAATTTTATGAAACTCTTGAAACCGTATCAAAGTATACAGATGCGATCTATTATGTAGTGGGTAGCAATGGCTTTGTCAAAAATGTCATAGCAAATTTACGACAAAATTTTGTTGATGATAATAGTATTCTAATTGATAAAAAGGAAGAATTCCGTTGGAAATTTTTTGATAAATCACTAGTGTCTGAAGGAAGTATGATTTCCATTTGATATATGTAGTTATAAGTAAAATGTGCGTAGTAGATTTTCTACTACGCATTTTTTAGTTCTAGGAAACTGCATTTCCTTTGAATTAAAAATGCCTTAAAAAATAGGGCAACAATGCACACTTTGTTTAGCAGAGTAAAACGGTATGGACATTTACTCTGCGTTATAGTAAAGTATTAAATAGCAAAGACTACTGTCTTGTTACATAACACTGAATTAGGAGATGTCGAATATGAGGGATGAAACAAAATGTTTACATTCTGGGTATTCTCCAAAGAATGGAGAACCTAGAGTAATGCCAATCGTACAGAGCACAACATACAAATTCGATTCAACAGAGCGCATTGGAGAACTGTTTGATATGCCTACAGCGCATATGTATTCTAGGTTTTCTAATCCAACCGTGGAAGTGGTTGAAAAAAAGATTGCAGATTTAGAAGGTGGAGTTGGAGCAATGTGCACTTCCTCTGGGCAGGCGGCTTCATTATTTTCTATTTTGAATCTTTGTAAAGCTGGAGATAGCTTTATTAGTACATCCACGATTTATGGAGGAACTGTAAATTTATTCGCAGTTTCATTAAAACGCTTGGGAATTGAATGTATATTTGTGGATGCCGAGGCTGATGAAGATGTGATCCACCAAGCATTCAAGGAAAATACAAAGGCAGTGTTTGGAGAAACACTTGCAAATCCAGCTCTTACCGTTTTAGATATTGAAAAATTTGCAAGAATTGCACACAAACATAACGTTCCATTGATCGTTGATAACACATTTGCTACACCTATACTGTGCAAACCTTTTGAATACGGAGCAGATATTGTAGTACATTCCACCTCAAAATATATGGATGGTCATGCACTGCAATGTGGTGGTGTCATTGTAGATAGTGGAAACTTTGACTGGACGAATGGTAAGTTCCCTGAATTTACAGAGCCAGATGCTTCTTACCATGGAGTTGTTTATACAAGAGATTTCGGTAAGTTGGCATATATAATTAAAGCAAGAATGCAGTTGATGAGAGATTTTGGTGCATACCCATCTGCTAATTCTGGATTTTTATTAAATCTTGGACTTGAGACACTACCAATTCGTATGAAACAATACTGTGAAAATGGGTTGAAAGTGGCACAATTTTTTGAGACTTCTGATTGGATTGAAGAGGTTCATTATGCAGGTTTAAAGAGTGATACGTATTATGAACGTGCACAAAAGTACTTACCAAAGGGAGCTTGTGGCGTTATCTCAATTGTGATCAAAGGTGGTAAAGCCAATGCTGTGAAATTTATGGATGGTTTGAAGTTAGCATCCAATGAGGTTCATGTGGCAGATATTCGTACCTGTGTACTTCATCCAGCAAGTGCAACTCATCGTCAATTAACCGAAGAGCAGTTAGTCGCTTGTGGAGTTAATCCAGGAATGATTCGATTCTCGGTTGGTTTAGAGAATGTAGAGGATATCATTGACGACATTAAGCAAAGCCTTGATCAATTAGAAAAAGAATAGTACATAAAAGATAAATATATAAAAGATAATATATAAAAAATAATACATAGAAGAATTATACTTAGAAAAAGAATAATACATAGAAAAAGAATAATACATAGAAAAAGAAAGAGTTGTTACTAGTTTGGTTCCATACCAGCAAATCTTAAGTTTTATTGTTTGTACATTAAGCAATAAAATTAAGGAACGCAGGAGGAGTATCAAACTCAGTAACAGCTCTTTGTTTCATATTGGGCTATATGTTTGGAATCCCTTCTATAATGGATTCGAATCGTCTTGCGATGGCAGACTCATCATATAGTTGGGAGTAAAGCAAAGCAATCGCTTCTAGTTGTTCCTTCTCTGGTGGATGACATAGTAAGGTAGAAATCTTCAAAGCAAGGGCATAGCTGTCGGTTGGTGGGTGATAGTAATTAAGTAAACCATGTGTTACCTCCATAAGGGCGCTAGCACTGGAAGTGAGGACCGGAATTTGTAATAGAGCACCTTCAATTGGGACACGGCCGAAGTTCTCTGTTAGCGAAGGGACAACAAGTAATGAGGCATGTTTATAGAGGCTATTGCGATGCTCATCAGGAACACCTTCTAAAAAAAGAACTCGTTCGGTTAAACCATTTGCTTTGATATATTCATGAAGATTATTGGTCTCTTCTTCGTGTTTACCCAGGATTACAAGTTCGTGAGGGATTCTCTTACGTACCAGATAAAAAGCTTTTAATAAGGTGATTAGATTTTTTTCATAAGTATGTGGTGCAACCGCAAGTATATAGGGAGGATCAATTGGTATGAATTCAGTAAAGAGTTGAGCTGGTATTACTGCATTGGGGATGACTTGAATAAATATATCATTTGCCAACGCTAGATTCTTTAAAATATCCTCTTTTACAAATTCGGAGACAGTAATGATAGAATCGGCTTTTTTAATGAAGTATTCATGTTTGCGTTTGGCATAGAAGTACAGAAAATAACCGTAGTATTGAGGATAGCGTAGATAATACAAATCATGAATCACCATGATGTTTGGGATTCCTTCTACGAAGCGAATCGTACTATCATTAAAAGGATGAAGCATTAAGTCAATGTTTTGTTGCTTTGCTGCTAGTGCCAAGGGTGTATGATTTAGATATCTACACTCATAATAGTTATGATAGCTATGTACATGATTCAAGACCCAATGTATGATACCCTTTGCTTTGATGCATACAATAGTGGCTTCCGCAAATTGTTCTTTGGCTTTCTCATAATAGAGCTCACGTACGAAGAGACAGCAGTCCTTGAGACGATCAATCTTTCGAAATCCTTGCAATAGTGCTTCTGTATGTCTATTGACTCCATGATTGGAGGTATGATTCATGAAAAGTAGATTAATACCTATTTTCATAGCTTGCTCCTTACTATGTAAATATTTTACAATAAATGAATTATACTGTATTAAAAAATATAGGTCAAGCAATCGTATCTTCCATATTTTGATATAATCATAAGTTCCTTTATCAGAACAAATTCCATTTTGTCAGTAATGAACATAAAAAACAAAAATTTGTAAGTAAATACTTTAGGACAACCTTGCATACTTACGGCTCATATGAAGTTTGAAAAAAATGTATTGACAAAATTTACATATGGTTATATAGTTAGTTACATGAGTAACTAACCAACTAAGGAAAGGTGGTAACATTGAAGTTAAATTTTGAAAGTGAAAAACCTATATTTATTCAGATTGCAGATGAGATTGAAGAAGCAATTTTTGTGGGAGCTTTTGAAGAAGAAACTCAAATCCCCTCCACGACAGAGATATCTACGAATTTAAAGATAAATCCGGCTACGGTGTTGAAAGGAATCAATCGTTTACTGGACGATGAGATTATTTACAAGAAAAGAGGAGTTGGAGTGTTTGTGAAAGAAGGAGCGGTAGCTAAGATTACAAAGAAAAGAAGAGCAGAGTTCTATCATACATACATTGCAAGTATGATTGAGGAAGCAAACAAACTTGGTTTATCGAAAGAAGAATTAATATCGTATATTGAAGAAGGTTTAAAGGAGGTTCAACATGGATGAGAAACAAAGCATTGTGATTCGTAACTTAACCAAATCATTTGGAACCAATTTAGTATTAGATCAAATCAGCCTAACCATAGAAAAAGATGGAATCTATGGATTGCTCGGTCGAAATGGTGCAGGTAAAACTACATTACTCAATCTAATCTCGAACCGTCTTTTTCCAACCGATGGAGAAATCTATATTGATGGTATGGTGGCAGCTGAGAATGATGAGGCACAAGGAAGAGTGTATATGATGAGTGAGCAAGAGCTGTATCCAGAAATCTATACGGTGAAGCGAATATTTCAAGCTACTAGCTATTTTTATTCTTTTGATATGGAGTATGCCAAAGAGTTATGTGAACGTTTTGAATTGAATCCAAAGAAGAAGCTGAATGAATTATCTACAGGATATCGTTCCATCTATAAAGTGATTATTGCACTTTGTGTAGGAGCAGACTATATCTTTTTAGATGAGCCAGTACTTGGATTGGATGCAAATCATAGAGATTTGTTTTATCGCTGTTTATTAGAAGCTTATGCAAAACGACCAAGGACATTTGTAATCTCCACTCATTTGATTGAAGAGGTTTCGAATGTGGTGGAGCATGTGTTCATCATCAAAAAAGGGAAACTAATTCGAAATGAAAGTTGTGAATCTCTTCTTACAAGTGGATATACAGTAGCAGGACCTATTAAATTAGTAGATGAGTTTATCAAAGGGAAAGAAGTACTTGGAGAAACGGTACTTGGAGGACTAAAAACAGTATCAATTCTAGGAACGTTAAATAAAAAAGAAGAACAGGTTGGACTTGAAATAGGAAAGATGGATTTACAGAAATTATTCATTGAATTAACCAATCATTAAGGAGGGGATACTTTGAAATCAAATAAATTAGTTCGATTTTGGTGGAAAGATTCAATTAAAGGGATTACAGTATTATATACATTTATAGTTCTATCTATTGTTACAGTATTACTAATTGGAGCACTATCTGAGGATTCTCATATCCTTTTTTCTGGAACGGAAACGACCTCTATCATTTACTTGCTTATATCAGGAATTGTTTCTTATCGTACCCTATTTCATATATGTCTACAGAATGGAATATCAAGAAAGACGATGTTTCAGAGTTATCTAATATTTAGCCTTCTTCTAAGTGGAGGAATGGCACTGATTGAAAGAATCATCTATAGTTTACTTTATGGAAACAAGCTATATGTATCCATGTTTGATCAAATCTACGATGGTCTGAAATACGACTCGTTTCTACTTCTTATGCTAACACAGATGTTTTGGTACTTTAGTATGTTTTTCTTTAGTTGTATGTTTGGTTATTTTATCAGTGCACTGTTTTATCACTTGGATCGTGTGAAACGTCTTTATGTATTCCTCGGAGTTCCAGTTACTATCGTGGTACTCATCCCGTTATTTGATTATTTTGTGATGAAAGGGCGTATTACAAACATAACGGTAAGAATGTTAAAGGTTATGTTTGGGGTGAATCAGGGGTTTCGTCCTTATAATTTAGTCATTACTTGTATCCTTGCAGCGCTAATATTTGCTATCTTAGGTAGATTGATATCAAGACGTTGCGTCTTAAGAAAGGCATAAAGTTCATCACTGAGATTAAGAATTAGGCATTTATTCCATTAATATTTGCTTACAAAAATAAGTCATGCTATAATTGAAACAACTAATTATGGTAGAAAGTAATTTGATTGGAGGTCTATATGAGATATAAGATTTTTGGTGAAACACTTCCAGCGGTATCCATGCTTTTAGAGCCAGGAGAGTCCATCTATACGGAGTCTGGTGGAATGACGTGGATGAGTGATGGATTTCAGATGGAAACGAATATGAAGGGGGGCTTCGGAAAGGGAATCGGTAGATTGTTCTCTGGTGAATCCATGTTTATGGCAACCTATACATCAACAAGGCCAAACAGTGAAATTTGTTGTGCATCTTCGTTTCCAGGGACGATCGTACCACTTTCACTTACACCAGGATCCGATTATATATGTCAAAAAGGCGCATTTTTATGTGCACAACCAGGAGTAACCTTATCTGCTACAACATCAAGAAGTGTATCAGGAGCATTCTTTGGTGGAGAGGGATTCATCTTACAAAGAGTAACAGGGAATGGGATGGTATTCCTTGAACTTGATGGTACGGTAGTGGAGAGAACTTTACAGCCGAATGAGATCATCAAAGTTGATACTGGGAATGTTGCATGTTTTGAAGCTAGTGTATCCTACGAAGTAGAGAGAATCAAAGGATTCAAGAATATCTTCTTTGGGGGAGAGGGACTTTTCTTAACTGTACTTCGAGGACCTGGGAAAGTATGGCTTCAGACGATCAATATTTCTCAAGTTGCAGGAAGACTGTCTCCTTATTTTGGAAAGAACAATGATTAAGATATTTAGAATAGATTGAGATATCTAGAATAAATTGTCGCATCCTTTTTGGATGCGACAATTTATTCTAGAAGATAAGTGAATTGAGTCATCAGTTCACTCGTTTTTTTGATCAAAACGATAGGCAATAGAGCCATCTACAATTGTGTAGAGACAGTTTGTGAATAATTCCATGGGATTGCCATCAAAGATTGCAATATCGGCATCTTTTCCAATCTCTAGACTTCCGATACGATCTGATACTCGACAGATATCAGCGGCATTATGAGTGATAGCTAGCAAAGCAGCTGGTATACCCAAACCATTCTTTGCAGCAAGTCCTGCACATAAGGGAAGAGTTTGAATTAGGGAAACAGGGTGATCCGTTGTGATTGCTACTTTAATTCCTGCTTTATTTAGGATACCTACCGTCTTAAATGCCATATTTTCCACTTCAATTTTACTACGAGAAGCTAAGTCTGGACCCACGATGCAAGGAAACCCAGATTCTTTAATTTTTTCAGCAATCAAATGTCCCTCGGTACAATGATCTAGGGTAATATCGACCTGAAACTCCTGAGCAATTCGAATTGCAGTTAGGATATCATCCGTTCGATGAACATGCGACTTTAGAGGGATTTCCCGCCGCAAGACAGGGAGGTAGCACTCCAATTCAAAATCTTCTTCAAAAGGTCTGTTATCTTTTAAGGCTTCTTCCTTCTTTTTTTTGTATTGCTGTGCTTTAAATAACTCCTTACGAATCAGTGCAGCTATCGACATACGTGTACTTGGAATCATATCTTTTCCACCATAGAGAGTTTTCGGATTTTCACCTAAGGCAATTTTCATTGCGGCAGGATGCTTGACAATTAAATCATCAATGCATCTGGAACCCCAGGTCTTCATGAACAAAAACTGTCCTCCTACAGCATTGCTACTGCCTGGACCAACCATCACAGAAGTGATACCAGCTCTAAGTGCTTGATGAAAGGCTGCATCCAAAGGATTGATGGCATCGATAGCGCGTAGATATGGAGTGACAGGAGAACAACATTCATTGGAATCATCGCCCTCTTTTCCTTTTCGTTCTTCTGTTATCCCTATATGACAATGTGATTCAATAATACCAGGAATAACGTAACATCCACTAACATTAAGGATTTCTACTGGTTCATGAAGCTTCGGATCAATATATTTAGAAATTTTTTTAATCTTGCCATCTTGAATTAGTATGTCACCAGGATTGATAATGGTACCCGTACTGGAAAGAGGTTGATCCTGTTGCTTAGGATTTATCTTGCGATCCATAGTTAGGATATTGCCTTCTTTTATCAATAATTTCATGATTCTATCTCCTATATTACTCAACTGATTTATTCTTAATGGTCTAGTATCTCCCAGAAATCAAACTTTCAATCAAAATATCACAAACACGGATTATTGTAGAAATATGTAGTTTGTGATATGCTATGAGATAAGAAATGATTTTGCTTAAAGGGGGAATTGGAATGGAACGAAGAGATAAGATTAATTATTACCTTGATATTGCAGAAACTGTTTCTAAGAGGAGCACCTGTTTACGTAGAATCTATGGTGCTGTAATTGTGAACCATGATGAAATAATAGCTACTGGTTATGTTGGTGCACCTCGAGGGAGAAAAAATTGTAGTGATTTAAACTTCTGTATTCGTAGGAAGCTAGGCGTTCCACGAGGAGAGCGTTACGAATTATGTCGAAGTGTTCACGCAGAAGCTAATGCAATCATTAGTGCACCAAGAGAGGAAATGCTTGGTGCAGATATATATCTCGTTGGTTTTGAGGTAGATACGATGGAATACATTTCGAATGCCAATAGTTGTTCTATGTGCAAACGAATGATTATTAATGCCGGGATCAATCGAGTTATCATTCGAGATACCAAGGAAGACTATCGTATCATTCCAGTTTCTGATTGGATCACTATGGACGAATCTCTTGAAGGAGCAAAAGGATATTAGCAAAAACAAAAAACAGGCTTTCAAGTCATCAGATTATGATTTGATCGCCTGTTTTTATTCATGGCAAGTGAATTGCTTGTCAATTTGTCTTGTTTATATAATAGGGTATATTATGCATACTCAGAGGATTATCCCTTCAGTGCCATTATCATTATACACTAACAGAATGGGTTCTCGGATGGGTATAGCATGGACTTTGGTTGGTTATAGCCAATTTCTTCTACTTCAAGATATTTGAATACCTCGTATACTTCCTTTCCAAATCGACCAAATGCAACAGCACCATGATGTGGAAAGTTCTTTTCTACTAGTACATGTCGGTAAAAACGTCCCATTTCAGGAATTCCGAATACACCGATGGATCCAAAGGAGTGCGTTGGGACTGGTAATATTTCGCCTTCTACCACATAAGCACGAAGCTTTGCATCAGCAGTAGACTGTAAGCGGAAGAATGTAATGTCTCCTGGAGCGATGTCACCTTCTAAGGTACCTCTTGTAATATTAGGTTCTTGATTTGGCTCTAAACTTCTTGCCATAATCTTTTGGTTTTTCATAGTACCGGAGGTTAGTTTGTTCAGTGGGGTATTTCCACAGTGGAAGCCCATGAAGGTATCCGTTAACTTGTAATTATACTTGCCCTTGATATTAGCTTCAAATAAATCCGATGGTACCGTATTATTGATATCAAGTAAGGTAACAGCATCCTCACTAACACAGATACCTATGTATTCGCTTAGTGCTCCATAAATATCAACTTCACAGGATCCAGGAATTCCCTGACTGGTTAAACGACTATTGACATAGCAAGGAACGAATCCGAACTGTGTCTGAAAACTTGGCCAACACTTATTAGCAAATACAACATAATCTCTGGAACCCTTGTGTGTGTTCATCCAATCAAGTAAGGTTAATTCATATTGAGCTAGCTTAGGTAAGATGCCTGGCATTTTGTTGCCTGCACCGAGTTCTTTCGCCATATCTTCCATTACCAAAGGAATTCTCTTGTCATTCACATGATCATTAAAAGCTGCATATAAATCAAGTTCGGAATTCTCTTCAATCTCAACGCCAAGGTTATACAGCTGTTTGATTGGAGCATTGCATGCCAAGAAATCTTGTGGACGTGGGCCGAAGGAGATGATTTTTAAATTATGAAGACCTACGATTGCACGTGCGATTGGAAGGAAATCCGCCATAAGATTTGCAATTTCTTCTGGTGTTCCTACTGGATTCTCAGGGATATAAGCTTTGATATTTCTTAATTTTAAGTTGTAGCTAGCATTTAATAAACCACAGTAAGCATCTCCTCGTTTATCGGCAAGAATCTCGGTTGACTCCTCAGCAGCTGCAACGAACATAACAGGACCATCAAATGATTTTGCTAATAATGTTTCTGCTGTTTCAGGACCAAAATTCCCAAGATAGATAACCAAAGCATTACATTTTGCTTTATTGATATAAGCCAATGCTTCTTTCATATGTAATTCATTCTCAACAGTAATTGGACATTCTACGACCTTTAATCCTTTTTTGTGATAAGCGGATACAACTGCTGCACGTCTGCTTGCAGAAAGCTCCATTGGGAAGCAATCACGGCTTACAGAGACAATACCTAGTGTAATCGTTGGAGTGTTATTCATGGAAGAAAACCCTACCTTTCTTTGTGTGAATAGATGATGTTGGCGAGTACCAATGAAATTAGTTTAGTTAATATACTAATATAATTATAGAGTTATTGCATGAAGTTGTCAACACACTCTGATTGGATTTGAACAGGTTATAATGATTTCGTCACTATGCATAATAAAGGATAGGATTCATAGGGAAAATGAGATAGAAACGAAGCAGACAAGTAAATCGTTCAGTGACTCAATGATAAGGTAAAGGAACTAGGTCAGAGGATTAATTACCATAACATAAGTGGTAAATTAAGAGCAAATATATTTGAAAAATCTGGTTGTGCATGTTTGTCGAATTATGTATAATAAGGGTAGCATTCGTGTGCAATTTTCATAACATCGATCTCTTTAGAGGAGGAGCAGAATGAAACTATGGAAGAAAATATTCCGTAAGGAGAAAAGTTACGTTGAGAAGGAAGTTTGGAAGGAAACAAATCAAAGTACCTCAGATATAGATACATATGAGAATCGTACTTCATCACAAAGTGAAGAACGAAAAGCTATTGACAGTGTGGGTAAGACATTCGATGATAGTAGGCATGAGTCTAATGCCCCAATGGATACATCAAAAATATATGAAGGGAACAGGGAAGAAGGTATGAAAATTGCAGAAGACAAAAAAAGAAAGAAAGGGAAAATAAAAGATTTTAAGGTTCCGGTTCAAAAAAAGAATAAAAAGATCGATAAAGAATTGAAAAGTAATATTCTTACAAAATTGAATCGCATTCGTGTTAAGTTGGTACTTGCCTTTTTAATCCCAGTTGTTTTTATTATACTTCTTGGTGTAAGCTCTTACAATAATGCCTCCAATGCATTAGTAAAGAGTTATAAGGAATCAACCTTTAATTCAGTAGTCACTACTAGAAATTATTTTGAACTTGCAACAAGTGCAATCGAGCTAAGATTAACACAACTCAAAGGTTATGATAGCCTTAAAAATTATTATGCAGGTGCTTATAAGGATGATCCGGTTGGAGAAATGCTTACCTATAAAGAATTGAAAACTTACGTTGAAACGACAGCTTTTCTCGACGATTTGATTGCTAACATCGGACTATTTTGCAAATATGGAGAAAGTATAGGTACAACAGGAACCTTTTCTTCCACAGGAAAAGAGTTAGTAGACAAATATCTTCAAACAGAAGAAGGTGCCCTTGATCAAGAGGAACGAGGTGGCTATCGTTGGGCTGGACGCCATAATTTCTTTGATGAGAATCTTGTGAATGATTCTAGTAAACCAATGAAAAAGTATGCATTCTCCATTTCTAGTGCTTTTTTTGGCAATGGATTAAAACAGATTGGTTATATGATTGGGGATATTAGCTATGATCTTGTATTGGAGCAGCTAAAAGCGCTTGAAGTTGGAGAAAATAGCATCTTTGCAGCAATCTCAGCCGATGGATATGAAGTAAGCAATATGGAATCTATGGAAACTCTTATTTCAAATCAGGAATTTTATCAGAACGTGGTACAAGGAACAGAAACAGAGGGTTCCTCATATGTTACATACAAGGGGGAAGATTACTTATTCTCCTATGCTAAGGTTGGAAAGACAGGAATTATCGTTTGTGGACTTGTTCCAAATTCCTACTTAACCTCTCAAGCTACCTCGATATTAATATCTACACTTCTTTTTGTAATTATTGCTGTTATCCTAGCTACTGGTATCGGTACATTTATTGCAACAGGAATGGGTAGAACAATTAAGAGAATGATTAAGGCTATGAAACAAGCAGCACAAGGTGATCTAACGGTTTCCGTAGAATGCCGTAGAAAGGATGAATTCCGCGTATTATCTGATAGTGCTAATCATATGATTGGTAATATGAAGAACTTGATTGAGAAAGCAAATCAAGTAAAAGATACCATGAATATTTCTACAAAAGAGGTTGCAGATTCGACCGAATCACTGACAGTTGCGACAAAGAATATATCCAATTCGATTGAAGAAATTCGCCTTGGTATTGTACAGCAAGCAGAGGATTCCGAAAAATGCCTTGTTCAATCGGAGGAGCTTGGAAGTCGTGTTCAGACGATGTTAGAAAGCATTGGTTCGATCGAACAGCTTACGAAGCAGTCCCATGGTGTCGTTTCCGAAGGTGTTATTTCAGTAGATACATTAAAATTAAAGGCTGACGAAACAGCAAAGATTACAAAAACCATTATACTTGACATGAACTCTTTGGAAGAAGAATCTAAGTCAATTGGTAAGATTATTAATGTTATTAATGATATTGCAGAGCAAACCAATTTATTATCATTAAATGCATCCATTGAAGCAGCTAGAGCAGGTGATGCAGGGCGTGGCTTTGCAGTAGTTGCAGATGAAATTCGTAAATTGGCAGAGCAATCGATGAAAGCTTCTAAGGAGATTGGCTTGATTGTAAATAGTATACAGGCAATGACGAATCACACCGTAGAAACCGTTAAGGTTTCAGATGATATTGTGAAATCGCAGTCAATAGCTTTGAATGATGCAGTGAAGATCTTCCAAAAGATTACGACATCGGTAGAGGATATCTCAGAGAAGTTAAAGGATATTACCTTAGGAATCGATAGTATCAAAGATGCAAAAGCAACAACGATAGGAGCCATTGAGAGTATATCGGCTGTATCGGAGGAAACTGCAGCAGCATCAGAAGAGGTAGATAATGCGGCAAATCGTCAGGTGATCACAGTTGAAAAATTAAAACAGGCTACCATTCACTTAACCGAAGAGGCAGAAGAGCTAAACAAGGCATTAAATATCTTTAAGATATAAAAGGAATGGGCTGTTATAAATAACAGCCCATTCGTATTACATTTCCAATTTTATCAAGAAGGAGTATACGATGGAAGGACCAGAAATTTTAAGAGAGTTAAATATTGTATCCATAACCGTTCGTCTATTTATGGCATTACTTTGTGGAGGTATTCTTGGAATTGAGAGAGGAAGAAAGCGTAGACCAGCAGGATTTCGAACCTATATGTTAGTATGCATGGGAGCAACTATGGTGATGATTACAAATCTATATCTAAATAAGGTGTTTCCAGATGCAGATCCAGCCCGTATGGGAGCTCAAGTCGTAAGTGGAATTGGTTTTCTTGGAGCAGGAACGATTATCGTAACAGGAAGAAATAAAGTTAAAGGATTAACGACGGCAGCAGGATTATGGGCAGCTGCCTGTGTTGGGCTTGCAATCGGAATTGGATTCTATAGTGGAGCACTCATTGGTGGATTACTCACGTTTATTACGATGGCAGCATTGCAAAGATTGGATGAAAGAGTTATGGCTACCACCAGTATATTAAATATCTATGTTGAGTTTGCTCAATTAAGTTACCTTGGTTCCTTCATCACCTATACCAAAGAAAATGATTTTAAAGTCAGTGACTTAGAAATCAATCGTACAAAATCAATTACTGAGTCGAGTATTGGGGTGTTAGTAACCATACGATCGATGACAAAGCGGACGCATGTGGAAGTACTTGAAGTATTGAGCCAGGCTGAAGGTGTGACCTATATTGAAGAAGTGTAAACGCAAATAATCTGTAAAATACAGGGATTAAAGTGGATTTTTGGTTGTGTGTAAGCGCTTACCATGATATAATTCCTAATTATTATACATAGCACCTAAGGAGGATATTACATGGATATCATTGTGAAATATATCAATGAGTTGCTCGATAAGAGTACACCACAGTGCCCAATGTGGAACATTGAAAAGATCAAATCTGGATTAAAATCAGAATGGAATTACATTGATGGTTGCATGATCAAAGCAGTACTTGAGATGTATGCTATTACAAAGGATAGGAAATATTTTGAATTTGCAGACGCGTTCATTGACTATCGAGTTCATGAGGATGGAACGATTGAAGGTTATCATATAGAGAAATATAATATCGATGATGTGAATGCAGGAAAGACATTATTCGAATTATATGATCTGACAGGGAAAGAAAAATACCGTAAAGCAATTGATCTTGTATATCAACAAGTACAAAATCAGCCAAGAACGGTTGAGGGTAACTTCTGGCATAAACTCATTTATCCAAATCAGATATGGTTGGATGGTTTATACATGGGACAACCCTTTTATATGGAATATGAGACACGTTTTAACCATAAGAAGAATTATTCGGATATCTTCCATCAATTTTTCAACGTGTATGAATTGCTAAGAGATAAGGAAACAGGCTTGTATTACCATGGCTATGATTCCTCCCGTGAGATGTTTTGGTGTGATAAAGAGACCGGATTATCAAAGAATTTCTGGCTTCGTGCACTTGGTTGGTATACGATGGCTTTACTTGATACCTTGGATAAATGCGAACCAACTAATTTTGAAGCAGAGTATGAGAAGTTAAAGCAAATCTTTATTGAGCTAATAGATAGTATGCTAAAATATCAGGATGAAAGTGGCATGTGGTATCAGATTGTTAATATGGCTGGACGCGAAAAAAATTATCTTGAAACAAGTGGAAGTTCCATTATGGCTTATGCCCTATTAAAGGGTGTACGTTTAGGTTTCTTACCGGAGAGTTATCGTGAATATGCAAAGAAAGCAATGGATGGGATTTGTTCGAAGTATCTACATACAGAGGAAGGGAAAATGAGTCTTGGAGGAATCTGTCTTGTTGCTGGGCTTGGTGGCAAGGAAATGCGTGATGGAAGTTATGATTATTATATGTCAGAACCAATCGTTAAGGACGATGCAAAAGGTGTAGGACCATTTCTATTAGCGTATACCGAAATGTTAAGATTAGATCAATAGACAGGAATCTAAATTTTGGGCTATTGCATAGGGATTCATGCAATAGCCTTTTTGGGTTGTATCAATGTTGAATTTTATG
The DNA here is from genome assembly GCA_023415655.1 of Bacillota bacterium. GTDB lineage: Bacteria > Bacillota > Clostridia > Lachnospirales > Lachnospiraceae > Lachnoclostridium. The sequence continues at coordinate 25,772 of JAEZKD010000220.1, read as the reverse complement.
TGAACTTTATTGAAAGCCTTTCTTTTTTTAATAAAGTGTGATATAAAGAAATAGTCTATCGGTTGGGCAATCTAATATACTAATCAGATACGATAATATAGTGTAATAACTATTATGGTTCAGAGAGGAAAATAGAATGAAAAAAAGAGCATTATTATTGGGGACATGTTTGAGTTTAATGCTAACTATGGTAGCATGTGGAAATAAGGACAAAGAAAGTAATGTGAAAGTAACATTAGGACAGTACAAAGGGATTGAAGTTACAATGCCATCCACGGAAGTAACAGAAGAGGAAATTGAGGAAAGATTAGACTCTTTTAATGAAACCTACGGAACACCGATTAAAGTGACAGATCGTACGGACGTGAGAGACAAAGATACTGTAAACATTGACTATGTTGGAAAAATTGATGGAGTAGCTTTTGAAGGTGGTACTGCAACTGGTGCAGCACTAACAATTGGCTCTGGTCAGTTTATTGAAGGTTTTGAAGATGGACTTATTGGTAAAAATGTTGGAGAGACAGTAGATGTAAACTGTACCTTCCCTGAGGATTATTCCAATACAGAAGTAGCTGGTAAAGATGCAGTATTTACTGTGACAATCAACTACATCGATAGTGGTGAAAGAGAACCATTGACAGATGAAGTTATTGCAGCTAACGATACGAATGGTAATAAAACCATTGAAGAATATAAAGAATACATTAGAACCAATTTACAACAAACTAAAGAAAACAATGCGAATACTCAAAAAGAACTTGATATTTTAACAAAAGCAATTGATAATGCTACCTTTGAAGGAATACAGCAGAAAGAATTTGATGATTTCGAAACGTATATGAAGCAAAATTATGAGTCCGCAGCTACTCAATACGGTGTTGACTTAGAGACTTATATCTACTTCTTTTTCGGTGGCATGACTTTAGATGAATTTAATACCGAATTAAAATCTGCAGCGGAATTTAATGTTCGTCAAAGATATCTGTTCGAAGAGATTATAAAAGAAGAGAATCTTAAGTTAAGTGATGAAGAATATGAAGAAAGACTTGCTGTATACATGGAAGAGTATGGATACACAGACAAAGATAAATTTGTAACTGATATGGGTGGCAAGGAAATCGTAGAAAATTCAGCATTGATGGACAAAGTAATGGATATTATTATCTCTTCTGCAGTGGTTACACCAGCATAATAGAATAAAAATGAAAGGGAGCTATCAGCTCCCTTTTTATGAATAGAGTAAAAAGATAGATAAAAAATTGGTTAAGGGAGAGTGCTATGGACGAACAAAAGGAAGAAAATCTTACGACAGAGGAACAAAGAGATAGGGAAACAGATGAGATGAACTATGGTACAGAGTTTACCACGACAACGAATTTAAATGGTGTTATATTAGAGGCTCCAGTGAAAAAGAAGAAAAAAGGTCTCATCGCATTGATAGCAACATTAATTATCGTTGCTATTACAGGAGGTTGTGTTCTTATCTTTGGTCCTAGAAGGATTGTTAATACGTTGTATCAAACCGTTGCAAGCGACTCTACATACTATACTTGGGTTGAAAAAAATAATACACTCAATCTACTTTTAGCAGCCATCACCTCACAAGCTAAGGAAGGTAGCATGGAGGCAGACATAAATTTATCTCTAAATGCTAATATTACAAGTTTTTTATCGGTACCAATTGATAAGATACGAATTCAAATAGCAAATCAATATAAACAGCAGCAGCTTCAGACGGATTATGTTCTAAGCTATGGAACTAATTCTGTTTTGGATGTTACGACGATTGTTGATAAAAAAAATCAGGGAGTGTATGCTCAATTCCCAGAACTATCTGAAAAATTAATATCAGTGTTTGGTGAAGATATCACTATCACATCCTTATTGAGTGCAGAAAAAGCACCTAAGCTTATCTCGAACTACCTTAAAGATTTTGTGAATGCTCTAGACTTATCAGTGGAGCTTGAGAAAGCGCAAGAATTTACGCTTGGTGAGGTTACATTTAAAGGGACAAAGATAGTTGTTACATACCCAGTGGCAGAGGCTTTAAAGGAGCTTTCCAATCAGTTTTCAATCATGAAAGCAGACGATGACATGTTCCAGGTTTTAAGTGAAGTTGGAATGAAAAAATCTGATTATAAGACCTTGATGGATTCCTTGAGCACAAAAACAAAGGAGCTTTCAGCTTCGGTAAGTGATGATGAAGTTCTAACCATGACATGCTATGTCGATGAAGAGGGACTGATTGTGGGCCGTATCATTGAGTTAGATGTTAAGGATACCGAATATAAGTTCTCGTTTTTAACTGGCTCTGATCAAAAAATCGCTGGGAATCTAGAAGTTGGTGGACTTTCTTTGATTGAACTTAATGGAACCTATCAATCAAGCAAGGAATTCAAAGAAATTCTTACGATTACAGAAGATAACGTAGTGAACCCAAGTGAGTACGCTGCCCAAATCGGGGAAGATGCCATTGATGAGTATATAAAAACGATTGTCGATCGTCTTGGATTATCCGCTTATAGCTCATTTCTTGGTATTTCTGATACCGATAATGAAGACGCAGAGAGTTCTGAGGAAGGCTTCTTTGAATTCACCTTAGGAGAGTATACAGGTATCTCAATTCAAAAACCAATGCTAGAGGTAACAGAGGAAGAAATTCAAGAAGAAATAAAAGCATTTGTTGAACTATATTCTGATATGATTCCTGTGACCGATCGAAACATTGTTAAAGAGGGTGACTTTGTTAATATTGACTATGTTGGAACGGTGGATGGAGCAGAATTCAGTGGTGGAAGTGCAACTGATAGTGAACTAGGAATTGGAACCAATACATTTATCGATGGATTTGAAGACCAGTTGATTGGAGCTAGCGTTGGAGAAACTGTGATTGTAAAGGTTACCTTCCCAGAAGCATACGGTAGTGCTGAATTAGCAGGAAAAGCTGCGGAATTTACGGTTACTGTGAATGCCATTGGTAAGCGTGAATTTACTGATGAATTTGTTGCATATAATACAGACTATACAACAACTGAGGAATATAAAGACTATGTATACCAAGGAATTTTAGAAACGAAAGAATTTGATATACAAAGTGCGATTGATGAAGAGATTATTTCTCAAGTGGTAGCTAATGCAACCTTTACGAATGTTAATCAACGTGAGATTGATGAGAAAGAAACAGAAATGCTAAGTATGTATGAGTATTATGCACAATATTATGGAGTTGATCTTGAAACTTTTGCAGCGACTGGTTTTCAAATGAGTCTGGATGAGTTCTATGCTCAGATTAAATTTTATGCAGATTTATATGTGAAGGAAACCTATGTGCTTGCTGAGATTGCTAAATTAGAGGGTATTACTTTAACAGAGGACGAGTATCAGCAGAGAGTTGAGGAAATCAACTTACAGTATGGATATGAGACGACAGAAGACCTAGAAGCTAGTTATGGAGGACGAGACGAGCTTGAGAAGGTATTACTTCAGGAAAAGACAATTGAATTCTTAAGAAGTGTATCCAATATTGTTGAATAGTAATTTCGGAAATATGGAGGAGGCTGTCGCGTGAAGATGCGCCAGCCTCTTTCTTGGTTAGAATAATGGTTAATAAATCATTCGATTAGCAACAACTGTCCAATTCACTAATTCAAACCATTGATCAATGTAATCATTTCTGCGATTCTGGTAATCAAGGTAGTAAGCATGTTCCCATACATCTATATTTAATAATGGTATTAAGCCTTGAGCGAGGGGACAATCTTGATTTGGAGTTGTCATGATAGCTAATTCATTTTTCATATTTAGAACAAGCCATGCATATCCAGAGCCAAAAACACTCAATGCACTCTGTTTAAACCGTTCTTTAAATTGTTCATAGCTTTGGAAGCTTTGACGAAATAGCAGAAAGAATTCATCTGGTGAGAATTCCTCCATGGTGGAATTGGTATCGTAGTTTTGATGCTTATCTTCAAGACATGTGATAGGTTTTAAAGAGGAAAAGTAAAAATCATGGTTATAAACACCACCAGCATTGTTACGAACAGGGATCTGTAGCTCTTGTGGAAGCAGGTAATAATAGGTAACAAGTGCTTCTAGCGTCCAAGTGTGGTACATTGGATATGGTTCTAAAACCTTATTCAAATTATTCACGTATGTCTTTAAATGCTTTCCATGATGAAAGGATAGAGTTACTGCACTGATGTTAGGACAAAGACTGTCTTCTTTATAAGGTAACGGCAATAATTGAAATGGATAAGTTTGATGTATTTGATTCATAATGAAAACATCCTATAAAATCCGTTTAGTATAATCTATGAAGATGGATGTGGATAGTTTCATAAAACATTTAAGTATCATTGGAGGTTATTACACATGTCATATTTATTTTTTGGTTATTCCAATTGTTCTACCTGTAAAAATGCAAAAAAATGGTTAGAACAACATCAGGTTTCATTCGATGAACGAGATATTAAGGAAAAACCACCGACAAAGGATGAATTAATTTCTTTTAAGAAAAAAACAGAGAAACCACTTACAAGCTTTTTCAACACAAGTGGGGTTGTATATCGTGAGATGAATTTAAAAGAAAAAATAAAAGTTATGACAGAACAAGAAATTTATGATTGTCTTGCAAGTAATGGGATGCTTGTGAAACGACCATTACTCATTGGGGACAATTTTGTTTTGTTTGGATTTAAAGAAGACGAATGGAAAAAGCAAATATTGTCTTAAATTATTATTAAAATATGAGGTTTTAGATGAATCTTGGTGATATAGCTGATATAATGTGCTTAATGATTATGTACAGAGAAGGAGGAGTTCATGTTTGGATATGTTAATATTAACAAGCAGGAGCTAAAGGTAAAGGAGTACTATAAATATAAGGCATATTATTGTGGGCTATGTCACCAATTAAAGAAACGCTATGGTCGATTTGGTCAGATGACATTAACTTATGATATGACATTCTTGATTATCGTACTAACTTCTCTATATGAGAGTCAAGTGACTCAGGCACGAAAACGTTGTTTGGCGCATCCAACCTCAAAACATTGGATTATCACGAATGAAATTAGTGATTATGCTGCGGACATGAATATTGCCTTAACATATCACAAATTGAAGGATGATTGGTCGGATGATAAAAGTATTTTAGGATTATCTGGTGCAAGAATTCTAAAAAGAAGGTATCATAAGGTTGAGAAAAAATATCAACGACAGTGTGAGAAAATAAAAGAGTGTCTACAAAGATTAAATGAACTAGAAAGAGAGCAGGAACAGAATCTAGATGTTATTTGTCGTCCCTTTGGTGAACTGATGGCGGAACTCTTTGTGTATCAAAAAGACCAATGGGAAGAGTCTCTTAAACTCGTAGGTTTTTATCTTGGCAAGTTTATTTATATACTAGATGCATATGATGATTTGGAAGACGATAGGAAAAAGGGTAATTATAATCCATTAAAGTCAATCGCAAACAAAGAAACCTTTGAAGAGGATATCAAGGAGATATTAACCATGATGATGGCGGAATGTACGAAGGCTTTTGAAAAGCTTCCGTTAGTATGGGATGTTGAACTACTTCGTAACATACTTTACGCCGGAGTTTGGAAAAAATATGAGGATAAAAAGAATAAACAAGATGATGAAGGGAAGGAACTATAATTATGACACAGGATCCATATCAGGTTCTTGGAGTTTCAAGAACAGCAACAGATGATGAAATTAAGAAAGCATATCGCGAATTAAGTAGAAAATATCATCCAGATTCTTATGCGGATAATCCACTGGCTGGTTTAGCAGAAGAAAAATTCAAAGAAGTTCAAGAAGCATATGATACGATTATGAATGAACGCCAAAACGGGGGTGGCTACTCAAGTTCTTCTTATTCCAACCAAACCTATTCTGGATCAGGAGAATTAAATGAGGTTGCTCAGTTAATCAATAGTAGAAGATATCATGATGCAGTTGCAATTCTATCTGGAATTAATAATCGTACGGCTCAATGGTACTATCTAAGTGCTGTAGCCAACCTTGGACTTGGAAATAATATGATTGCAGTAGAACATGCAAGGACTGCCTCTTCCATGGAACCATCGAATTTACAATATCGTAATTTACTGAATCAATTGTCCTATGGTAGCCAACGCTATAACAACACAGGTTATGGCTATGGTAGAGGGGGAATGGATGCAGGAGATATGTGCTGTAATTTATGTATTGCAGATCAATGCTGCGAATGTATGGGAGGCGATTTGTGCACATGCATTTAGGCACGAAGAGATTAGCTTTTTTAGGGCTTTTATTAGCAATTGCGGTGAGTTGTACCATTTTAGGTTCTGTTATTGAGACGAGTACCTTCTTCTTTTTAGCAGCAGGCTCTTATCTAGTTGGAGTTGCTTACTTAGAAACGAACCTTTCCTATGGGATCGCGTTTTATCTTGCTAGTGTGTTTCTCTCTTTGATTCTAGCTCCGAATAAACTATATTGCCTTACCTTTGCTGCAATGTCAGGTTATTTATTAGCTACAGAACTCATACGCAAATTACTTGTAAATCAACATATGAAAAAACTGGCTACGTTGGAACATGAAAAGGTATCCAAACCTTTAATCAATCGTTTTCTTTGGTTGTGGAAAATTATTATTTTTAATGTGATTTATATACCTATACTCATCTTTGCTCCCAAACTAATATTTGCAGGGCAATTATCATCTGTCACAATGCTTTTATTATTATGTGGTGGACAGCTTGTACTAATTATCTATGATTTAGCTTATCATGAATTCATAGTAAGGTATTGGAAAAAACTAAGAAAGAATATGTTATAAATCAAATTTCATTGGAACACTTGAATCTGAAATACAAGATATAGTTGAAAAAATGAAGTAAACTCATCATTGTCATTTTGTAATAAGCATAAATTCGGTTGTCTTCGAATAAATTATAAAAACAAGTATTTCGGGTGGAACTTCATGAAAGGCTCCAATTTGTTTAAGCATAAACAAATCGAGGAACGTGCTGCAGAAATCGCTGCATATATTATTGAGAATAATGCAACTGTGCGACAAACCGCTAGGCAGTTCGGAATTTCCAAATCAACGGTGCATAAAGATGTTACCGAACGTTTATTACAAGTCAACCCTTCCTTAGCAGAACGTGCAAGACTTGTATTGGATTTGAATAAGTCGGAACGACATATTAGGGGCGGTTTGGCAACAAAAGAAAAATACCTTCATAAGGGAAAATCTCTTCAGGGGTACTAATTCTTACATATTATTCTAATGTCGACAATAACGTAAGGAAACAAAGGGCTGTCGCATAATCTGAGTTTATAATCTAAAGAGGTTACTAGATTCGTTACTTCATAGAAGCGAATATTAGATGCTGTTTAGAGTTAAAACCTGGTTATGCGACAGCCTTATTTTGGGAAATTAGACATTAAATTATATTAAGCTATTAGATATTTGACTAGTTATGTCGATATAAAAATAGTTCCGACAAAAATCTTAAAAAAATGCGTAATTGTAAAAATATTTCATTCAAAAATATTCAATAGTATGGTATGATGATGAAGTATGCGTAGAATCGGAGAAGTAGCGCATTCAATGTGTGTTAAAGTTGCTATGGCTTTTCTATGGAAGATATGAGATTCGTTTCATCAATGGATCAGCCTAGAATTAGAGAGAAAGAAGGAAAAGAAATGGCAAGAACGTTTAGAGGCGGTATTCACCCTTTTGAGGGAAAAGAATTAACGCAAGAAAAAACTACCACGATTTTGCTTCCTAAGGGGGAGCTGGTTTTCCCAATGTCTCAGCATATTGGTACCCCAGCCAAGCCAATTGTTTCCAAAGGGGACAAGGTGCTTGTTGGTCAGAAAATCGGTGAAGCAGATGGGGTTGTATCATCGTGTATCATTAGTTCTGTTTCAGGTACTGTAAAAGCTGTGGAGCCAAGATTAACAGCGAATGGGAAGATAGTAGAATCCATTGTTGTAGAAAATGATAATGAGTATACGGCAATTGACGGTATGGGCAACGAAAGAGATTATACCAAATTATCCAAAGAAGAAATTCGCAATATTGTAAAAGAAGCGGGTATCGTTGGTATGGGTGGAGCAGGATTCCCAACACATATCAAATTAACACCTAAAGATGACAATGCGATTGACTATGTAATTGTAAATGGTGCAGAGTGTGAACCATACCTTACAAGTGATTATCGCATGATGATAGAACAACCAGAAAGACTAATTCAAGGGTTAAAGATAGTTCTTTCCTTGTTTCCGAATGCGACTGGTCTTATTGGAATCGAAGATAATAAACCAGATGCTATTAAGAAGTTAAAAGAGCTAGCAGCTCTTGAAAAAAATATTGAAGTTCGTGTTCTAAAGACAAAGTATCCAGAAGGTGGAGAACGACACTTAATTTATGCAATGACAGGAAGAAAGATGAACTCTTCTATGCTTCCTTTTGATGTTGGATGTATTGTAAATAATGTTGATACGCTGATTTCAATTGCTCTTGCGGTTTCAGAATCTACTCCATTGATTCGTCGTGTATTAACTGTGACTGGCGATGCTATCAAAGAACCACAAAACTTTATCGTTCCTACTGGTATTGCGTATACTGAAATTTTAGAAGCGGCAGGGGGATATGTGGATACTCCAGAAAAAATCATCTCTGGAGGACCGATGATGGGGTTAGCACTCTTTAGTCTCGATGTTCCTGTTACTAAGCTATCAAGTGCATTGGTTGCATTATTAAAGGATGAAGTAGAAGAAATGCCTCTACAAAACTGTATTCGTTGCGGCCGTTGTGTGCAGGTCTGTCCTTGTGGTTTGGTTCCACAGAAAATGATGGAGGCAGCAATTCGTTTTGATCATGAAGGATTTGAGAAGTTACATGGTATGGAATGTTATGAATGTGGTTGCTGTTCCTATAACTGTCCGTCTGGTATTTATTTAACTCAAGCATTTAAGCAGACAAGACGCTCGATTCTTGAAGAAAGAAAACGTGAAAAATAAGTTACGAATTCAGAAAGAGGTGGAATCTTTGAAAGGTATGTTTAATGTCTCTGCATCACCACATTTGCGTAGTGGTGTAACGACAGCACAAATTATGAGAGATGTCGCATTTGCACTGATGCCAGCTAGTTTATTCGGTGTATATCAATTCGGCTTCTCCGCATTTTTAATTCTCTTAGTATCTGTTACAACATGTGTGGTTGCAGAGTTTTTGTATGAGAAATTTATGAAGGTACCTGAACATCCATATGAATGTTCAGCTTTGGTTACTGGTTTATTACTTGGTATGAATCTTCCAGCAACTGCTCCAATTTGGATGCCAATCATTGGTGGTACGTTTGCTATTATTGTAGTTAAGATGCTTTATGGTGGATTAGGTCAGAATTTCATGAATCCAGCATTAGCAGCTAGATGTTTCTTGTCCATATGTTTTACAACACATATGACTAATTTTGCAGTGAATTCCTTTGCTTCTTCCAAAGTAAGCAATGAAGGATTGTACTTATTTAATTACGGTGTTGCAGGATTAGACGGAATTACAGGTGCGACACCATTAGCAGCCTTAAGAGTTGGAGAAGCAACTCCTAGTATTTTAGAGATGTTCTTTGGATTCAAAGGTGGTGTTATTGGTGAAACAAGTGCAATGATGCTATTAATCGGAGCAATTTATCTTGTATATCGTAGAGTGATTTCTTTACGTATTCCATTGACTTATATCGGTTCTTTTGCTGTATTTATTGCAATTTTTGGTGGTCATGGACTTGATATGAACTATATTTTAACACATGTTCTTGGTGGTGGATTAATACTTGGTGCGTTCTTTATGGCAACGGATTATGTAACATCTCCAATTACAAAGTTAGGTCAGATTATATTTGGTTTGATTCTTGGATGTTTAACAGGTATTTTCCGTCTTTGGGGTGGTTCCGCAGAAGGTGTTTCTTATGCAATCATCTTCACGAATCTACTTGTTCCATTGATTGAAAAGATATCAATTCCAAACGCATTTGGAATAGGAGGTAAGAAACATGCAAAGTAAAAAATCCTCCCTTATGAAAGATGCTTTTGCATTGTTTGCAATTACTTTAGTTGCAGCACTTTCTCTTGGCTTTGTTTATGAAATCACAAAGGATATCATTGCAAAAAGAGAAGCAGAAGCCAAAGCACAAGCATATGCAGCAGTTTATGCAGAAGCTGCTTTAGTAGATGATAAGAATGAAGAACTGAATTCTATGGTTGCAAGTAGTGCCGATTTTCTTACAGAGAATGGATTTACTGATACAACCATCAATGAAGTCTGTATTGCAAAAGATAGCAATGGCAATGCCATTGGTTATGTTATGACAATTACTTCACATGCAGGTTATGGTGGAGATATCAAGTTCTCTATGGGTGTGAAAGCAGATGGAACCTTAACTAAGATCGAAATTTTACAAATCTCAGAAACTGCTGGTCTTGGTATGAAGGCTCTAGAAGAACCATTTAAAAGTCAGTTTACAGAGGTAAATGCAGATCAGTTGACGGTAATCAAAGCAGCTGCAGATAAAAGTTCACCTTCTGAAATTAATGCAATCAGTGGTGCTACGGTTACAAGTAATGCTATTACGAATACAGTCAATGCTGGTCTTGCATTCGCAGGTGAATTAATGAATGAAGGAATTGGAGGTGTCGTTCGTGAATAAGTGTTTAGAACGTTTATACAATGGTATTATTAAGGAAAATCCTACCTTCATTTTAATGCTTGGTATGTGTCCGACACTTGCGGTTACAACCTCAGCTATTAATGGTATGGGTATGGGCTTAACAACAACTGTTGTATTAATAATGTCCAATATGTTAATTTCTATGCTACGTAAAGTGATTCCTGATAAAGTAAGAATGCCAGCCTTTATCGTAGTAGTGGCATCTTTCGTTACAATTGTGGAATTACTGTTAAAAGGTTTTATTCCATCCTTGAATGATGCACTTGGTATATATATTCCTCTTATCGTAGTAAACTGTATTATTTTGGGTCGTGCAGAAGCATATGCGTCTAAAAACCCAGTATTCCCATCTATCTTCGATGGTATTGGTATGGGTCTTGGATTTACGGTAGGTCTTACCTTAATCGGTATGTTCCGTGAGTTCCTTGGTAATGGTGCAGTATTTGGTAATCGTGTATTACCTGAAAACTTTGAAACACTTTCTATTTTTGTACTTGCTCCTGGTGCCTTCTTTGTATTAGCAATGTTAACAGCAATTCAGAACAAGTTAAAATTAAAGTCTGCTACGAATGTTCCAGAGAAGTCTGAGCTTGCTTGTGGTGGAAACTGTGGTTCCTGTTCGGGTTCTACTTGTGCTGAAAATCACATTGAAATTGAAGCAAAAAAACAGGAAGAAGCAAAGCGTTTAGCTGAAGAAAAAGCAGCCGCAGCAAAGAAAGCAGCGGAGGCGAAAGCAGCACAGAATACAGAAAGCAAATAAGGGGGAAAGATTTAGATGAAAGAATTATTAATCGTGCTTATTTCAGCAGCACTTGTCAATAACGTCGTACTAAGTCAATTCCTTGGCTTATGTCCATTCCTTGGTGTATCCAAAAAGACTAGTACAGCTGCTGGTATGGGCGGCGCAGTAGTGTTTGTTATTACTGTGGCAAGTGCATTAACTAGCTTAATATATAAGCTACTTGAAGTATTAAACTTAACTTATATGAAGACAATTGTTTTCATTATCGTGATTGCAGCGTTAGTTCAGTTTATTGAAATGTTCTTAAAGAAATTCAGTCCAAGCTTATACAGTGCACTTGGTGTATATCTTCCATTAATCACAACAAACTGTGCAGTATTAGGTGTTGCTATTACGAACGTTCAAAAGGGCAATGACATTTTAACTGGTATTATCTATGGTTTAGGTACCTCCGTTGGTTTCTTAATTGCAATTGTAATTATGGCGGGTGTACGTGAACGTATCCAGTATAATAAAATTACTAAGTCCTTCCAGGGTTCTCCAATTGTATTAATTACAGCCGGTCTTATGTCCATCGCGTTTATGGGCTTTGCCGGATTGTTATAGAAAAGGAGGATTCTTAAGATGAGTATTGGAATTCTTGCTTTTAGCTTTAGTGGAATTGTAACAGCAGGTGCTGTTGTTGGTATTACTGGATTAATTATTGGTGTGTTACTTGGTATAGCAGCGAAAATATTCTCTGTTCCTGTAGATGAAAAAGAGATTAGAGTTCGTGAATTATTACCAGGGAATAACTGTGGTGGATGTGGATATGCAGGGTGTGATGCACTTGCCAATGCAATTGCTAATGGTGAAGCACCAGTAAGTGGATGTCCAGTTGCCAGCAGTGACATTCATGCACAGATTGGTGAAGTGATGGGTGTGGCTGCAGAAGAAAAGGAACGTAACGTTGCATTTGTTCGCTGTCATGGTTCTTGCGATAAGACAAATATTAAATTCCATTATCATGGAATCAAGGACTGTAGAAAGATGGAACACATTCCAGGGCAGAGTGAAAAAATCTGTAGATATGGATGTATGGGTTACGGTAGCTGCGTAAGAGTCTGTGAGTTTGATGCAATCCATATCGTAGATGGAATCGCTGTCGTAGATAAAGAGAAGTGTGTTGCTTGTGGTAAATGTGTTACTGAATGTCCTCAGAACTTAATTGAGATGGTTCCAGTAAGTGCAGATTATAAGGTAAAATGTGCTTCTCATGATAAGGGTAAAGATGTGAATGCGGGTTGTAGCGTAGGTTGTATCGCATGTAAACTTTGTGTGAAAGCATGTGAAGTGGATGCAATCACAGTGGAAGACAATCTTGCCCATATTGATTACTCTAAGTGTACAAGATGTGGAAAATGTGCAGAAGTTTGTCCACGTAAGATTATTCTTTAATTAACAAGAGCTGTTGCATAGTTGAAGTTTAAGTCTCATAATATACTACATTGGCTACCTTAGATATCCAAGGTAGTATATTATGAGAATATAAGCTGATTTATGTCAGCTCTATTTTTATGTGTTTGAAAGGGTTATTGAGCGCCAGTTACATAATTTGCAATAAATAGGCGCACTACGATGAGAACATAGCTATTCATAGTTAAACTTACTGTTCATAAATATTTCATTTGATAAAAGAAGAAAAGATGGTATACTTCTTTATATGACTGAGATTGTGGATATTTTTTAGGAAGTGGGGATAGATTACGTATGATTTGTAAAGTATGTGGAAGAACAATCGGGAATGAGGAAGCAAATTTCTGTGAGTATTGTGGTGCATCATTTCGTCCTGGGATGGATAATAGAATTCTAGAAGAGGATATGCATAAACATGCAGGATATACAACTGCAGGGGACCAATCCCATCAACAGCAAGCATTTGGCAATTACCAAAGTGCTCAGACAGAACAAAATCAAACCTATGCAAAGGATCAGATTCCTCACGCTGCCTTAAAGGAAGTTACAGTCCCAAGAGGTGGTGGCTTCTTTAGTGGGAAGAATGCTACTATGACATTTGGTAATTGGATGATTATTTATCTATTACCTTTTATTCCAATGGTAGGAACCATACTATTTCTTGTTCTGTTATTTTCATGGGGATTTGGATCGAATGTTGCACCAACGAAGAAGAACTGGGCAAGAGCTACGCTTGTATTCGTGCTTATTATGATTGTTATCATGTTTGCTCTTATGAGTGGTGGATTTATGGGTGATTATGCTACTATGTTAGAAGGTATATATGGTATGTAGAACACAATATAAATAGCGAATAATCAATAAAAATCAATGATTTTATTAGGTGTTTAAGGATGGAAATATCTTGTAAATACTTACATAAATTGTTGATTTTTTTATTGGCAAATGATATGATAACTATGTGTAATTATGTGGGTAATCGATTCAGAGGAGGTATTAAGATGAAAACTGGCGTGAGCAACGATAAGCTGACTTCAATGAAAGTTAGGAGAGATCCGATTGATTTTTACTTAAATGGGAGTAAAATCATTACGATCTTAACAACTGCACTTATGTTTTTACCATGGCTGTCTATTTCGGTTCGTGACGGAAGTAAGGGGAGTTATTTTTTATTTGAATTCAAGCGGTTCTTAGCTAATGTAACAGAATTTACAGACGTAGACGAATTTGATTATTCGGTGCTTATGTTTTTAATACCAATCGTGTTATATCTCATTGCCATCCCTACTTTATTTCGATTTTGGTATCTTGTGATTACAAAAAAGAGTGTTAAAAATACATATCTTGCTATGAAAAAATACTGTCAGCTTGGCATGTTCTCTAGCGTGCTATTTATACTAACAGAACTCATTATGACGTATGTTGCAAGGAATGAAATATTGATACAAAATCAAGGAGATAAGGTTCCATTTGGTTATAATCCAGTGACGATTACGATCATTCCTATTCTTATGTGTGTGTTATGCTTTACTGGTCAATATCTCTTTAATATACGTTATTATGATGAAGTTTGTTATCGTATGAATGCAGAATATATTATATATCCAAAAGAAGAAGAACCAATGAATTATATGAAGAAGAGTACGTTTTATCAAAGTATTACTTTTTGCTTTTATCTTGTTGCAATGATTCCAATGGTTCTACGTGCAATTTATCTGGTTGACTTTTGTTTTGGGAGTAAAAAACCAAGGTTTGATTCATGGGTGGGTGGTTTTGTTGTTACCTCGTCTTATGAGAGTAATACCTTAGAGTTGCTACAGATGATGATTGCTATTATATCTCTACTCCCTCTTTTATTGGCGGTTCGTGCAATGATTCGCTATGTGTTTGAACTAATTTCTAGAAGGAATCGTTTTCATATTGCTGTAGCATTTCATAATACAATGGGACTATTTGCATTCAGTGGCTTTTTATCAATGGTAGGAACTTGGATACTTCAGCTATTTGCTAAGCTTTCGCTATTTGGACTAAGTAAGGAAGTGAATGCAGGCTTGCGAATTCCGACGACAATCACAGTTGTATTCTTAGTTTGTTTTGTTGGTTACTTCGTTATCAGTCAACTTTACTATGCAGAGGTTTGTTGTGAGGAAGGGATTCCAATCGACAAGGTTTCTAGAAAATATGAAAATTAAATGAGTGTATGTATTCTTTACTGGAATCTTGACAGATTTTTTCGGATACCTTATAGTAGGTGTATGTAATTAATCACAATGAAAAGGTGGGTAAAACAATGAGCAAAGTCAGAACGAGATATGCACCTAGCCCAACAGGAAGAATGCACGTCGGAAATCTAAGAACCGCTCTTTATGAGTTCTTAATTGCGAAACATGAAGGCGGAGATTTTATTTTAAGAATAGAGGACACAGATCAGGAACGTTATGTAGAAGGTGCTACGGAGATTATTTATCGTACACTTGAAAAGACAGGCTTAATTCATGATGAAGGCCCGGACAAAGATAAGGGCTTTGGGCCTTACGTTCAGAGTGAACGTCAGGCGAGTGGAATTTATCTTGAATATGCGAAGCAATTAGTAGAAAAAGGTGAAGCTTACTACTGCTTTTGTACAAAGGAACGCCTGGAAAGCTTAAAGAGTGCAGTTGGAGAGGATGGAAGCGAATCCAAAGAAATTGCGAAATACGATAAGCACTGTCTACATCTTAGCAAGGAGCAAGTACAAGCTAATCTTGATGCTGGTATGCCATATGTGATTCGCCAGAACATGCCTACCGAAGGGACAACCACCTTCTCAGATGCTATCTATGGAGATATTACTGTTGAGAATGCTGAATTAGACGATATGATATTAATCAAGTCCGATGGATTCCCAACGTATAATTTTGCGAATGTAATTGATGATCATTTGATGGAGATTACCCACGTTGTACGAGGTAATGAATACCTATCAAGTACACCAAAGTATACAAGATTGTATCAGGCATTTGGTTGGGAAGAGCCTATTTACATTCACTGTCCATTGATTACAAATGAAGAGCATCAGAAGCTTTCTAAGAGAAGTGGACACTCTTCTTTTGAAGATCTAATCGAGCAAGGCTTTGTAACAGAGGCAATCGTTAACTTTATTGCATTGTTAGGTTGGAGTTCTTCTTCGAATGAGGAAATCTTTAGCCTTGAGCAATTAATTCAAGAATTTGACTATCATCATATTAATAAATCACCATCGGTATTCGATATGCAAAAGCTTCGCTGGATGAATAGTGAGTATATCAAGAAGATGGACCACGAAGAATATTATGAGTATGCACTTCCTTATGTATCTAAGGTAGTGACAAAAGATTATGATTTAAAGGCAATTGCTGATCTTGTGAAGACAAGAATTGAAGTGTTCCCAGATATTATGCCAATGATTGACTTCTTTGAAGAGTTGCCAGAGTATGATATTGAGATGTACACTCATAAGAAAATGAAAACGAATGCAGAGACTTCCTTGAAGGTATTGCAGGATGTTTTACCTAAGTTTGAAGCGTTGGAGGATTACTCCATTACTGCAATTGAAAGCTTGTTAATGGGTTACATTGCTGAAGAAGGAATTAAGAATGGTCAGGGCTTATGGCCAGTTCGTACTGCAGTATCTGGTAAGCAATCAACTCCGGGTGGTGCTTATGAGATTATGAGTATTCTTGGCAAGGAAGAGAGTTTAAGACGTATTCGTGTTGCGATTGAAAAGCTATCCTAATCAATCTAATATCATAAGGGATGTTGTATGTGAAGCTAAAAGCATGCAACATCTCTTTTTTTAGCTTTCATTGCTATTCATGTAGGATTTAATTACAGAAAGGGTGGAATGTTCTATAATTCGACTTCTATATTGTAAGAATTTTATCATTGGAACTTTTCTTACTTTGACAAGGCTATGATTTTTAGAATTGATATGATATGATAAGAGGAATGAATGTTAGAATAGGAATTATGCCATGGTAAAACTAAATGAATCACAAAAAAAAGCCATCATTCATCACAAGGGACCAATGCTTGTTCTGGCAGGACCGGGTTCAGGAAAAACACTTGTGATTATTCGTCGTACAAGATATCTGATTGAACAATATGGAGTCAGTCCAGATCAAATTCTTGTTATTACCTTTACCAAAGCTGCAGCAAATGAGATGCAGGAGAGATTTGAGCGTATGATGCAGGTGGAGCGTAGCAGTGTTAATTTTGGAACATTTCATGCTATCTTTTTTATGATTTTACGATATGCATACAATTATAATGTATCAAATATCATCTCGGAGGAAGAGCGTTATCGGATTCTCAGGGAATTAATCCTCTCGTTGCATCTAGAAATTGAGGATGAAAAGGAGTTTATTGAAGGAATCGCCGGGGAAATCAGTCTGGTAAAGTCAGAAAACATGGATATTACCCATTATTATTCCATGAATTGTTCAGAAGAGAACTTTGGTGAGATTTATCGAGGTTATGAGCAAAAGTTAAGAGCAATGAATAAGATTGATTTTGATGATATGCTAGTACTCTGTTATGATTTACTAACTCAACGTCCTGATATCTTAGCTATGTGGCAAAAGAAATTTAGATATATTTTAATTGATGAGTTTCAAGATATTAATCGAATTCAATTTGAGATTATCAAGCTGCTTGCAAAGCCTAATCATAATTTATTTGTTGTTGGTGATGATGATCAGTCCATTTATCGATTTCGAGGTGCAAAACCAGAGATTATGCTTTCGTTCCAGGAGATTTATCCGAATGCAAGTAAGGTAGTATTAGATCAAAACTATCGCTCCAAAGCACATATTGTCGAAGGTGCATTGAGGGTGGTAAAGAATAATCAACGTAGATTTGATAAGGCGATTCGTGCAACGAGGGAAGCTGGAAAGCCTATTATCATAAAAACCTTTAAAGACCTACCTGAAGAGAATCAAGCAGTGATTGATGGGATTGCTCAATATCGAAAGGAAGGATATCTTTATTCCCAAATTGCTGTTCTTTATCGTACGAATACTCAACCTGGAGCTTTGTGCAGCAAGATGATGGAATACAATATTCCATTTCGAATGAGAGATTCTATCCCTAATATCTATGAACACTGGATAGCAAAGGATATTATTGCTTATATACGTCTTGCAATGGGAAGTAGGGACCGAGGCTTGTTCTTGACGATTATCAATCGTCCAAAACGATATATCTCAAGAGATGCTTTTGATGAGCCAGTAGTTATGATGGAGTCCATCAAGGAGTATTATGAAGATAAGCCTTATGTCGTGGAACGAATTGAAAAATTAGAATATGATCTTGCACTGCTGCAAAGAACGAACCCCTATGCAGCGATTACTTATATACGAAGAGCCATAGGATATGATGAGTATCTAAAAGAGTATGCAGATTACCGACGTATGAAGGTGGACGAGCTTTATGATATCCTTGGTGAATTGCAGGAGAATGCGAGAGAGTTTAAAACTTATGAGGACTGGTTTTTCCATATGGAGGAATTCAAACAAGGTTTATTAGAGCAAGCGAATCGACAAAAGCAAAAAGAGATGGATGGAGTTATGATGACTACCTTCCATGCTGCAAAAGGATTAGAATTCGATGTGGTATATATTTTAGATGCCAATGAAGGAATCACACCACATAAAAAGGCTGTTTTGTTAGAGGACCTTGAAGAAGAAAGGCGAATGTTTTATGTAGCAATGACTCGTGCGAAAGAACAGCTTCATATTTATTCTGTAAAGCAAAGATACAATAAGGATTTATTCTGTTCTCGCTTTGTTGGAGAACTACTTTGTGATAAGAGTGGTTTAAAGGAAGGACAAGAAATTACTCATAAAATGTATGGTGATGGTGTAGTCAAAGGTATTGATGGGAACAAACTAACGGTCAAATTTGATAAAATATTAGTACCAAAAGTATTAGCACTAGATTTTTGTATTAGCAATCAAATGATTCATACGAAGAATACAACAATAGACAAACTTCAATAGAGGATAAAAAGGGGGCTAATCGAATCATACGATTGCCCCATGATTATTTACTTATACAAGTAACTATTGGTTAATCGCAATAACATCAATTAGCATACTGCCAAAGGTGTATTATTATTGCTCTTCATCCTCATCATCCATCATTTCTTCGAATTCTTCAGAATCTAAATATTCGTCGAATGCATCAGAAACTGCTTCAAATTCTTCATCATCTTCGATGTGAATTAACTCGAACTCTTCATCATCAGATTGCTTGAACTGGTAGATGTATACCTCTCCGTCTTCGCCTGCATTCTGTGGTAATAATGCAATGTAATCCTTACCTTGGCATGGGAATACGCAGATAATGTCACAAACGACCTCAGTATCATCTTCTAACGTTAATGTTACTGTATCATGATCTAATTCTTCGTTGCAGTTGCAATTTTCTCCGTGTTGATCCATTCTATTGTCCTCATTTCATAATATTGTGTATAATATATCACATTTTGAATATAACAGAATCTATATGAAAATGCAAGGCTGTTATTAGCAAAACACTTGTTCTTTATTTGGTGCTTTGCTATAATTAATCTAGTGTACATATACGTGAAAAGGAGACCTTAGGCCATGATGAACCCATTAGATACAACAATTAAAATCTCTGTGAGAAATCTAGTGGAGTTTATTCTAAGGTCAGGAGATTTGGATAATAGCGTTAATCCAAGGGATCCGGATGCTATGCAACAAGGGAGTAGACTCCATCGTAAGATACAAAAGCGAATGGGCCCTGAATATCAGCCAGAGGTACCTCTTAGCATCACAGTACCGGTAAGCAAGGATGGATTAGATTTTGAGCTGGTCATTGAAGGTCGTGCTGATGGTATTTTAAAAAGGCGAGAAGATGAAATCGAAAAAGTAGTGATTGATGAGATTAAGTGTATCTTTGCTCCATTATCACAGATTACTGAGATGAATCCTGTTCATCGTGCACAAGCATTGTGCTATGCTTATATTTATGCGACGCAAAACGATTTAAATGAAATTGGAATTATGCTGACGTATTGCCATATGGAAAGTGAGGCCATCAAACAGTTTGATGAGTGGCTTACTTATGAAGCATTAAGTGAATGGTTTGAACAGTTGACAAGAGAATACTGCAAATGGGCTTCTTGGCAGATTCAATGGAGAGCAACACGAAATCTATCTATTAAGGGAATTGATTTTCCTTTTGAGTATCGTAAAGGTCAGAGAGACTTAGTAACAGGGGTGTATAAAACAATCTTAAGAGATAAGAAGTTATTCATTGAGGCACCCACTGGTGTAGGAAAGACGATCTCAACCGTATTCCCTACAATCAAAGCAATGGGAGAGGGGTTATTAAGTAAGGTATTCTATTTGACGGCAAAAACGATTACCAGAACAGTTGCTGAAGACACTTTTCAGAAACTATGTGACCTTGGTCTTCAAATGAAGATTGTAACTATCACAGCAAAAGAGAAAATATGTGTGCTCCCAAAACCAAATTGTAATCCGATCGCATGTGAGCGTGCAAAGGGGCACTTTGATCGGGTTAATGATGCTGTCTATGATATGTTAACGAATGAAACAAGAATCTCACGTTCTTTGATTGAAGAATATGCACAAAAACATTGCGTGTGTCCTTTTGAGATGGGGCTTGACGTAACGACTTGGTCGGATGCAATTATTTGTGATTATAATTATGTATTTGATCCGAATGTGTATCTTCGTCGTTTTTTTAGTGATGAGAAAAAACAAGATTATGCATTTTTAATAGATGAGGCACACAACCTCGTAGATCGTGCACGTGAGATGTATAGTGCAATATTAGAGAAACAAAGCTTTCTTGACGTAAAAAAGGTTGTGAAAGAGAAGTCAAAGCAGTTGGGGAAGCGTCTGGATGCTTGTAATGAAGTGATGCTTCGTTATAAGAGAAGATGTGACAATTGTATTGTATTAGATGAAGTGGATGATTTACTCATACCACTGATGCGTTTGATGACAGAATTTGAGGAATTTAATAAGGAGTTTGGGGAGTTTGAGGGTAGAGAAGAGGTGAATAATCTTTTCTTTGCGGTGAAGAACTTTTTAGCAATTCATGATATCTTTGATGAGGACTATATGATTTATGCAGATTATGATGAGCAGCAGAGCTTTCGCATTAAATTATTATGTATGAATCCAGCTAGGAACCTTCTGACGTATCTAAATAAAGGAAAAAGTGCAATCTTTTTTTCTGCTACGTTATTACCAATACATTATTATAAAGAACAGCTTGGTGGAAGTGAGGAGGATTATGCGATCTATGCACCATCTCCATTTCCAATCCAGAATCGACTATTATTGATTGGAAAAGACGTTAGTACAAAGTATACGAGAAGAAGTGAATCAGAATATCAGAAAATCATTGACTATATTATCACCTTTACCCATGGTAAGACAGGGAATTACCTTGTATTCTTTCCATCCTATCAGATGTTGAGTGCTATTTATGATATGTCGGTTTCACTACTAGAGAATATTGTTGTCCAAAAAAACAGTATGAGTGAAGAAGAAAAGGAAGAATTCTTAGCTCAATTTGTTAGTAATCCGACTAAGACTAAGATTGGTTTTTGTGTTATGGGTGGAATTTTTAGTGAGGGGATTGACCTTACTAACGATCGCTTGATTGGTGCTGTGATTGTTGGAACGGGCTTACCACAAATCTGTAATGAACGTGAATTGTATCGAAGTTACTATGATGAGAAATGTAACTCTGGATTTGACCATGCATATTTGTATACTGGGATGAACAAGGTGTTACAATCAGCTGGTCGTGTCATTCGTACCATGGAGGATAAGGGAACAATTCTCTTGCTGGATGAGAGGTTTCTTAATACTCAATATAGAAACCTATTTCCTAGAGAGTGGGAGCAGTATTATGTTGTGGATTGTCCTTCAATGAAAGACTATTTGGAAAGATTTTGGGAGGATTAATTAAGTGATTAAGTTATCCCCTGTTAAGATACGATTCTATCAACATAGTAGTTGTTTGGTAGGATTATATCTTAACAGGGGATTGATAATTATCATGCAAAGAATTAATTAAGAGTACATTCGAATCTGAGTTGGAAGGCACCGCAATTTCAAGTGATTATGATGACCTACGACTTCACCATCGGTATGAACAACCATAGGTTCTTTTGTTTTCACTTCAATGGTATTACATTCTATCATCGAGATACCCTTTATCTTTGTGTGCTTTCCAAAAAAGATGGTTGGCATTAAGAATAAGACTTTAAATCTGGAGATATCACTAACAAGACAAACACATAGTTTTTGATCATTATCAATGGCTTCTGGAGCCATTAACAGACCACCGCCTTCATATTTATGAATTAAGGAAGTCATAAAGATCAACCTATTTGTATGTATGTGTCTGTGGTTATCGACAATAATATCTGCTTCAACAAATTTATGAGTAAAGATTTGTTTGAATGCAATCATAATATAAACAAGTTTTCCGATACGTAGTTTGTTTAAAAACTTTTTCAAAGGTGAGGTTAGTACCTCTTCACATACAGCAGCATCATAACCGATGCCAGAGCTTACAGCAAATCGATGTGTTATATTGGAGTCTACCATATGAACTTCACCATGATCCACATACCGATAATTTTTTGGATGTAGTATTAAGTCTAATGCTTGTTTTGGGTTCTTTGGAAGCTTCAATCCTCGAGCAAGATCATTACTAGAACCAAGAGGAATGTAGCCAAGTAGGACATCTTTATAGTTACCAAGACCATTGATCACTTCGTTTGCAGTCCCATCACCGCCAACAATTATAATTTTTTTAGTTCCTTCTACTGTATTACATAAATCTGAAGCGATTTTAGTTGCATCGTTTCTACCTTTGGTAAAATAGGATTTGTATTCAATGCTATTTTCTTCTAAGATTTGCTTCAATTCTAGCCAGTATTCACGAGCACGTCCAGTTTTGGAGTGCGGATTAATGATAAAATGATACATATATGAAGCTCCTTCTGTTTCTTATTGTATAGCTTATCTCTATTTTATAAGAATATAGTAAGATTATCAAGTGATTCCAAAGATTTCTAGACTTATAGGGAGTGATGATTCATAAATTAGGAAATGGTTAGAGATAATATTTAAGATTGACTTTGATTGCGTGTTTATTATAATGGTAAATAAAGGTTAAGCAAGAGGAAAGAAAAATTAAGGAGAGAAAAATGAATAAGAGAAAAGTAGGCCGAAAAATAGTATTATTTCTATTGTCGATGTTACTTATCTGTTCCTTCACTGCTTGCAAGAAAGTGGAGGAGCTAAAGCAGCAAGAGAATCTTACGTTTGATGAATACATGGATTCCTTACTGAAAGAGGATTTAGCAAGTGATCTGTCAAGCTATGTACAGTTTGTAGAGAATCCAAAAGACTATGGAATTACTTCATATAGTCATACCATTCTTGGACCAGGGAAAGCAAATTTTGATGCTATTACAAAACAATGTGAGGAACGTCTCGCAATACTTTTGACTTATGATTATGAGTCTTTAACAAATGAGCAGAAAATTACGTATGATACTTTAAAAACATACTATGAAAATCGTATTGCAATTAAAGATTGCTGCTACTATCAAGAACCACTTTCAACAATCGATGGTGACCATATCATTTTGCCAGGAAGTATTGCTCTTCACACTTCAAGATTTTTTGAAACTCTTAAGAATCGTGGGATTCAAGAAGTTTCTGCAATTGAAGAGTATTTTTATATCTACGAGGCAGTTGATCAATACTTAAAGGAAGTAGCTCAGTTTGAACGTGAAAAAGCAGATGTTGGCTTGTTTATGAGCTCGGAAGAAGCTGATGATGTAATTGATTTATGTGAGAATATTATAGATAATAAAGCCTATGACTTTAAGCTAACATTTGAAGATGAGATCAAAAAGCTTACTTGGCTAGGAGAAGACGAGCGTAATGCTTTGTTGGCTAAGAACACGGAATTAGCCGAGAAGCATGTAGTTAGTGGATATCAGGCAATTGTAGATGCAATGAAGGAGTGTTCACCAAAAGGCGGTAAGAGTAAGGGGCTTTATGAGACGGAGCTTGGTAAGAAATATTATGAATACGTACTAAAAGCAGGAAATAATGATTCTGCGACACCACTTGAGACTGCATCTTTACTTGAGCAGTATGTAACAAGCTGGAATGCTGAAGTAGATGCGATTGTGCAATCAAATCCAACCATAATGAAGAGTGTCAATGACAAATTATCAGCATATGAGGATGTAGATACACTCATACAGACAATCAATGAGGGTGCTAAAGCGGATTTTCCAGACCTTAATCTTACTTGGGGAGTTAAGGATATGCCAACTGCAATGAATGGGTTTGCTATGGGATTATTCTATCCTCAGCCAATAGATTCTTCTAGTACAGAGCACTCTATCTATGCAGGAACGATGCTTACACCGGGAACTAGTGCTTATGTTCAAACGATTGGACACGAGGGTGTACCAGGACATTTATATAACTATTGTTACTTCATGAATTTAGATATCACACCTTATCGTAAATTGATAGGTTGGGTTAATTCACTTGGTACTTTAGAAGGTTGGACCACATATATTGAAGAATATGCGTATCGGTATATTGGACTAACAGAACAAGAGGCGAGATATCTTGAATTACAACGTCTTCTTGAATTGGGTTTGGTACAACGAGTTGACATCGGTGTAAACTATGAGGGATGGCAAGAAGGAGAAGTTGCAAATTATCTATCTAAGAATGGACCAATGTATGCAATGATGAGTGCATATATTAAATGGCTAGTTCAGAATTCGATCAATATGTACGGACCATATGGGGTGGGATATATTAACCTGATTCAAATCAAGGACCAGATGAAACAGAATATGGGTGAGAAGTTTACGGATCTACAATTTCATGAGGCATACTTAAACATCGGACCAACCACGTTTGATATTCTTAGAAAACAATTATTAAGTAAATAAAGGGATGTCGAGATTTTGATACGATAGCCTATAAGAAAAACCATAGTTTGTGATTGACAGTAGTCAAAACAAGCTATGGTTTTTTATCCTTACGTGAGTGGAATGGATTTCAACCTATCGATGAATCTTATCGATTCATCTCACTTTGAGGTCCCTTATTTTTATGAGTATTAATAATTTTTTCAATTTCATTCAAATCAGTCGATGGTAGGTCTCCAGGGATGGTATTCTTAATAGCACTAGCAGCATTACCAATTTCCAAAGCTTTTTGACATTCGTCATAGGCTAACAAACCATAGAGGACACCGGATACATATGCATCTCCACTACCAATGCGGTCGATTACTTCGATTTTTTCATAAGGTGCTTCTTCATAGTATTTATCTTCAATTGCATTATAGATTGTTGAGGTAAAGGTATGCTTCTTTGGACTAATTACCGTACGCTCGGTAGTTGCGACAATAGAGATGTCATATTCCTTGGTATAAGATTTCATAATGTCTTTGACAGCCCCCTCTTTACCAAATGTTCTACGAGAGGTCTCCTCAGAGACAAATAAGATATCTACATAGGGAAGAATTTCTTTTATACACTCCTTAGCGGTTGCTTCATCCCAAAGGTTGGAACGGAAGTTCACATCAAAAGAGATTAGTGTTCCATTTTCTTTAAAGCGCTTGATACATTCGACCGTTACTGCCCTGGTTTGAGGAGAGAGTGCAAGCGTGATACCACTGGTATGAAATAATTTGGTGGAGGTGAAGGTTTCTTCTGGTATTTCTTCCATGGATATTGTAGTGATCGAGGAATGTCTACGATCATATAC
>JAEZKD010000120.1 GCA_023415655.1 Bacillota bacterium | reverse complement strand
CGGTTGTTACTCACAGCCTCCTCCAACTTCAACAAAAGCTCCTCCTCCCGAATCATCTCCAAAACACCCTTTTTAATAATCTCTAATTGCTCTTTTGCTGGTAACATAATTAATCTCCTTTTATTATTCATAGACAAGAAATTGGGAAAGAAGGATGTACCTGCCCTCTAGCACACGGCTCTCTGTTTTTAGAGAGCCTTTTTTATGTACGATTCGGGTTTCAAAAGGCTGTTGAATAACTTGCCATAGCAAATGGTACAAAGGATCCATTTGATTTGTGACTTTGGAAGGAAATTAGATGTTCTTAGTATCTCAATCAATAACCCAGCAATTTCAGACAGGATGTCTGAAAAGCTTTATCTGAGCCATGGATGGCGAATATAAAGCGTTTGCGGACATAATAAAAATATAGGTTGAGATACTTAGAACATTTTATTTCTGTACATCGGAACAAATCAAAGGATCCTTTGTACCATTGCTATTCAATTCCTCTCCAGCCTTTTGAAACCCGAATCCAGTACATAAAAAAACACGCCCTCTGAAAATCCTCAGAGGGCGTGATGCATTCACGCGGTACCACCTCAATTTATTAGCTGTTCGCACAGCTAACCTTTTCGAGTACTCATATCTAGGTATGGTTATACTCTAGCACGATAACGGGTGCAGGAACCGTCAACAGCCTACTTAAGTAACTTGTTCGGTGTGAAGCTCAAAGATGTATTCGAAATTAGCTCCCTTGCGCCTCTCATCAACCGGCCACTTTCTGTAAGTTCACATATCATTTCTACTCTTTCTTCTCATTGCCTTGAACTATGATATTTTTGCTGATTATAGCACCGTTATTTTCATTTGTCAAATCATTTCAAAAGATAATACTTTATTTACAACGTGATGATACAATAGTTTTCTCACTATCAAACTCATAATAGCGTAATCCACGGTCTTCGTACTCCACTTCACCACGCTGATTGTCATAGGGATCTGCACGAAGAAATTTCTTTTTCGGTGTAAACTCCATCTGGAATTCAGAATTTGCTGGCATACGGAATGGATCCAAATTCCCAAAGTAGAATCGACGTCGTTCTTCATCCCCATCACGCACTGTACTTCCACCAAAAGAACAGTCTGCAAAGAGCCAACCATATGGCTCTATATAGAATTGTGCCCAATCATGACTTCCTGCAGTATAAGGTGTCACATAAAGCCCAGACTGCCATCTTGCAGGGATATTCGCAATTCGACATAACGTAATAAAGAGTAAGGCTTGAACCCCACAATCCCCTTTTTGCCCAAGCGCTGCATATTCTGGTATGTTTTCAATCGTTATGTATTCTCTCATGAAGGAATACTCAATCTTTTTTGTTATATAATCATAAATGTTTGCTGCTTTTAATAACGGATTTGTTTCATCCTTCGTTAGCTTATGTGCAAGTGATGTTAGATATGGAGTAAATCTGATGTGTGGTAATTGCTCTTGTAATTCTGCTTGGAACAAATCTAGCGAAACTGGCTTTACTTCTTCTGGCTTTGGCTCGACATAATGCACTGTATTCTCATACTCATACTCAACAAAGAATTCCTTGTTCTTAGTCAGCTCTTCCTCAAAACAAATGGTTCTCTGTGGTGCTGTTTCCTCAGCAATCGTATAATTATCGGAGGAGGTAGCTACAATCCGAACGTTTTTCACTTGTTGACAGGTAATTGGCAATGGAATATGTACACGTACCAATCCCTTTTGAAAACTCTCCTCCTTAATTTTAACAGATGCACGAATACGAAATTCATACGTCACTGTCTTTGTTTGTTTCACCTTTTGTATTACGTCAATTAATTCCTTTTTTTCTAATACATCAATTGGGTCCTTCTCCTTATGTGCAACCCTTTCCCTTGCTTGAATCATAGGGTTTACCTTTCTAAGCGTAGATAGAAAACGTCGAAAATACCGTTCCTCTCCATTGACATACATCCAATCAATCTTACCTTCGTCTTTTAGCTGATAGAATTCTTCCTCGGTGATATCTGGAACAATCTCTTGTAATTGTTCAAACGCTTCTGTAAAGGTTAGAGTATACTCTTTTGGTAAAATCATAAGTATGTGACGTTCTAAACGTAATTTTGCTTTCTGTTGTTCTGGGATGTCTTTTTCTAACCACAGATCAATCAATCGAATTGCACCCTCAAAATCTCCATGCCACTTCTTTTTCTTAATGTCTTCTGGCAATTCCACACACAATGCTTCCATATCCGTATATCGAAACTCACACATAATTCGTCCTCTATCTTTCTACATAGTTTCAATTTCATAATAAATTGCACGATAAAAATCTTTATAAGCAATCTTTTCTCGCCATGGAGTATGCCCACAATCTTCAATCAAAGAAACACGATGTGCCACTTGCTTTTGTATTAATGGTTCTAAAACACCAACCACAGGATATGTATCGTGTACTCCATGCATAATACAGATAGGACATAAGACCTTTTGGAACTTCTCTAACATCATTCCATTGTTTCTTAGCTCTTTGATCTGTGTACACATCTTATAAAACAGTTCTCCATTCAACTCTACGAGATCTTGTAACGCTTCTTCCGTTGAAACTGGTTGATACTCATCCGTTTTCACGCACAATTGCGCTAACTGATACAATAGTTTATTTTTATCAGGCTCCTCTTTATTAAACAATCGTTGCTGCAACTGCTTGTAGTGCTTCATTTCTTCACTTGTAAAATGATATTCTCGATTACATTCTAACTCAATTCGGTATTTCTCCTCTAGGGGTGGTGTGCCGATCAGAATTAATTTTTTAACAAGCTCCGGTCTTTTTGCTGCTAATAAAACAGATAACCAGGCTCCCCAGTCATGTCCAATGAGAATCACTGGTGATTTTGTTATACTCGTTAACTGTTCTTCCAATTCTTTTACTTGATCATCAATTGTTTCTGCCGATTGCAATGGTTCAATGACACCATATCTTTTTGATATCTCTCTAGCAAGCTCTGCACTCGCCCCAGTACAACCAGGCCCAGCATGAACTACAGCAATGCTAAAAGGCTCTTCACCATATGTTCGTATCTTCATTTCTTTTCTCCTATGTAAAAAATGTCCTTAGATTTTCATCTAAGGACATTATACCTACATCATTTCAGATTTTTCAATAGAATTACACGAATCAGTGAAAATTTTTTTCATAATTGATTTATCTCTTACCTTTATCGTATGGAACACCTGCAGCTTTTGGAGCTTGTGATTTCTTGGATGTAAAAGTAAGAACAATTAAGGTTGCAATAAAAGGAACCATCTTGTATAGATAGCTTGGAATTCCTAGATTTGCAAGGAATGGAATGCCAGAGTATGCAGCTGCAATTGTCTTCATCAAACCAAAGAAAAGAGCTGCGCCAAGGATTCTAGAAGGCTTCCATTGTCCAAAGATTAAAACTGCGATTGCTAAGAATCCATAACCAGCTACTGTCGCATTAAAGTTGGTTGAGGTTGGAATGATGAATACAAGGCCACCAATACCTCCTAACATACCACTGATCATAACACCTGCATATCTTATTTTATATACATTGATACCAACTGAATCTGCAGCTTGTGGATGCTCCCCACAAGCACGAAGACGAAGACCAAATTTTGTTTTATATAAAACAATTGCTGAAATAATTAAGATCGCAATTCCAAGATAGGTTGTAATATAAACATTCTGAAAGAACATTTCACCAATCACTGGAATATCCCCTAATACGGGTACCTTATCAATACGGAAGGTATTGTTAAAGTTAATCTGCTGAACCCCTTGAATTTGTCTTGCAGTAAAGATTGCAAATGCTGGAGCTACAAGATTTAGGGCAGTTCCTGAAATCGTTTGATCTGCTTTCATATGAATGGAAGCATAAGCATGAAGTAAGGAGAACACGATACCAGTGAGACCAGCAATTAAGATTGCAAGAATTAATAATGACTGACCTGATAAAGTTCCTTGGAACATATTGATGAAAAGTATACTGGTAAATGCACCAATCGTCATGATACCTTCCAAAGCGATATTTACAACACCACTTCGTTCTGAGAACATTCCTCCAAGTGCAACGATCAAAAGAGGAATACTAAATAACATCGTTTGCTGTACCAAAAAATATAACGCATTCATTACTGTTCTCCTCCTTCTTCCTCATTCGTTTCAACCTGATCTCCAACATCTGCTGCCTTTGCTTCTTCACCTGGCATAGCCTGATGTAATGGAGCTGGAATTTGAGCACTTGCAGAATCCGGCATTCCTGTTGTATCATTTTCCTTCTTTCGTTTGCTTCTCTTTGTAATAAATGCACGAACAATCATAGAGAAGGCACTAAAGTAGATAATAACCGCAATAATAATCTCGATAATCTCATTTGAGAAATCATACAACTGAAGATAAAAACCACCCTGTTGAATAAATGCAATAAAAATCGCTGCCAACAATATACCAATTGGATGAGACAAGCCTAGTAACGCAACAGAGATACCGTCAAAACCTGCAGTTGCAAGTTCATCCACAACCTCAATGTACTGTCCTGAGCCTGCAAGATAGAATAGACCACCACCAAGACCAGCCAAAGCACCAGAGATCGTCAGGGATAACATAATGCTTTTCTTTTCATTGATACCAGCATATTTACTCGCATCACGATTAAAACCAACGGCTCTTAACTCATATCCAAAGGTTGTTTTCGTTAAAACAATATAGAGGAGAATCGCTGCACCAATGGCGATTACAATACCAAGGTTTACATAAGAGCCTGTAAATATTTCATTCAAACCAGCTTTTGGAATAATTGCAGTAGAGGCAACTGGTTTTGATCTGTTTTCTAGTCGATTATATAATGCTGGAGAATCCTTGATAATCCAGTTCACCAGATACATACCAATGTAGTTTGTCATAATACATGCTATTACTTCATTGATGTTAGCATAGGCTTTTAAGATACCTGGGATGAGTGCCCACAATGCACCTGCAATTACAGCTGCAATTAAGGCAACAACCCAATGTACATTGCCAAGAGACGTACATGTAATACCTACTATGACGGATGCAAGTGCTCCTACGATAAACTGACCAGAAGCACCAATATTAAATAACCCTGTTTTGAAAGCGAACCCAACGCTCAAACCAGTACAGATAATTGGCGTTGCATAGTAAAGAACCTGCCCAATCCCTCTCATTCCTTCAGAGAAAGCACCTGTGAGAATGGTTGTAAAACCACCTACTGCTTGGGCTGGATTACTGATTAATAGGATGATGAATCCAACAAACAAACCAATTAAGATTGCCGAGATAGAGGAGATAAGGCCCATATGAATCGACATCTTACGCTTTGTCTTTGCTTTACGATTGTTTTCCATTAAGCTTTCCCCCTTTTCGATCCAGCCATATAAAGGCCTAATTCCTGAATTGTTACTTCTTTTGGATTTAAGTTAGCAACAATCTCACCTTCGTACATAACTAAGATTCGATCACTTAGATTCATAACTTCATCCAATTCAAAAGAGACAAGTAGAACAGCGCTACCACGATCTCTTTCTTTTACAAGCTGTTTGTGAACGGATTCGATTGCACCAACATCTAAGCCTCTCGTTGGCTGTACTGCAATTAAGAGGTCAGGTTTTCTTTGAATTTCACGTGCTATAATGACCTTCTGTTGATTGCCACCTGACATTGCTCTCGTCGTAGTAATTGGGCCTTGTCCACTTCGAATATCATACTGTTCGATTAAATCAACTGCATTTTTACGAATCGCTCTCCGCTTAATAAAACCAAATTTTTGATATTTCTTTGTAAAATATTCCTGAAGGACGAGATTATCTTCAATCGAATAATCTAATACAAGTCCATGCTTATGACGGTCCTCTGGAATATGTGAGAGTCCATGGGTATTACGATAACGAATTTTTTCTTTTGTGATATCCTTTTGATTGAGGATTACTTTTCCTTGATCATTCTTGATTAGTCCAGTAATTGCTTCGATTAACTCCGATTGACCATTTCCATCAATTCCTGCGATACTTACGATCTCACCCTTCTTTACTTCAAAGGACACATTATGAACGAGTGGTTTTTTATTTCCTTTTTGTTTGGAATGCACGGTTAAGTTA
The DNA here is from genome assembly GCA_023415655.1 of Bacillota bacterium. Classification (GTDB taxonomy): domain Bacteria; phylum Bacillota; class Clostridia; order Lachnospirales; family Lachnospiraceae; genus Lachnoclostridium. Next base: position 4,888 of record JAEZKD010000120.1, on the reverse strand, counting down.
GAGACCTCAAGTACCGAAGTAGTTGGTTTTGCTTCTTTCTTATCTACCTTAAAGTTAACCTTTCTACCAACCATCATCTCAGACATTGTTTCCTTGTCTGTGGTAGCAACATCTACGGTACCAATGTATTGACCTCTTCGTAGTACCGAACAACGATTTGCAACCTCTTTAATTTCATTTAATTTATGAGTAATGAATAAGATCGACTTTCCTTCTTTTACTAAGCCTTTCATAATATTCATTAATTCATCTATTTCTTGAGGAGTTAGAACCGCCGTTGGTTCATCAAAGATGAGTATATCATTATTTTTGTATAGCATCTTAAGGATCTCTACTCGTTGTTGCATACCTACGGTGATATCCTTAATATATGCATCTGGGTCTATCTGTAAATGATAACGTTCTGAAAGTTCTAGAACTCTCTTTCTTGCTTCATCCATTTTTAAGAAACCACCGGATACGGTTTCTACACCAAGAATAATGTTCTGTAATACTGTGAAATTATGAACGAGTTTAAAGTGCTGATGCACCATTCCTATTCCAAGGGAATTTGCCATAATTGGACCGTTGATATTAACTTCTTTTCCTCTTACCTTAATCTGGCCTTTTTCAGGTTGGTATAGTCCAAATAATACACTCATAAGCGTAGATTTTCCTGCACCATTTTCACCAAGTAATGCATGAATCTCACCCTTTTTTAAACGCAATGTGATATTATCATTCGCAATAATTCCCGGGAACTCTTTGGTGATATTAAGCATTTCAATAATATATTCCAAAACCTTCTCTCCCTTTCTTTACCGTAAAAATGCTGCTACATTCGGGCATTCTATGCCCATCTGTAACAGCACCTCCCATTATTATTTTACTTCATCAATCTTTACGATAGATAATGGTAATTCTGTAACCTCACTAATTCCATCTACTTCAGGAGCATATTCACCAGATACTAATCTTGCATATACTTCTTCATAATCAGCCTGTGTAAAGTTTTCAAACTTAGATGTTTCCATTGGAAGGCCAATGCTTTGAGTTGTTACATCAAGAGTAATTGCCTGTCCACCAGGGAATACACCTTCATAGTAGGAAGTAATTCCATCATATACAGACTTAGAAAGTAATTTCATTGCAGATGTAATCACTGTTGTAGATTCACTGCTTTGATCAACGTCAACACCAATTACTTTACCATTGGCATCCTGTGCTGCTGCCATTACAGAGTTACCAACAGCTCCACCACAACCAAAGATAACTTGTGTACCACTTTGATACCAGGATGCGGCTGTAGTCTGAGCTTCTGGTGTTGCACTAAAGCTACCAGTATAATGATACTTCATGTCAATTGCTTCAATTCCTAATTCTTTTGCAGCTGTTTCTGCACCTAGTACATAACCTAAACCAAAACGTACTACAGCTGGTGCTGCCATGCCACCCATGAAACCTAATTTTGTATATCCTTCTTTTACTGCAGCATAACCAGCTAAGAAACCAGCTTGTTCTTCTGCATAGAAGATAGAATAAACATTATCATTGATTTTAACATCAGAGTCTTTTTCTGGCTGACTATCCAAGATGATGAATTTCACCTCTGGATATGTAGTCTGCGCTTCATATAAGGCTTCAGCAAACTTAAATCCTGGGCATACTACTAATTTTGCTCCACCACGAACTGCAAGATTAATACTATCTAAGATAGCTGCAGTTGTTGCTTCTGTTGGCTGATAATACTTGTAGGTCTTGTCATGTTCATCAGCATATGCTGTTAAACCTTCCCAAGCACCTTGGTTGAATGATTTGTCATTGATTGTACCCACATCTGTTACAAGTGCTAATTCGTAGCCTTGTGCTGTTTTGTTTGAATCGTCACTTGTATTTTTCTTACCACAACCTGAAAATAACGCAGCTGTTAATGTAAGCCCAAGCATGAATGACATGATTCTTCTCATTACTGTCTCCTCCAAAATGTATCCTTTTATATAGAATTTTCTCAAAGAAAAATTTCTACCTTTAGTGTGACTTTTTTTTCGTTATTTATTCCGGTGAAAGATATTATCAAACAATATTTTTAATTAGTGAAAGGATAACAAAAAAGACACACCTTTTCTAGGTGATTTCTCATGGTAATATAGTTATATACTGGAATAAATAGAAGGATATAGAATGGAAAGGAGTGATTATCCCAATCTATTTTACCTTACTTTTTTATGTGATTTTTAGTCTAAAAATAGTCAAAAAAATGGTAGAGAATTGTTAACAAACAATTCCTCTACCATTCATATTACTTCTATACAATGATGTCTTAAGTATCTAAATTCTTTACAGAAAAACCAAGTGGCAATAAATCCTCTAACGTATATGCCCAATAATCATCTACAGAACGTGCTAAAATAACAATAAACTTCTTTGGATCACAGAACTCTTGCATTACTTGTCGACATACTCCACATGGTGGACAATAGTCTGTAATTTTTGCGTTCTTACCACCAACAATTGCAATACCAATAAATTCCCTTTCACCCTCACTCACCGCTTTAAAAAATGCAGTACGTTCTGCACAATTGGTCGGCGTGTAGCATGCATTTTCAATATTACATCCAGTATATATTTTTTTACTTTTTCCTAATAATGCTGCTCCTACCGTGAAATTGGAATAAGGGGTATAGGCTTTTTTTAACATACCAATAGCCTGTGAAATCATATCTTTGATAATCAAATCACTCATAACTTCATCGGATGGTAGTTTCTCCTTCTCTTTGGATGCTAGTTCTCCCTTACTTCTCACTACAGGGAATAGCTGCTTACTCTTATCCTCTTGACTCATGGCAAACATCCTCCTTTTTGATTATCAGTCAATTCACGAGTTCTTAATATCCTTGTGCTTGTTCATTCTTTGCTAACTTAATAATACGGCTAGTTCCTAGTCGAGAAGCTCCTAGAGAAATGAATTTTTTGGCATCATCGAAGGAGCTAATTCCACCAGCAGCCTTCATCTTAACATTAGGTCCTATGTGTTTTGCAAATAATTCAATGTCAGCAAAGGTTGCTCCAGATGTTGAAAATCCTGTGGAGGTTTTAATATAGTCTGCTCCACTATTGGTTACAACTTCACACATTTTAATCTTTTCTTCGTCTGTTAAGAGACAAGTTTCAATAATTACCTTAAGAATTTTATCTCCACAGATTTCCTTTAAGCTACGAATTTCTTTCTCGATTGCATCGTAATTACCATCTTTTAAGTCTCCAAGATTAATCACCATATCAATCTCATCGGCCCCATTTTCAATTGCATCTTTAGTTTCATAAGCTTTTACTGCAGTTGTATTATATCCATTTGGGAATCCGATGACAGTACAGATTGCAATCTGATTCTGAACATAGTCCTTTGCACGTTTTACAAAGGAAGGAGGAATACAAACAGAAGCTGTTTTGTATTGAATTGCATCATCACAAATCTGCTTAATTTCATTCCAGGTTGCAGTTTGGGTCAACAGTGTATGATCAACTGTCTCAAAAATTTGTTTATTTTCCATCTTAATATCCTCACTTATTCTATGAATGGTTATGCAAGTTCCAACGCTACTTCCATCATTTCTCTAAAAGAAACCTGACGATCCTCTGCGGATAAAGATTCCCCTGTGTACAAGTGATCAGAGATGGTTAAGATACAAAGCGCCTTTTTCCCTGCTCTTGCAGCATTTAAATAAAGAGCTGCAGCTTCCATTTCCACGCAAAGAACACCCATCTTCTTCCATTTATCAGAAGAAGTTTTGTTATCGTCATAGAATGTGTCGGAGGATAAGATATTGCCAACCACAGTCTTAACATTCAGATTCTTAGCAGCTGTTACTGCCTTCTCTAATAATTCATAGCTACAGATTGGTGCTATGGTTCCTGGTAATTCATACTGATGTGCAAAGTTAGAATTGGTACTTGCACCCATACCAATAACAATGTCTCTTACATGAATCTCATCAGAGATACCGCCTGCGGAACCAATACGGATAATGTTGTCTACACCGTAGAAATTATATAGCTCGTAAGAATAGATACCAATGGATGGCATCCCCATTCCGCCGCCCATAACAGAAACTTTTTTACCCTTATAAGTTCCTGTATATCCAAACATATTACGAACTGTATTAAAACATGTAACGTCTTCAAGATAAGTCTCAGCAATAAATTTTGCTCTTAACGGATCACCTGGCATTAATACGGTTTTTGCGATATCGCCAACCTTAGCCCCGTTGTGTGGTGTTGGTGTACAACTCATACTCAATTCTCCTTTGAACATTTAAATTTCAAAAATACTCATGAATTTTCTATTAAAATCCCTTGGTCTTACTATTTTATCACAATCTTAGTCTAATTGCAAAACAATGCTCACTGATTTTTTTCATTTTAGTCAAGGAAAGCTCTGATTTCATTCTCCTACCTCAAAGGTTTGGAAAAGAAATCAAAGCTTTGTATCATAGCATTGTGGTTAGTATTCCTAGTTTTCCCTATTCTTATGCTGTTTAATTACTTTAAGTCTTGTAAATTCTTCAAGGTCCTTTTGTTCAAGACTCTCTGCAATGGATTTGGTTAACGCTTGATAATAAGGAATTGTAATATTCTTTAGAGCATTCGCTCGCATCTGAGTTTTCTTGATATTGACTGCAAGACGATAAGCAGAATTATCAATCGTTGCAAGGCGTAGCGTTAACTCTTTCACCCTCATAAAGCGATTCGTTGCCTCATCCAAGGATAAACGAGTATCATAAAATGCATAGCTTGGTTCCGTCAGCTGATCTTGTTCATACTCAACAAGAGGTATTTCTGTTCCCATTATACTTCTCACCTTAATTTGAACCGACTCTTCAATTGGTACTGCCTTTGAGAATTCTTCCAC
>JAEZKD010000104.1 GCA_023415655.1 Bacillota bacterium | reverse complement strand
ATACAGAACAAACCAAGATGGGACTACTGAACGTCCCCAAGGAACTTCTAGAGACACACGGCGCTGTCAGCGAAGCATGTGCCAAATCCATGGCTGAAAACGCCCGGATATTAACCGGCAGCGACTTTGCCGTCTCAGTAACCGGCTTTGCCGGGCCCGGCGGCGGCACAAGCAACGATCCCGTGGGTACGGTGTATATCGGCACAGCATCCAAAGAAGGCGTCACATGCACACGGCATCACTTTATCGGCAGCCGCAGCCGAATACGCACCCTCACCACCCTTCACGCGCTCAACGCCATGCGCTTGTATGCGCTGGCATCACCCTTACATACGCATTGATAAGAAAGGCAGGTTCTCCCATGGCCAAGAAAGACACGCTGGAAAAGAAGGTCCCTGCGTCTGCTCAGCAGGAAGAAAAACTGCGGGCGCTGGAATCGGCCTTAAGCGCACTGGACAAGCAGTTTGGCAAAGGCTCCGTCATGAAGCTGGGTGATTCCGCCCGCAGCGGCGCTATCCCCGTCATCCCCACTGGCTGCCTGGACCTGGACATGGCCCTTGGCATCGGCGGCATCCCGCGGGGTCGTATTATAGAAATTTTCGGACCAGAGTCCTCCGGTAAAACCACTGTAGCCCTTCATGTTGTAGCCGAAGCACAGCGCCTGGGCGGAATTGCAGCCTTTGTGGATGCCGAACATGCTCTTGACCCCAACTATGCTAAGAAGCTTGGCGTCAACATTGACGAGCTGTACATCTCCCAGCCCGACACAGGTGAACAGGCCCTGGAAATCGCCGAAGCGCTGATCCGCTCCGGTGCCATTGACATCGTTGTTATTGACTCCGTTGCGGCACTTGTACCCAAGGCGGAAATCGACGGCGAAATGGGTGACAGCTTCGTGGGCCTACAGGCCCGCCTTATGAGCCAGGCGTTGCGCAAGCTGGCTGGCGTCATTTCCAAGACCAACGCCGTAGCCATCTTCATCAACCAGCTGCGTGAAAAGGTTGGCGTAATGTATGGCAACCCAGAGACTACCCCCGGCGGCCGTGCGCTGAAATTTTACGCCAGCGTCCGACTGGATGTTCGCAAGGGTGAGCAATTAAAGGTAGGATCTGATGCCATCGGTAATCGAACAAAGGTAAAGGTAGTTAAAAACAAGGTCGCACCGCCTTTTAGGGTCTGCGAGTTTGATATCGTCTTTGGCCAGGGCATCAGCAAGGAAGGCTCCCTGTTGGATGCAGCTGTTTCCAGGGACATCATACACAAGAGTGGTGCTTGGTTCAGCTACAACGATCAGCGTATTGGTCAGGGCCGTGAAAGCGCCAAGCAGTATTTGAAGGATAACCCTGAGATCTTCCGCGAGATCGACGCCATCATCCGCAAGGAGATGCAAAATGCGGTCGCTTCCCTTTCCACAGAAGTATCCGAGGACGATGATCCCGCATTACTAGATGAGGAATAAGACTAAAGGACGGCGGCATATATGCCGCCGTCCTTTGCTGTTTGCTCAAATCAATAACTTACATCAGCATGCTTGATATAGGCAATCGCATCCTCATGCTTGATCACACACCAGTCGCCATCTGTATCAAGGATCTCTACCGTTTCCCCCACCTTCAGTGTTTTAACAGAGCTCCATTTGGTGCCAGGGCCTGTTCGTGTAATGGTCTTTTTTGTTACTGTGGCTACCGTCACCGGTGCACCTGACCATACCTCCAATTCCTCATCCAACCACACCTTGGTGGATTTGGGTATGGAGCCAGCAGCATCCCTGAAGCTTACCACCCAGTATTTATCCAGTTGGGCGATAACTGTTAGACGGGTATAAGCAGGGATTGTACCAACCCGTTTGCTGGAGGATGATGGATATGCGAATGCCACACCGCTGTCTCGCAGCGTAATATGAATGGGGTTTTCGGCCACATAATAGCTGGAGACCCACCCATTGTAAACTTGAGACGTTTTAGGATCGGTATACGCTATATACAGCCAGTGATCCGATCTGTCCAGTATATCAAAAGTATCGCCGTTTTTCAGCCTCATAATTGTGTCAGCGTCTGAGGAATGATCCGACCTTAACGTAACGTTATGGCTGATCACCTCACCAGTCTCTGCCGGCACCACATCTGCCAAAGCAGGTGCTGCGGCAAATAGCATCACCGCCATCAGCAATACCGCTGTCAGGAGCAACCTTTTTAACATTAGAACTCCTCCTTCACCTAAATCCAACCATATTATATCCCCTGCACTTGGCAGGATCTACCCATACGACGCTCCACGATTACAAAATCATGCCGCTTCTGGAAATATTTTTTACATTCAAATTTTGATCATGGTATATGTTTAGCTCTTTTGTACATCATATTTTATGCAAACTGCCTGCTAAAAAGGCAGGCATTGCGCTTAATTGGAACAATTTATCTTGACAGATTGGATACAGGCCGTTACAATGATTATGATCGGCTGAAAAGGCGTACCAACTGCCAATTTTTTTAGAAACGCCTGTGCTGTTTTTTGTATAAAGCAACCATTCCTTTTCTTCTCCGCCATAGGGTATTCATTGTATCCAGGCGGTTTGTATGGAAG
>JAEZKD010000064.1 GCA_023415655.1 Bacillota bacterium | reverse complement strand
CATTAAACCAGCTTTTATCAGAGATGGATGGTTTTGATACTTCCAAGGGTATTGTAATACTTGCAGCAACAAACCGTCCTGAGGTACTTGATAAAGCGTTACTTCGTCCAGGACGTTTTGACCGCCGTATTATTGTAGATAAACCAGACTTAAAAGGAAGACTTGAAATTCTGAAAGTTCATGCAAAGAATGTTTTGATGCATGATTCGGTGAATCTTGAAGAGATTGCAATGGCAACGAGTGGTGCGGTTGGTTCTGATCTAGCGAATATGATCAATGAGGCTGCAATTCTAGCGGTCAAGGAAGGAAGAACTGTGGTAACACAGAGTGACCTTTTTGAATCCGTAGAAGTAGTGATTGCTGGTAAGGAAAAGAAGGATCGTATCTTAGGAAAAGAAGAAAAGAAGATTGTTGCTTATCATGAGGTTGGGCATGCACTTGTGACTGCATTGGAGAAAAATACGGAGCCAGTGCAAAAGATTACCATTGTACCTAGAACTATGGGATCTCTTGGTTATGTTATGCAGGTTCCAGAGGAAGAGAAGTACTTAATGAGCAAAGACGAGATCATTGCTAGAATTGTTACTTTATATGGTGGACGTGCAGCAGAAGAGCTTGTATTTGGTTCTATTACAACAGGTGCTTCCAATGATATTGAGAAGGCAACTCAGCTAGCAAGAGCAATGGTTACACAGTATGGGATGTCAGATAAATTTGGTTTAATTGGTCTAGAGTCGATTGAACATAAATATCTGGATGGAAGAGCAGTCTTAAACTGTGGTGATGCTACTGCTGCTTTAATTGATGAGGAAGTAATGAATATCCTCAAGAAGTGTTATGATCGAGCAAAAGAATTATTGGCAGCCAATAAAGAGACGCTAGATCGTATCGCTGAATATCTAACTGAGAAAGAAACTATCACTGGTAAAGAGTTTATGAAGATATTCCGCGAAGTTCGTGGTGAAGTAGTTGAAGAAAAGGAAGAACAAAAAAAATTGGAGGCAAGTGAGGATCTTCAAGCAACTCAATTGCAGGAAGATACTTTGAATCCAATGGATGATAAAGAAGATAAGCCGGAAGAAAAATAGATAGAATCAAATCATGATAATCATAGTTATCTGGCGTAAATCACAAGAAAGGAGTTGCTATGCTTACGCACAGCAACTCCACTTTTGTTAAGTAAAGGAGATTAACGGGTGTTTGATATTGAAGAGGAATTAAAGAAACTACCTGCAAAGCCGGGAGTATATATTATGCATGATAAAAGGGATGCTATTATATATGTTGGAAAAGCGGTTAATTTAAAGAATCGTGTACGACAATATTTTCAAAGCAGTCGCAACCTTACTCCCAAGATACAGCAGATGGTTAGTAACATTGATCATTTTGAATATATTATTGTAGATTCTGAGATGGAAGCATTGGTCTTGGAATGTAATCTGATTAAGGAGCATCGTCCAAAATACAATACGATGCTTAAGGATGATAAAGGGTATCCATACATCAAAGTTACGGTACAGGAGGCATACCCAAAGGTTATGATGGCTCGCATCCAAAAGAAAGATAAAGCAAAGTATTTTGGGCCCTATACGAGTGCAACAGCAGTTAAGGATATCCTCGATTTATTAAGAAAAATTTATTCGATTCGAACTTGCAATCGAAATCTTCCAAGAGATATCGGATTGGAGCGTCCATGCCTGTATTATCATATTAAGCAATGCAAGGCACCTTGTCAGGGATATATTAGTGAAGAGGAATATCGCCAATCCATTGATCAAGTGATTGAATTCCTAAATGGAAATTATGCTTTGATTACAAAGGATTTACAAGCTAAGATGCAAGAGGCCTCTGCAAACCTGGAATTTGAAACTGCAGCGGAATATCGAGATTTATTGCAAAGTGTTGAAAAGCTATCACAGGCTCAAAAAGCTTCGGATACCAATGGGGTCGATCGCGATATTATTGCGTTTGCTAGTACCGGAGAGGAGGCTGTTGCTCAGGTATTCTTTATCCGTGAAGGGAAGATGCTTGGACGTGAGCATTATCATATTACTGGAGTATCCAATGAATCTAGAAGCTCCATTATGACCAACTTTGTAAAGCAATATTACTCAGGAACTCCTTATATACCAAGAGAACTATTACTATCTGAGCCTTTAGAAGAGGAGCAGTTGATTGCGGATTGGTTGAGTGCAAAGAGAGGGCTTAAGGTAAAGATTCATGTTCCTCAAAAAGGTAGCAAAGAAAAGCTAGTTGAGTTGGCTGAAAAGAATGCTTCCTTAGTATTGCAGCAGGATTCAGAAAAGCTACAACGAGAAGAAGCAAAGACCTTGGGAGCAGTACGCCAGATTGCAGAGATGTTAGACCTTCCTACCTTGGTTCGTATGGAATCTTATGATATTTCGAATACGAATGGATTTGAATCAGTAGGTTCTATGGTCGTGTATGAGAATGGAAAGCCAAAACGGAATGATTATCGTAAATTTAAGATACGTTCGGTACAAGGTCCGGATG
>JAEZKD010000244.1 GCA_023415655.1 Bacillota bacterium | reverse complement strand
CCTCCCATTGAATAAAAGATATACTTCATCGCTGCAATAAGTGCTTCCTTTGAACGAGTATGAACAACGAGTGGAAAGGTCATCAAGGTCATCATCTCGTAGAAAAGATACATGGTCACAAGATTACTTGAGAAGCAAATTCCAAGCAAAGCACTTAAGGAACAAAGAAAAAAGAAAAGATATCTGGTTTCTTCTGTTTCATGCTTAAGATACTCATATTGGTAAATTGATGAAATAACCCACATTATAGCTGTAATCACAGCAAAAAAGCGTGTAAGGTCATCCACTCGAAACGCAATCTTAATGCCATCAAATAAATCAAATACAGGCAGATACAGGTTTGAACAACAAGCAAGAACTGTACTAATGGCTGTAATCACAGTCATTAGTAGAACGTAAAGGTTACGTAGCTTTCGATTTTCTCTGACTGGTTTGATCATAATTAGAAACAATGCTGCAACCAATGGGAGCAACACTGGAATCAAAATAAAGCTATCTTTCATGTTATGTCCTCCCTAAGCAAATATCCTTAGTCCTGTTTCAATTGCTTTTGCGATTGGATTCGAAAAGATACCAAGGAAAAAGTTTAATAATATGAATAAAATTAATGATACTCTCATCGTAGCTGCCACCTTATAGCCAGGTACGATAAAATGCTCATTTCTCGGTGTATAAATCGAAATCACTGCACGTATGAAGTAAACTGCATTCAGAATAGTACTAATTGCAAGTACAACCATTGCAATTGCCATCTTCTTCTGACTTGCCATCAAAGCAGCCTCTGCAAAGTATACCTTTGAGGTAAAACCTGCAAATAACGGGATACCAACCATCGATAAAGCACCAACCGTGAAACCAACTCCCGCAATTTTGTTGCGAAGTCCTGACCCCTTCAGATCTGTAAAGTCTTTGCTATTACCAGAAACCTCAGATAACCCTCTAGCCGCGATAAAAAGCATAGCTTTGGAAGCAGCATGTGACATAATATGAAAGATTGCTGCGTTCATACCAGCCCTTGTTCCGAGGCCTATTCCCATATATATATAACCGATCTGTGCAACAGAAGAGAATGCAATCAATCGTCTAATATCATGTGACTTCATTGCGCTAATCGATCCCATAAGCATACCAATGATTGCAAATACAAATAAAATATTTGTAATTTTATGTTCAACCATGACATCCATACCAATTAAGCGATAGAAAATCTTAATCAATAAAAAGATATAGGATTTGGATACCAAACTGGATAAAATTGCAGAGGACGATGCGGAAGAATAACTATAAGCATCCGGTAACCAAGAATGAAATGGAAATAAGGCACTCTTAATTGCAAGACCAACACATATTAATCCAATTACTACTGTCATTGGAACTGCATATTCTCCATTTACGGTTATCTTTGCAATCGCTTCTCTAATAAACGGCATGGATAAATGACCTGTTAAGTCATAGATCATAGAGATTCCAATTAACACAAGACCTGATCCTAAGAGACTCATGATCATGTACTTCGCTGCAGCAACTAACGTATGCCCGTTGTTACGAATCATAATTAAGGCACATGCAGCAATGGTATTGATTTCAACAAATACATAGGCATTGAACAAATCGTTCGTATAAATCAGTGCTAACAAGGAGCTCATCATCAAGCAGATCATTACAAAGTATAAATTTACTTTCGAGTCTTCAATGTCCACAAAGACAAATTTCATTCCACCAATTAATGATAACAGCATAATACAGCAGAAAAACACTGCCATCAATGATTCTAAAACGCCTACTTGAAGTTCATTCCCCCATGGTCCTGGAAAGTGTCCCATCATATAGGTATAACTTTCTCCAGTTGACAATACATACCCTAAAACAAAGCAATTCATAACACCAATTGTGGTTACTAAGGCGATACACCAACGCTTTGCATTCTTACCAGAAAGTACGGATGACAAAACTCCGGAAGCAAGGCACATAATGATGCTAAAAAACGGGAAGTTTTGTATCAGATTCATTAAAGCTCCTCCTTCTTTGCTAACATCGACATCTTGTCAATATCGAGCGTTTGATATCTTTTGTACAGGCGAATTGTTAATGCAAGCATTAATGCTGTTACCGATACCGAAACAACAATACCTGTAAGAACAAGTCCGCTTGGAACTGGATTCACATATGTTACAGTTCCAACTGTATCTTCTACCTGAATTGGCGCAACTCCTCCGTAGATATAGCCCTTCGCTGCTAAAAAGAGATAAATCGCTGTATCCATGATATTAAGTCCAAGTATTTTTTTTATCATATTTCGATGCAATAAAAGAGTCGTGAACCCGATACCAAACAAAATTACTGCTACCGCTTCATAATAATTGTGAAATAAATTCTGTATCATCTTACAGCCCTCCCTTACGAAACAGTGCAAAAAATGCATACATCGTACATGCAACTACCATACCTACAGCAATATTTAACGGTAAGATTAAACCAGCACTTAAGATATCTCCTGGAACACCCTTAGGTATTGCGCTTTCAATATGATTCGCTCCTGTAAAAAAGGAGTAACTTTTCGCTGCTGCATAGAATAACAACGAACAAAGAGAAACGGTAGAGAATGTCTTATACGTAAAGAACTTTGCCGTCTTTTTGAATCCATAAGCATTCAAATATAAAATCAATCCTGCACCTATAATTGCACCACCAGAGAATCCTCCCCCTGGGGATAAATGTCCATTTAATATGACATAAATACCGTAAATGATGATCGGTGGAACTAAGATAAATGCAATTTTTTGAAGAATTTTATCATTCTTTGGTTCAAATCTACGATCATTTTCTTCCGCTTCTAATTCTGCAGACGATGTACTTCCATCCTTCTTTTTATCAATACGAAGTAAGATTAGAACACAGCAAGCTGCAATAAATAATACGTGTGATTCCCCGAGGGTATCAAACGCACGATAATCAAGAATCATACCTGCAACATAATTCACAGCACCAGTATCTTCTACGCCATCCTCGATATATTTTTGTGGTACTTCATTATTGATTGGATTGGTAGAATTACCAAACTCAGGAAGGTAAGAAACTGTCATTAATAACAGTGAGATAATACAAACACATAAGATAACTGCAAGACATCGGTACACCGATGTAAAGATTTTAATACCTTTCGTTTGTGGCCAATTTTCATACTTTCGATAAAGTGCTTTTATTTTCCTTTTCTTCTCTTGTGAAATAATATCCTCAACATCTTTAGCATTCGCTTCAAATTCTACGCGTTCTTGTTTTTCCTCATTCGACAAGCGTACAATTGTTTCTTCGTGTTTCAGAGTTTCGTCTACATCTGTCGAATCTTCACCATTGACCCAACGTTCAAATCTTCTCCAGGTAGACTTTTCATAATCAGCCCTTGCTTTGCTCATCTTCCTTATCTCCTTTCATCGCGTGTATTTTCTTTAAGGTTACAAAGAAGAGAACACTTGTCACACCAGCACCAACAGCTGCTTCCGTAATCGCAAGGTCTGGAGATTCTAAAATAATCCAGATGATTGACATAATTACGGAATAAGACATAAATATTATAATTGAGGTCAATAAATTCTTGCTTAACGAGGCAGCGATTGCACATACAACCAAAAATGTAAGCAAGACGAATTCAAAAAATCCCATCATTCAACCCCCTCACATTCATCCTTTAGTCTCTTGTCTACCGCCATTTCCAAACGTGCAATCAGATGACTTGCAACCGGTGAAGCAAACCATAAAAACAAGATAACCAATAAAAGCTTTAAGGATATAAAATCGAATCCATTAATCACGATTAATCCCAACAGCACAAATAAAATTGCTAATGTATCATTCATCGCCGCTGCATGCATACGATTTAATACAAATTTAAACTTAAACAAACCAAAAGTGGCAACACTAGATACGGTTAATCCCCCAAGGATTAATGTTGCTGCTACAATAAAACGTAACCAATCAACCATTTTCACTACTCTCCTTTTGTTCTTGTTCACGCATCTTTTGCTTTTCCTCGCGTTCTTTATAAACCCCCATAAATACTTTCGTTAATACAACGACAGCAAGAAAGCTAATCATCGCATAGATTGTTGCAACATCCACGAGATAGCCTTCCTTCAATTTAATCGCTAAAATTGTAATAATCATGATTGTCATTGTACCAATCATATTAATTGGAACGATGCGGTCTGCTACGGTTGGTCCTTTAATTGCTCGAATGAAACAGCAAAAAATAAGTAGTGCCAAGATAATGATTGCTCCTGTAAATAAATACTCATATGCTTGACTTAAGAGCTCCATACTTCCTCCTGCTTTCTCTCTTATGTGTATGATCGCAACTGTCCCTTATGTAAACAGTTACTAACTAAACAATTACGAATGTAACATGTACACAATATTTTTGAACATGCTACTTCACTTCTTCCATTTTCGTTAATAAAGTAACAAAAATGGATGACTCAATACCCTCTGCAAATTCTTTATCTAGACAATGCACACAGTACTCGTCGTTTTCTAAAGTCACTGTAATAGTTCCAGGTGCTAACGTAATTGAATTGGCTAATGCAACTTTACTTGACTCCTTCTTTAATTTCGTTTGAAATCGAATCATCTTTGGTTCGATCTCAAGCTTTGGACTTAGAATCAGATGCATGACATGAAAGTTTGCCTTAAAAATATCACAGATTAAAACAAATACATAACGAATTCCACGAAAGAAATTCTTTGCAATTCTGATTTCTGTTTTCGGATTGTAATCCATAAACTTACAGATAAAGATATACATCATTGCTGAGATTACCAAACCAAACAAAGTAATCTCTAACGTAAGTCTTCCATTAAAGATGACCCATAACATAAAAAACAGAATAAACACGAAATCACCACCTTTTGACTAAAGTAAAAAAAATAGGACTTCTTTCCTATTAAAAGGACAAAAAGTCTTTTCTATTCTACTCCTGTCTTACGTTTTTGTCAAACCGAAAATCTTTGAATTATGATGGAATCCTGTTCACGTTGATATCGCTTTACCGTTAGTGAGTTAACCAATCAAGTGCTTATCCTATGTCCACAAAAAAAGACATAGAAAATTGACTCTATGTCTCTTTTAATATATTGTATGCTTATAAAAAATCAACTTGGATTCCATATTCTTGCATCATTATCCTTTTACACTACCCAATGTAACACCAGCTATAATGTATTTAGATAAAATAAAGTACATAATCATTAACGGTACAATTGCCAAACAAATCGCTACATATTGCTCTGCATAAGAGAAGTTTTGAAAACTTGCAGATCTTAACTCTGCCATTAAGATTGGAACTGTTTTCTTTTTCTGACTTGAAATTACAAGTGCAGGCATAAAGTAATTATTCCAACTTGCAACGAAAGCAAAAATCGCTTGTACTGCTAATGCAGGTTTCATAATCGGTATAATAATCGTATTATAGGTTCGAAATTCACCAGAACCATCAACACGAGCTGCTTCTACGATCTCAGAAGGAAGTACACTTTCCATATACTGTTTCATAAAGAAGAAGGTAACTGGAGATGCGATTGCTGGTAAAAATAATGGAAGTAACGTATCTCTCATTCCCATCTTATCGATTAAATCTAAGAACCCTAATGCAGATACCTGTGAAGGTACCATCATTACAATCATAATAAACGAAAATGCATATTTCTTGAATTTAAAATTATACATATGTATTGCATATGCTGTCAATGCTGAAAAGTAAGTTGTTAAGCCTGCAGATAAAATTGCAATTATCAAACTGTTTTTCATACCAGAAACAATGGTAAAGGTTGTATTACCTAAAACAGACTTAAGGTTTGTAATAAATTTGGTCCCTGGTATTAAAGAAAATCCACTCGTAATCTGAATATGCGATCTGGTCGCATTTACAATTAATAAATAAAACGGGAACAAGCATAGAAGGGAAAGAAATACTAACAAAATATAAGAAAGAATTCTATTAACCTTAAGACTACCCGATCCACGTTTCGATTTTGTTTGGTCTGTATATGTTATTTTTTTCTTACTCATTATGCTACCCTCTTTGCTTTTTTCTTTCTACTGGATTTATCATAATAATCGCTTGTATTTTGTTTCATGGAGCGATAAACAATCATGCTCAAAATTGCTGTAATGATAAATAAAATAACTGAGATTGCACCACCAGAGCCATAATTTAAGCTAGGTCTCAATTTTTGATTCAATAACATTACAATTGTTGTTGTTGATTGATTCGGTGCACCCGAACCTGCTGTAATAATGGTTGGAACATCGAACATCTGAATACCACCAATTAAAGAGGTGATCAATGTATAGCTTAAAATAGGTTTTAACAATGGCATGGTGATTTTGCTAAACACCTGCCAGGACTTTGCACCATCTACGTAAGCTGCTTCAAAAAGTCCTTGATCAATCCCCATAATACCTGCCATTAACATAATGGTTGTATTACCAAACCACATCATGAAGTTCATGGCACCAATAATTCCCCTTGTAGATGCAATTTTCGTAAAATATCGTATTGGTTCATCAATCCATCCAAAGGACATTAACATCTGGTTAATAGGTCCATCTGGTGAAAACAAGGCAAAAATTAACATAGAAAATGCAGATGCCATAATTAGGTTTGGCATATAAATTACTGTCTTAAAGAATCCTTGTCGTTTTAATCTCAAACGATTGCTAGTGAATAATACCGCAAGAAGTAACGCAAAAAATATCTGTGGAATGAAACCGATAATCCACATCGCCATTGTGTTACCAAAATATTTGACAAAATCTCCGCTTGTAAATAAAACTTTAAAGTTGTCAAATCCAATAAATTCTGGACCTACCTTTTGAAGACCACCATTAGCCCAGAAATATTTAAAGAAACTATAATAAAAAGTTGAAATTAATGGAATCAAAGAAAAGATTGCATATGTAACAAAAAATGGGACCAAAAATATGTATCCCCATTTTGAATAATTTACAAATTTTTTCTTTTTCGTTGACTTATTCATAGTATACCTCGTTATTTGCTTTTTTAAGTAATGCAGCAAGATATTGCTATCTTGCTGCATTCAACATTAGAATTATCTACTTAATTCTGGATGGATACCAAGTACTGTTGTATAGAAGTTATCCCAAGCCTGATCAAGAGTAACAACGCCTTCAAAGTAATCCTTCATAGCACTCTGAAGTTTTTCGTTCATAGTCTGATCATATGGAGAAGCTGTTGTAATCTGAATATCCTGTGCGGAGTCAAGTAAAACTTTAATGTGGTTCTGTCCACCTAAGAAAGGATAGCCATAATCACTGTTAGCGATATCTGTCATAGCAGGAACGCTGTTTGTGAAATCACCAAACTTGTTTGTAATACCTGTAAGTACTTCTTTGTCAGTTGTCATTGTTAAAAGAACGTCCTTAACGATATCAATGTTATCAGTTCCCTTAGCTGCACAAATCCAAGTACCGCCCCAGAAAGAACCCTGTGGTCCCTTAGTCATAGCCCAGTCACCAAAACCACCGTTACCAGCTACTTTACCTGCTTCTGGATCAGCAAGTGTGTAATCCATGAAACAGAAATCCATGAACCAACCTGGTCCAAAGTAACCAAATACTTTACCATCTTTTGCCATCTGTGCTGTAGATTCAGCTGACCATAAGCTTGCTTTGTTATTGTATCCTAAATCTGTGTAAGTCTTAGTTTGATCGATCCACTTGTTGATATTATCATCAATCTGAATCTTGAAGTTTTCATCAACCCATGGTTTAGCTGCATTGTTAGAATATACACGATAGTTATCATCGTAACCGGATAACATGAAGTAACCAGCTTCTTTCATCTTAGCTGCTGTCTGATCAAATGTTGCCCAATCCTTAACATATTCCTGAACTTGTTCTGGATCATCAGTTCCTAAAACAGCTTTCGCCATGGATCTTCTATATAAGAAGCCCTGAGGACAAGACTGCCAAGAAAGACCTTTTAATACACCATTGGATGTAACAACATCCTTAGTATACTGATACTGATCAGCAAGCTGTTCAGCTGTAATACCAACTTGATTGATGATGTCTAATGTATAATCAGTACTGATGTACTTTGTTGCATAGTCAGCTTCAATTAAGAAAATATCAACTCTATCTTCTTTTGCAGCATCAGCCTGTTTTAAAAGAGCTTCATCAAGTTTAGCCTGGTATACACCACCTTCATTCGCATTGATAACCCATTCAACAGTAACACCTTCAGGTACTCTGTCAGCATAGAATTCATTGAATCTATCCTGGAATTCTGTATTCCAGCAATAAATTCTTAAAACTTTACCACCAGTACTTCCAATATCTTCACTGATTACTGGAGTTTCAGATGTTGCAGGTGTTTCAGTTGCTGGAGTTTCTGCAGTTGTAGGTGCTTTTGTTGCAGTTGCAGCATTATCCTTGGTAGTTGCTTCATCTTTCTTTCCACAGCCTGCTAACAAAGCTACTGACATGGATAAAGAAAGAGTTAAAGCTAAGGCTTGTTTCATTCTTCTCATAATAAATACCCTCCTTTTGATTTGCATTATATTAATAAAATATTAATGCCATTATGAAATTCGGAGTTACTCTCCGATGAAAGTTACGTCAAAATCAGAATTCTCTATCTTGATCTCCTTCTGATTTAAATTAGCAACGGAACTTCCTTTAATCAACTGAACCTTCAAACACAAGTTTCCAATTGAGGTTGACATCGGATTCTCGATTAGATTAATCAACTGCTTTGCAGCTTCGGTTCCTATCTTATCGGTATCCTGACGTATGGTTGTTAATCTCGGCTCTAATGCTTGAGAAAGGGAAATACCATCAAACCCTGCAACTGAAACATCCTCAGGAATTCTAAGGTGGTTTCTTCTTATGGTACTAATCACACCAAGTGCAGAATAATCATCTGGTGCAATGATGCATGTTGGACGCTTTGGCAAATCCAACAGCGTTTGAGTTAAGATTCTTGCCGAATCAGTATCTCGATAAACTCCTTCCACTACGTATTCCTTCGGAATTGTAATGTCATTATCTCGTAGTACTTGAAAAAAGCTTACCAAACGATTATGAGTTACGGAAGAATTGGTGCCGTGAATAAATGCAATATCCTTATGACCCATGTTAATTATGTACTGTGTTAGTTGTCTCATTCCATCCATGTTATCCGATAAAATTGAGATTGCATCGTTGAATACATGATCGATTACCACCACTGGTATCTTTGAATTCACCACTTCTAACACTTCTGAATTAAAAAAATCTGCACAAGCAATGCAAACCCCATCGAAATTACGATACTTGCAGTGCTCTAAGAAGGTCATCTTCCGATTCCCAATGTTATGCTCGATAAAATTTACATCATACCCTTTACCAGTAGCATACTCATTGAAGGAAGCTAGAATATGAGCAAAATACTCATTCCGTAGTCCATGATTGGACAAGGTAGAAAACAACACTCCTAGGTTATACGTTTTTTTCATTTTCAGTGCTCTGGCATTCGAGTCGGGGAAATAACCAATTTCGTTCGCTACTCTTAAAATATTCTGCCTTGTTTCATCACCGATATCCTTATACCCATTAAGTGCTTTACTAACAGTGGATACAGATACCCCACATTTTATGGAAAGTTCTTTTATTGTTGACATATTAACCACCGTTTCATAGCTATATCGTTTTCGTATTTTTATTATATAGCATATTATACAATAAATCAATAGTTTTTTTTGATAATATATAAAAAATTACTTTTTGACTATTTTAGTATAATATATTTCTTGTAATTACGCATAAAAAAATGGGCATTTTCATACCCATCGTTACATTTGTTCATTTTTTGTTCAAAATATTTTCATAATTTATTGTTCTTTTGCGAAAATATAATCTTTGTTTTTCATATATCAAAGTCTCATGCTTTCTAATCAAAAGACGTAAAACCCTTTGTTTTTGGCATTTTAGACCCTTTTTCTCTTTCTTTTTTCTATAAACGAAATGTTTCGTAAATTGTATTTATTTATTGTTAATTTTGAATATTTCATAGGCTTTAACGTTCCATCAGATAATTCTTCATGTTTTTGAGAGCATTTTTTTCCAATCGACTTACCTGAGCTTGAGATATTTGGATTTCTTGAGCTACCTCCATTTGTGTTTTTCCTTGAAAGAAACGAAGGTTAATGATATTGTTCTCTCTTGGAGATAAACGCGCCATAGCTTCTTTTAGTGATATTTCTTCCACCCAGTTTTCTTCTTTGTTCTTTTTATCACTCACCTGATCCATAATGTAAAGTGTATCACCACCCTCAGAATATACTGGTTCGTATAAGGAAACAGGGCTTTGAATCGCATCTAAAGCCGCAACGATATCCTCCTGACTTATCCCTACTTCCGCAGCAATTTCACAAACGGTTGGTTCCTTATCGTATTTTTTTAATAGCATCTCCTTTGCATAAATTGCTTTATACGCTGTATCACGAAGGGATCTGGATACGCGAATAGCATTGTTATCTCTAAGATATCTGCGAATTTCTCCAATAATCATAGGTACGGCATAAGTTGAAAACTTGACACCTTGTGTGATGTCAAAATTATCAATTGCCTTCATTAAACCGATACATCCAATTTGAAACAAATCGTCAACATTTTCATTGCTATTCGAAAAACGTTGAATAATACTTAAGACTAAACGTAGGTTTCCTTTGATATACAGCTCCCTCGCTTCCTTATCTCCTTGTCGGATACGTTCAAAAAGAGCTTCCTTTTCTTCCCCCTTAAGTAATGGCAATTTTGATGTGTTAACTCCACAAATTTCTACCTTATAAAGAGCCATAATGAAACCTCCAGATCCACCATTCTATTCTTCAGTCATAATAAAATGATTTACCAGGAGGCACATATTTATACTTCATTCTTTATGTTAAATTATGTTAATTTTATATCCAATACAACTTTATGATTTCTTTTATCGATTCCATTTATCGATCCCATTTATCACAAAGGGAATTGATTTGATCAGCAAATTTAGCAAGATCCTTATTAGCTCCACCTTCGTTATGTTTGATTACCGTTAATAATCTTTGTCCCGCTGCTAATAAGCGAGCAAATACACCAGTAGGGGTACGTACTGGTTCCTTTTTCTCAATCACTTTACGTTGCGTTACTCCTGCTCTTACTGACTTATTATGAATCAAGTCATAACAGGCTCCTGTGTAGGGAGCAATTGCTTGGTAACCATACTCATCAGATAATTTGTTAGCAAATAAATCACATACACTATCTTCTCCATGTACGATAAATACTTTTTTTGGTTTTGGTTCAAAGGAGGAAAGCCAACGAATTAAACCATCCTGATCTGCATGCCCACTAATTCCTTCTAATTTCATAATCTGAGCTTTTACTTCAATCGTTTCACCAAACAACTTTACTTCTCTTGCACCCTCTAAAATCGCTCGACCAAGAGTTCCATAGGCCTGATAACCAACAAAGAGAATTGTACTTTCACTTCTCCATAAATTATGTTTTAGATGGTGCTTAATTCGACCAGCTTCGCACATACCAGAAGCTGAAATAATGACCTTTGGGGTTGAATTAAAGTTAATCAACTTAGAATCATCACTCGTTACAGAAACCTTTAATCCAGGGAAGGAAATAGGATTGATTCCTTGGTTTACTAGATTCATCGCTTCTTCGTCAAAACAATCCGCTTTATTCTTACTAAAGATATTGGTAGCTTCTACTGCAAGTGGTGAATCAACAAATACGTCAAAATTATCGTGTCCACGCACTAAATGCTCCTCTTTGATTTTACGGATGAAATAAAGCATCTCTTGCGTTCTTCCAACCGCAAAGGATGGTATCACAACATTGCCTCCACGATCAAAGGTCATCTGAATAATTCTAGACAATTCACCAACATAGTCAGGAACTTCTCCGTGACTACGATCACCATACGTAGCTTCCATAACAACATAATCCGCTTTTTGCAGATAGGTAGGGTTTTTAATTAATGGTTGATTGAGGTTACCAATATCACCAGAGAATACAATCGTTTTTGTCACATTATGCTCTGTAATCTTCATCTCTATACTTGATGATCCTAATAAGTGCCCGACATCGTAAAAACGAACTTCAATATCTTCGCACAATTGTAGCGTTGTCTCGTATTCTGATGAATAAAAATGCTCCAATACACCAATGGCATCCTTCATCTCATACAATGGAATATATTCTTCCTGTCCAGCACGTTTTGCTTTACGGTTACGCCATTCTGCTTCAAATTGTTGTATATGAGCACTATCTCTTAACATGATATCACACAAATCACAAGTTGCTTTTGTTGTATGTACTTCTCCACGGAATCCTCTTGCATACATCAGTGGAAGTAAACCCGTATGATCAATATGCGCATGAGTTAACAAAACATAGTCAATTTCTGATGGATGAAAGGGTAAGCTTTCATTTTCATAGATATCTTCTCCTTGTTCCATACCACAATCAATCATGATATTTTTCCCACAAGCTTGAATGCAATGACAGCTTCCTGTTACCTCATGATCAGCCCCAATAAAGTATAATTTCATCTTATCTTCTCTCCTGCTTTTTCAATTAGTATATGTAAATTGTAATCTTATTGAATGTAATTGTCAACTTATCTAGTGTTCAAAAACCTTCTGCAGCAAAGGTAGATAAAGGAAAAACTAAAACCCATACAAACTTTTGCACGGGTTTTGATTTTTCTATTCACAACGTAACATTTCTTTTTTTAACCGTTTGATTATCTTTTTCTCAAGTCTTGAGATATATGATTGTGAGATACCAAGCATATCTGCTACTTCTTTTTGAGTTCTTTCATTCCCATCCTTCGTATTCAATCCAAAGCGAAGTGATACAATGATCTTTTCACGATCATTCAACTTTGCTAGAGCCTTGGATAAGAGCTTCTTATCCACCTCATCTTCGATATTACGATAGATTACGTCTTCTTCTGTACCAAGGATATCAGATAACAACAGCTCGTTACCATCCCAATCAACATTCAACGGTTCATCAATCGAAACTTCCAATTTAGTTTTACTGTTTCTTCGTAAATACATCAAAATCTCATTCTCAATACATCTTGAAGCATAGGTTGCAAGCTTTATATTCTTATCCCGATTAAAGGTATTAATTGCTTTAATCAAGCCTATCGTTCCAATGGAGATTAAATCTTCCACACCAACCCCTGTATTATCGAATTTCTTGGCAATATAAACTACAAGGCGAAGATTATGTTCGACTAATAATGACTTTGCACTGACGTCTTCGATGGTTCCTAGCTTCATGATTGCTTCGGCTTCATTCTTTGGATCTAGGGGTGCTGGCAGAACCTCTGCACCACCAATGTAATGAATCTCACCTCTCCGTCGAAAAAATAACTCCTTGAAGTTAGGAATCATGCGAAATTGGAATTTGTTATGTAAGGATATTTTTAACAGCATCAGTATAGCCCCCTTCTTATTTTGTCTCAAGACTCAGTAAGTCACTATGCAATAGCATTCGATAGTCACTTTTGTTACGAAATCCTGTACTGGCTAACGCTACTACCACATTCTTTGTACAAAGCTTCTCTTTAGCATTCGTAATAATAATCTGATTGATACGAAAACCGTAAAGTAGTCCATGTTCTTTGCCAACACTGCTGTAGGGTATCACACAAAACGAAGTTGGATTCTCCTTCTGTATCTTTAATAACTCCTCCCAAAACAAATCATGATCTGCTACAATCACAGGCCACCCCTTCACTGGATCCGTGAGTGAATTACCAGTATCCATTAGTCCCTTACAAGTAACTTTTTTCCCATCGCTTAATAGAACCTCTACCTCATACAGATGCGTTAGAACTTTTTTGTTCTCTGATAACACATGATATAGGTAAAGCATAAGAGGAGTTAAGAGTAGGCTTAGTAGTATAAGAATCCAAAAACCATTCTTTTCCCCTGGAAAGCTCTCAAATAATCTACCGAATGCACTTCCAGTTTTGTAATTATAAGATATCGAATGGAGCAATCCTCCTAATAGAAAGGAACATAATATAAAAAAAATATAATTATGAACAGCCTCCCTCCTTCCCTTCATTCCAAATGCAATTAATATCATTAGGATGCTCGTCAATCCGAAATCAAGCAAAAACGGAACAATTGGTACGTGAAAGGATATCAATGCTGATATGCATGCAAGCAAAGCGCCTGTTGCAGCGCTTAGTATAATTCGCAAAATATGACCTCGTTGTCTTCTAATCGTACGAACTAAGAATAGAATTACCATATTCATAATGAAGTTAATAAAGAAGAAAATATCTATGTAAAATTCAAATTGCACACTTACCTCTCCTCTGCTTGACAACTACAATTATAGCTAGATGGAAT
>JAEZKD010000235.1 GCA_023415655.1 Bacillota bacterium | reverse complement strand
TTCGAGGGTATTTTGACGAGAAGAACGGGAATGGATTTGACTATGCCTATCTCTATTCCGGTATAAACAAGGTACTACAATCAGCCGGAAGGGTGATCCGTACGAAGGAGGATCGAGGCGCCATATTGTTGCTGGACGAACGATTTATACAAAAGCAATATTATAGCCTATTCCCCAGAGAATGGTTTCCGAATGTGACAGTGAGCCTTGGTACCATGAAGAGTGTCCTGGATGAATTCTGGAAGGGATAAATCTCCATGAAGGATCGAATACCCTGTGTTATAGCCATAAAAACGGAAAGAACGCTTTGTGGGCTAACGGGTTTGATTTTGAGGTGCAAAAACTAAATATTTGACATAATTAGCAATAAAAAACGCATTGAAATTCACAATGCGTTTTTTTCTTAATATTCAAGGGTTTTATAGGCTTTTTACAGTAATATTTTAATAGAATTTCAATAAAATTCACAAGCCATTTCACAAAGTTAATAAACATATTAACAGTGTGAATTGATTCGTGATTTTATATGTGAATTTTCATGTGAATTATTATGTGAATTGTGATATAATGTAGTCGGAAGCCATAAAAATACTATGTTTTTTGTAAATTATTTTTTACACGATTATTATATCCTAATAATGTTATAAAGTAAACATTATTATTATAAGGAGGCGAGACATGGACCCTATTAAACCGAAATATGCTGATACAGTTAAAGTAGAATGGAAAATCTCAAAAAGGAGCAAGCAGATTATTAGTCAATATGCCAAATATACAAAATACGATGAGAGTGAAATTATTGACAGACTGATACCTGACTTACTCAAATTTAATGATTTTATGGAGTGGCTCGAAGGAAGACGTTATAAAAGAAGAATTAATAAAGCTTTAGAGGATGATAGTATCTCTGAATCTTTTACACAGGTAGGTGACGATATTTTTGAAGAAATTGAAGAAAATAGCAAATCCCAATGATGTTGATATTACTTGCCATAGTCCTTTTACAGAAGATGTTCTTTCTGACAGGGACATAGAGTACCATTCTCTTTCTGACATTGCTTTTGAAAAGAAGTACCGTCATTATGTTTATACACCTGCAACGGTTGAATTTGATGGTAAGCTACATGAAATACAATTCAACTTTTGTAATAATACCTTCTGTAAATGGTACGGAATGCCTCAGAAAAAATATGACCTGGTTGCTAATAAACCATCAAGATACAAATTGGTGAGTGGAAAATCAAAATCGGAGGAAACACTTCTTAACTGTAATTATATAGCTCAAGATACTTTGCCTGGCAATATACTTGGAAATTATTCTCCCACAATTTCAAACTGGTCGGTTGCTGAAGAAATTAAACGATTACTTGTCATCAATACGTCTATCCCAATAGAGCCAGACTATCAATTTCATAACATTGATTGTATTAACGCTGAAAAAACTCCTTTTACTGATAGGGATTTCTTTTATTACAAGGGAAAAAGCTCTTCTAATTCACTTAAGTACCAATGCAAATCTTGTAAAAAGAATACAAACATTTTGCCAGAACAAGATAAGAACTTTAGTTATCATCAACAGAGGAATGACATACTTAATGATTTCTGTAAACTTATTATGAGCAGGACACCAGTTAAAAGAATATGTGAAATCCTTGATATATCACCCACCACATATTATGCTAAGTTAGAATGGGTATATCGTAAATGTCTGGAATTTAATGAGAGACACGAAACGAAGGTATTGAGAAATATGCATTTTCGGCAGATAAACATTAATACTGACATGATGGTTTATAACTTGAACAACATAAGACTTAAAGGCAGAGGTAACGGGAGGAAAATGTCTTCGGAAGAAAAGAAGCCCATGACGTATATCGTGTCGAGTGGTGATTCAGATTCAGGTTATGTTTTTAGAAGTGATGTAGCATATGATTATCATGTTACAATGGATGACATTGAAAATGATACTATGAAATATCATTGTGACCATAGTTATACCTACTTGCGAAAAAATGACAGATTAAAAATTTCATATCGTCCACAACCTCCAACAATGTATGATAGCCAAAACCAACCTGATTTTCAAGCTGAATTAGCTCAATTTGATAAACGCAGAGACTACGTAGAAGGAAATCATGTAAAACCACAATATACGGCTATAGCTCATTATTATTTGATAAAAGAATATGTGAAGGCAGACCGAATCCATTTCATCTCAGACGATGATTCAACAATTGAAAGTAGTATATTTAAGGTGTTTTCTGATAAATTCAAAGAGCAAAATGCTTTATATTTTACATGCCAATATGAAAAGAACTTAACCTTAGAAGAGGCTGGTAAGAAAGCATTTCAAAGCAGAATCGATTTAAAGGAGTGGTCAAAAGTAAACCGTACCAACAAGATTGGCATATGGGAAATCGCAAGAGAAAAACTTGAAGCTGATTTATATGGTCATGATTTCTATGACCTAAAGGTTGCTCCAGATGGATTAAGGCATTATGTCAGAGGTCATAATCCTATCCAACATCCACTTCCAGATAAAGACGAAGGAATTCGCTGGGTAAACCTAATTAGCCATTTTGAATTCTATACAGCAGAACAAATGTCATACTACATCATGGATGTTAACGGAAGAACTATCAACAATTTTTACCAAGAAGTCAGAAGAAGGATTTCGTTGTTGGAAAGACCACTTGTAACAGCAAGGGGAGACGGAAGAAGCTATATCTATGCTAACTACAACCCTAAATATGCTCAACAGATTATGACTATCTTTAGGACATTCTACAATTTTTGCTGGACAAAAAAGAAAAATGGAGTGATGATGACTCCAGCTCAACGGTTAGGTCTTACTAATCGTCAATATACTGAAAAGGATATAATTTATTTCAGATAATACATTTACCTGATATACCTCATTTACTATGGTATATTATCAACATGAACGCAAAAAGCAGAAATTATCTTTACCTGTTAAAAATTAGCTTGTAAAGTCAATTCGTTATCAATAAGCTTTCTGTAGAAAGATTTATTATTCAATGCAAATATAAATCCTTATAACGCTCTGGTAATGGGTAGTCTTCTACATGCTCGAAACTAATTAATTCTTGAATTCCAGGGTATGAAAGTTCTATTGAAATTATGTCTCTACCTACCGTTATGTGTGGTCCGAAAAATGGTGTAACTTCAATTTTGATAATAAATTTCGTAGTCCGATTGCCATTCGGACGTTCAATATTCAAAATTTTTATTGTAGAAATATCATAGCCTGGTGTTCCACTAAAAATATTTTTATAATAGTCGGCAACTGCCTTATTAACTGTTGGTGTAAGAGCAGTAATGATAACATCTTGATACAATATATCCTGTGATTCTTTTTCACCTTGCTTTGCCATGGTATTAACAAAAGAATTTTTTATGGTGAAGAAAACAATAATTAAAATAAATATAGTTACAACTAAAATTCTCTTTTTTTTCATAGACTCACTCCATTTCACTGTTCCCTTTATGTAGTATATTAATAGTATAATCAATAATATTTGTTTTATTAATTAATAAACATTATACAAAGTTAAGTTGGTTCACAATCTTTCACAATTATTAGAAAAAGGCTGTCCGTTGGACAGCCTTTTTCTAATAATCTGTAATAAATTCGTAAAAACATACTAATTTGGGGTGTGAAAACACTTGCGATTTTAAGTCGTATTTTTAATTTTGCACCTCAAAATCAAACCCGTTATTTGTGGGCTTTCCTTTTATAAATAAAACGCGACACGTTCCAGACTATAGGGAGGACGTGTCGCGTTTTCATTTAAAAATGTATTTTACTATTAGCAAAGGGATAATCCATGTCGTTGGCAAGAAAATTTTTTCCGGTAAATGTACGGAAGATTAGATTGCACAGGTGGAACAGGATGGATCCCAGTGCTCCTCCGATCAAGGCATATATCACATCATCAATATCACAGCGATAGGAAATGA
>JAEZKD010000056.1 GCA_023415655.1 Bacillota bacterium | reverse complement strand
TTGATGGTAATTTACCAATGTCTTTCTCAGGCGGTGCAGATACGAATAACATTCAAAAGATTTTTGATACAGGTATCTGGCCAATCACAGTTGCAACTGTTTTATTAAAACCAACTGGTTATCAAGTAATTAAGAAATTAGCTACCCTATTAGATGCATGTGAATATCCTGTGAATCAAAAAGTGGATGTAGCTAAGCTAGAAGCACTTGCAAAAGAAGCAATTAGTGACAAGAATTATCAAAAGACAGAAGCTGCTCGTAAAAAGTCACTATTAAACTTTGGTGAACATAAAAATGTAAGAGTGGAATGTAAGGTGGTTTGTGGAAGTTGTGTGAATGTCTGTCCTAATCGTGCCAATACAACTGTTGTAGTGGAAGGTACAAAACGTATGCTACATATCGATGATTCCTGTAATGAATGTGGTAATTGTTATATATTCTGTCCAGATCATTGTACCCCATACAAAGATAGATTTACGTTGTTCCAAAATAGAGAAGCCTTAGAAGATAGTAGCAATGAAGGATTTGCATACTTAGGAGATAATGTAGTGTATCGTTTTGAAGGCTCGGTTTTGGAGTGTAAGTTAACAAAAGCTCCAGAGGTCGTGCAGAATTTTATTACAGCAATCAAAGAACAACAACCATATTTACTATAAGGATAAACATTCATATAGCTGAAGTTGTAAGGCAGATAGGAGCCCAATATGAAGATAATAAAAAATGGTACATTAGTAAGTTCGAGTAACGTATGGAAAGCAGATCTTGCAATTGAAGGGAATAAAATCAAGCTAATTGAGCCTGAGATAAAGCCAACCTCATCGGATGAAGTGTATGATGCAACCGGGTGTTATGTGTTCCCTGGCTTTATTGATGGACACACTCATTTTGATATGGATACCGGTACCGCTTATACTGCAGATGATTTTACGAGCGGAACAAAGGCTGCCGTCATAAGTGGAACTACCACAATTGTGGATTTTGCAACACAAGAAAAGGGAAAGTCATTAAAAGAGGCATATGATATTTGGATGCAGAAGGCAGAAGGTAAGAGCTCTTGCAATTACAGATTCCATATGGCGATCACAGACCTAAACAATGCAGTAAAAGAAGAGATAAAGACAATGCCAGAGCTTGGAGTCACGTCCTTTAAGATGTATATGGCATACGATAGTTTGTTATCAAACGATGGGCAAATACTTGACTGCTTAAAGAAAATCAAAGAAATAGATGGTGTACTAGGGGTTCATTGTGAGAATGGTAACCTAGTAAATTATCTATCCAATCAGCTATATGAAGCAGGTAACTATGAGCCAAGTGCTCATCCAAAGTCAAGACCAGATTATGTGGAAGCAGAAGCCATTAATCGTTTGGCTTATATTAGTTCACTTGCTGATTATCCTGTGAATATTGTACATTTAAGTTCTTTGGCTGGATTAGAAGAGATTAGAAGTGCAAGAAAAAGAGGGCAATCAATTACGGTTGAGACTTGCCCACAATATCTTTTCCTTGATGATAGTTATTATGATTTAGAGGATTTTGAAGGTGCGAAATATGTCTTATCTCCACCACTTAGAAAACATGAAGATAAAGCTGCTTTGATTCAAGCCATCGTCGATGGGGAAATAGATACGATTGCAACGGACCATTGTAGTTTTAACTTTAAAAAGGACAAGGAATTAGGGAGAAAGGATTTTCGAAAGATTCCAAATGGTGCTCCAGGGGTAGAGCATCGTATCCAACTGATTTATACCTACTTAGTAGATTCAGGTTATATTAACTTATCTAAGATGTGTGAACTAATGGCAGAAAATCCTGCGAAACGATATGGAATGTATCCTCAAAAAGGTATTATATCTGTTGGTAGTGATGCTGATATCGTGATCTTTAATAAGAACTATGAAGGTATTATAACAAGTTGTAATCAGACACAAAATGTTGATTATACACCATATGAAGGGTTTAGAGTAAAGGGACATGCGAAAACAGTTTTTGTAAATGGTGAATGCGTGGTAAAAGATGCAGTTATCGTAAAGGAGAACCAAGGAAGGTATGTCTACGGACATAGGAGGTCAAATTAGTATGTATCAGGTAACGATCAATGGTTTGGAGTACCAATGTATTGAGGATAAAAAGTTATTGGATTTTTTACGTTATGATTTAGGTATCACGTCTGCAAAAGACGGTTGTAGTGAAGGTGCTTGTGGTACATGTACAGTATTAGTGGATGGAAAGAAAGTGAAAGCATGTATCTTAAGCCTTTCAAAACTAGAGGGCAAATCAGTAATCACGGTAGAAGGTCTAAGTGATCGAGAAAAAGAAGTTTATTCTTTTGCCTTTGGTGATACAGGTGCAGTACAATGTGGTTTTTGTATCCCGGGTATGGTAATCTCAGCAAAATCTTTATTAGATACAACGCTAGAACCTACAAGAGCAGAAGTTAAAAAGGCGATTATGGGAAATATCTGCCGTTGTACAGGATATGTAAAGATTGAGGATGCTATTTTATTAGCAGCAAAGATGTTCCGTGAAAATTTACCAGTACCTGAATATAAGGACAGTGGTAAAGTAGGTGAACATTTTAAGAGAATCGATGCGCAAGAAAAAACCTTAGGTACTGGGGAATATGTGGATGATATTACAGTTGAAGGTATGATTTATGCAAAAGCGCTTCGAAGTGCATATCCAAGAGCAATTGTCAAAGATATTCGATTAGAAAAAGCATTGGAACATCCGGATTGTGTAAAGATCTTAACAGCCAAGGATGTACCTTTTAATAAGACAGGTCACATCTTTCAAGATTGGGATGTTATGATTGCAAAGGGTGATACAACCAGATACATAGGGGATGCCATTGTATTAGTTGCATCCACAAAAAAAGAAACCTTAGATGAAATCTTAGCTTTGGTGGAAGTAGATTATGAAGTATTAACTCCATTGACTAACCCATTAGAAGCAATGAAAGAAGATGCTCCAAAGCTTCATGAAAAAGGTAATATCTTAGCGAGAGAAAGCATCACTCGTGGTAATGTGGATGAAGTAATTCAGAATTCAAAATATGTGGTAACCAATCATTATTCTGTTCCAATGACAGAACATGCATTTATGGAACCTGAGTGTGCAATTGCTATACCAGAAGGTGATGGATTACTTATGTATACTGCGTCGCAATCGGTATACGACGAACAAAAAGAAATCTCAAGAATGTTACAAATTGATCCTTCCTTCGTACGTTGCCAAACCAAATTAGTTGGTGGTGGATTTGGTGGAAAAGAGGATATGAGTGTTCAGCATCATGCAGCACTTATGGCTTATATTACGAAGAGACCAGTTAAAGTTAAGTTCTCCAGGCAAGAGAGTTTAAATATCCATACAAAACGTCATGCAATGGAAATTGATATTACAACAGCATGTGATGAGAATGGAAATTTAACTGCAACAAAAGCTATGATTATCTCAGATTGTGGCGCTTATGCAAGTCTTGGTGGACCAGTATTACAACGTGCTTGTACTCATGCAGGTGGCCCATATAACTTCCAAAACATCGAGATTACAGGTTATTGCATCTATACCAATAACGTTCCAGGTGGTGCATTTCGAGGCTTTGGTGTAACACAAAGTTGTTTTGCACAGGAACAGAACATAAATGAACTCGCGGAAATGGTTGGTATGTCAGCTTGGGAATTCAGATACAAGAATGCAATTCGCCCAGGACAAGAATTACCAAATGGACAAATTGCAAGTGAAGATACCGCTTTTGTGGAATGTCTAGAAGCAGTAAAAGAAGCATATGAATCCAATCCTTATGCAGGTATTGCTGGATGTATGAAAAACTCTGGTATCGGTGTTGGTCTTCCTGATATTGGTCGCTGTAACCTAAAAATTCAAGATGGAAAAGTTCATATACTTACCTCTGCAGCATGTATTGGTCAAGGAATTGGTAACGTAATGATGAGTATGGTTTGTGAAACAACGGATTTAAAACCTTCTCAAATTGTGCATGAACGTGCGGACACAGCGATTACTCCAAATGCTGGAACAACAACAGCTTCTCGCCAAACATTATTTGCTGGTGAAGCAACAAGAAATGCAGCAGAAAAGTTAAAAGAAGCATTAGCAACTAATACATTAGAAGAACTGGAAGGTCAAGTATTTGAAGGTATCTACAGTGGTGTTACAGATAAGATGGGAATCGATAAGAAAAACCCAGTAAGCCACATCGCATATGGATACGGTGTTCAAGTTGTAATCATGGATGAAACAAAAAAAGTGACCAAAGTGGTTGCTGCTCATGATATAGGTAGAGTAGTAAATCCAAAAGCTTGCGCTGGCCAGATTGAGGGTGGTGTAGTTATGGGATTAGGTTACGGTTTGACTGAAAACTTTGTCATGGAAGATGGCTATGTAAAAACGAAATACGGAACTCTTGGGTTATTTAGAGCTACTCAAGCACCTGAAATCGAAGTTATTTTAGTTGAAAAGAATGATCCTAACGGATTAGCGTTTGGTGCAAAAGGTATTGGTGAAATCTGCACGGTACCAACCGCTCCAGCAGCAGCCCACGCAGCTTATCGTGTTGATGGAGTTAGAAGATTCTCCTTACCGATCACAAATACAGCATATAAGAAATAAGCTTTGTTTGTTTAAGTATAGGAAACTTCGTATCCTATACTTAAACAAATGCCCTAAAAACATAGCGTGGGAACAAAGTAAAGCACACTTTGTTCTATAAAATAAAGCAGATACGATACAGTTTGACTGTGATATGGAGGAAAGATGGCAAATAACAATAAAAAAATAGGTATTGGTGGAGCAGTTCCATTGGCATTACAACATGTTGTAGCTATGGTAGTTGGTTGTGTTACAGTACCAACCATTCTAGGAACTGCAGGTGGATTAGGTAGTAGTGATTTAGTTATTATGATGCAAGCATCTCTTTTTTGTGCAGCAATCGCAATTTTGATTCATGCTTATGGTAAATTTGGAGTTGGATCGAACCTTCCAGTGATTATAGGGAGTGGGTTTGCATTTATTCCAACCTTGACAAGTATTGTGAAAACCGATGGCATGTCTGGTGTTTTAGGTGCTCAGTTAGTAGGTTCCTTAGTTGGTATTTTAGTTGGATTTGGATTTAAGAAGATTCGATTCTTATTTCCTCCTATTGTTACCTCGTCGGTTGTTTTAACCGTAGGTATCTCCCTTTATGGAACTGCAGTGAAGTATATGGCTGGTGGTGAAGGAAATGACCTTTTTGGTACTCCGAAAGCTTGGATTGTAGCTTTGATTACCTTAGGCTCTGTATTATTCTTTTCTCAATTCTGTAAAGGTATCTTAAAGGTATCTGCAACCTTACTTGGATTAGTCGTTGGATATATTCTCGCAGCAATTCTTGGTATGGTAGATTTTGCGAGAGTGACAGAAGCAGCAGTCATTGCCTTGCCAAAACCATTCCACTTTGGGATGAGTTTTTCTGTAGGCGCAATTGTATCTATGATTATTATTTTTGTTATTAACTCGGTACAAGATATTGGGCAGTTTGAAGCAACAACAGCAGGTGCATTTAACCGCAAAGCAACAGATAAAGAACTATCTGGTGGTATTGTGGGTAATAATGTATCCAGTATGATTGGTTCCATGTTAGGTGGCACACCAAACGCTACTTGTGGTCAAAACGTAGGTATTGTAGTTACTACCAATGTCACTGATCGAATTGTATTTACAGTAGCAGCAATTATCATTATGGTAACTGCTCTTGTACCAAAGCTAGCAGCATTATTTTTAACCATTCCTCTACCAGTACTTGGTGGAGCAACGATTACCGTGTTTGGTAGTATTGCAATGACTGGTGTTAGAATGTTATCCACAGCAGGATTAACACCAAGAAATTTATCGATTGCAGGATTAGCGGTTGCATTAGCAGTTGGTTTATCAAGAACAACAGGTGCATTTGCTGATTGCCCTGAATTCATCCGTATTATCTTTGGTGGTAGCGAGATTGTAATTGTAGCTTTAGTTGCAATTGTACTAAATCTGATTTTACCAAAAGAAAATAAGTAAGACATAAAAAGAAAAGAGGTTAACATGAAGGAAACGTTTAAAAGTGTATTCTATCCTAGAAATAACAATGAAAAATCAAATATTGAATTCTTAAATTATGACGAAGCAAAAAAAGCATATGATTTTCATGCAAGCTTCCCAGTATATTGTGAAACCCCACTCGTTGAACTGAAAAATTTAGCCAATGCTCTTGGGGTAAACAATATACATATCAAAGATGAATCTTTTCGTTTTGGACTAAATGCATTTAAGGTATTAGGTGGTTCTTATGCGATTGGTCGCTTAATAGCAGATAAGATAGGTGAAGATATCAATAATCTTCCTGCTACAAAAATGATATCTAGTGAAGTGAAAGAAAAAACTGGGGATATGGTATTTGTTACAGCGACAGATGGGAATCATGGACGTGGTGTAGCTTGGACAGCAAACCAATTGAATCAAAAATCTGTTGTATATATGCCAAAGGGTGCTGCGATTGAACGTCTTAATAACATCAAAGCAGAAGGCTCTGATGCCTCCATTACCGATATGAATTATGATGAAGCAGTTCGTCTTGCAGACAAAAACGCGAAAGAAAAGGGATGGATTGTAGTTCAGGATACAGCGTGGGAAGGATATACAGATATTCCAACATGGATTATGCAAGGTTACATGACTCTTGGTTATGAAATTGCTCAGCAATTAGAATCAGCCAATTCAGAGGCTCCTACTCATATCTTTTTACAAGCTGGTGTTGGTTCCTTAGCAGGCGCAATCTGTGGATTCTTTGCCAACTACTATAAAGGAAATCGACCTAAAATAGTAGTAATCGAACCAAACAAAGCAGATTGTATCTATCGTACGGCCAAAGCAAATGATGGTAAACTACATTTTGTAACAGGTGATTTAGATACGATTATGGCAGGTCTTGCTTGTGGTGAACCAAACCAAATCGGCTGGGATGTATTGAAAGATTATGCAGATGCATTTATCTCTTGTCCAGATTACGTTGCGGCTGATGGTATGC
>JAEZKD010000110.1 GCA_023415655.1 Bacillota bacterium | reverse complement strand
ATCCTGGGTAACTGCCCATTGAGCTGCACCATAATGAATTTTAAGAGCTTCGTTGTTTTCTTTGATAATACCAGAAAAGAAAATCGTTGTAATACTTCTTATTCCAAGCCAACAATAGTGTAATAATTTCTTTCCTTTAGATTTGTTCTTAATATAAAAATCATCATCCCGCTTATTGTAGATTCGATATTTTCTTGCATAATGCCAATCTTTTATTCTTGCTATGTTACAACCACGTATAAATTCTTTTCCATTGTTCTTTTCAAAGAAGCTCTCTATTTCTTGATTACTTTTTATCGGATAATCCATATTCTGAAGTAATACAAAATAATCATAGTTTTGGGGTGAAGCTAAAGCAATGCGAAGCAATTCCATAGTTGCTTCAATTGCATTGTATCCTCCCCAATAAACAGGAAATCGCTTTTCTAAAAAAAATACTTGTGAATTACCTTCTAATAATGTTTTAAAAGGTTCAATTTCTGACTTTGCATCAACATGTATATACATATCAAAATTAGGATGTTTGGTTAATTTGGTGGCTACCCTAAATACAATTTCTGGTTCACAATGACATAAATTTAAAAAAGCTATTCTCATACTTATTCTACCTTTTCTATTTCTATTTAATTAATTTCGTGTGAATTCATAATGTACTATTTGTAATAACTTAGCACTTAAAAAAAGTAAAAAATTAGCATGGTGCTTAAGTAAAATAAATGGTATCTTTCTTATTCCTCCATCCATACCAATTTGGAAGTTTCTGATTATATCTTGAACTTCTATTCGTTTCACATATGAACCAAACAAAGAATATCTTTGGAAAAAATTTATTTTAGATTTCTTAGATAGTAAAAACGCTAATTCCAAACAAGACATCAAAACAGTTCCGCTCCATAGGTTCGTAACATCAATATCCTTTTGATTACTAATTTTCTTTGTCAACTCTATCCTCGCCATTAATTGATTGATTTTCCCTTCCAACTTGGCAAGTGGCTTCTTTTCGTAGTTATATATAGTTGAAGTTTCTCTTGTAACAAGATAGTAATAACACTTTTTATTGATATAGCAACGATTTGCATAGATTAAGTACTCTGACATAAAAAGTGTATCCTCACCAACTTTCAGATTCGGATTAAAATATAAGTGGTTGTCCCTTATAATCTCAGCGCTTATCATACTTCTCCATAAAGCTGGATTTTCAACTGTTAGTGCACCTTTTACTCCAGAAAGCCATTGCCGAATACTATCATAAGACAAACCAATAAATGCTGGAAAAATGATTTTAAAGATATCATCACCCTCATATAATCTATTCGAAAATCTAGGAATACTTTCTTCTATAACTCCACCATTTTCAAAGCGATAGTATCCATTAATAATCGAATCCACTTTATACGTTATCGCAATATCATATAACTCCTGTAAGCAATATGGCTCAACAAAATCATCACCATCAAAAAATAAATAATATTTGCCGGTGGCAAATTCAATTCCTCTATTTCTTGCAATAGATACCCCTTCATTCTTCTTATGAATAACTTTAATATTAGGATGTAACTTCTCGTATTGATCGATAATATCTCCTGTTTTATCAGTAGAACCATCATCAATGATAATTATTTCAAAATTAGCAAAAGTCTGAGCAAGAATACTATCTAGACATTTTGAGATATAACTCTCCAGATTATATACTGGAATTATTACACTTATATCGTAATCGTTCATTCCTCTTACTCCTTTTCGTTTACTTACTATATTCATCTACTATTTTTTAAGGTAAGAGTAGGTGATGAATTGCTGAGATAGTAATACTTCCCCAAGAATAAAATTGGAAAGCATATGAATGGATCAATAATATATGCCTCTGTTAACCCATAAAACACCCAAAAGCAGATAATAATCTTTTCAATATAGGATACTTTAGGTACCATCCAAATAAATAGAGCAGACAGGATAACCAGATAAATTGCACCATACAATACAAAAAACCATAGATAGGAATTATCAAAAATAATTCCATCCATCCAATGCCCCCTCCAATACGTTTTGGAAGCAAAACTTAAACTTCTGCCAAACAAAGAAATACCATGCACCTCATAAGCATAAGCTCCATACATCAAACGACCTGTAAAGAACTCATTAATTGCATTATAAATTTCCAAACCTACACCAGATAATTTGGTATATAATACCACTAAAGTACATGAAAAAAGTGTTGCTATCAAAAAAGCATATCTTGAGAAAAAATTAATAAAGTGCATTATCTTCTCTATTCCCATTTTCTCCATAAAACAGCATAATAGAAACCCTGTAATAACAATAAAACCAGTATTAGAATCAGTGAACTGATAAAAGAAAACATTAATTACCCAGATTAAAACGAAATGAAAATATTTTATTTTCTCATAATATATATATATATACTCAATGCATACCCATACTAAAAATGCTGTAAATGTATTTGCATGCCCAAGGAAGAAATAATGTCTAGGTACCATATCTGTCCGATAAACATATGTAATCTTGCTTGGTTCTAAAAGGTAAGTAGCAAAGTAAACTATGACATGAATACTCAACAAAATTATTTTAATAGTAGCTGAAATCTTTATTAATTTCTTTAGATCAATGGATTGGATAGCAGTGGCTGCAACCGTGCAATAAAATAGTGTAAAATAATTATGTCTTATGGATGAATAAGCAGTAAGGCAAATCAGTGCTAAGATAGTGAACAATTGAATTCTTGTATATGACTGATGTAATAGCTTAATGATCATAAAAAAAAGAAACAAAAAAATACTAAATTTTATTAAAATATCTGGTATGGAAATAATTGTAGATACATCCAGTATCCTATTTACTACCATCAACCCAAATCCAACTGTATAAAGTTTAGTATAAAATCCACCTTTCTCCATATTTTATCTCCCTATCCTTAGTTATCTATACTTACGATAAATCCCAACAATCCTCATATCATCCACTAAATATCTCTTATACATTCTCTTCGGTTCTTTCATCAAACGATAAAACCATTCCAAGCCACAACGTGACATCCACTTTGGACATCTCTTTACCTTCCCAGCCTCAAAATCAATACTAGCTCCTAATCCTAACGATACTGGTACTCCCAAGCGATCTCTAAAGTAATACGCTATCTTTTCTTGTTTTGGGCAGCCAAGTCCTATAATTAATATATGTGAATTCGATTCTTGAATTAGGGATTCGATTCGTTCCAGTTCAACTATATCCTTTTCAAATCCAAAGGGTGGTGAATAAGTTCCCGAGATATTTAGTCCAGGATACTTTGTACAGAGATTCTTTGCTGCTTGTTCGGCTACTCCTTCTGCTGCCCCTAATAAAAACATCCGATACCCTTTTTGTGCTGCCAAATTACACAATTCAGGAAATAAATCCGAGCCGGAAACCTTCTCTTTGATTGGAGTTTTCAGTTTTCTAGCGATCCATAAAAGTGGTTTCCCATCCGTTAATATTAAGTCTGCCTCCTCGTAGATTCTTTGAAATTCTTGATCGTTTTCAATTCGAACGATATGATCTACATTAGGTGTCACAACATAAGAAGACCTATTTTCTTGTATTAAGGTGTCAATATAATCGATTGCTTCCGACATTGTAACATTGTCAATATATGTATTTAGAAACTTCATCCGCTTCGGTTTCTTATGATCCATGTGAGATGCTCCTTGCTTATAATAAATATTTTAACTGTCCGCTGTCTTTGATTTGATCCACAACAAGTTTAACATCTTGTGCCTGATCTTTTTTACAAACAAGAACTGCATCTTTTGTTTCAACGATGATTAAGTCCTCTACTCCTATCGTTGCGATAAAACGGCTATCGGAATAGGAAATACAGTTTTTCGTATTTAAGTTTATTTGATCTCCCTTTATCACATTACCAAATGGGTCAATATCATAGAGTTCACCCAAGGTATCCCAACTACCAATATCGTTCCAGCCAAAGTCACCTATGATTACCTTAACATCATTGGAGCGTTCCATAATGCCATAATCGATTGATATACTTGGAATCAAAGGATAAATTCTATGAATTGTCTCACATTCTAATGGAGTCAGCATACTGAATGAAATCTCCTCAAGATATTGGTATACCTTAGGTAAGAAACGTTTAAAATTATCAAGAATCACCGAAGCTTTCCAGATAAACATTCCACTGTTCCATACGTATTGCTTACTATCACAATATTGTTTCGCGAGTTTAAAGTTTGGCTTTTCTACGAATTCCAATACATCTAAAAAACTATCTTTTGAATTATTCGCATCGAAATTGATATAGCCATATCCAGTAGATGGAAAGGTTGGCATAATACCAATGGTAATTAGCTTGTCTGTCGTTTCCGCTTCTATCATTGCTTTTTTCAGAGTGTTTTGTAACTCTATTTTATTTTTAATATAATGGTCCGAAGGAAAGATACACATGACTCCATCACCATATTTTTTGATAATCTCAAAAGCCGCATAGCCAATACAAGCAGCTGTATTTCTCGCTGCAGGCTCGGAAAGAATGTGATTCTCTAGTACTTCACCCACTACCATTTCTTTCATAATCTCATATTGATTTTTATTGGTTACTATAAAGATATCTTTGGGATTAATAATATCAGAGATTCGATCTATGGTCTCATTAATCATTAGTCCTTGCCCACTCAAATTTAATAATTGTTTTGGCTTAGATTGTCTGCTTAATGGCCAAAATCTCGTTCCACCACCACCAGCCATAATAACTCCGTATGTATTCATATGCCGCTCCTTCCTACTTTAATAAACTGCTACCGCTGGTCTATGAATGCTTTCAGTTTAAAATATCCGATAAGTGCTCCGACTTGTTGTTTATGTAATAGATGATATTCAATCTTTTTATAAGGCTTTTTAATATCTTTACAATCCACCTTACTAATCATTGTTGTCACTGGTTCATACGTCAATGCACCTTGATAAATCTCTCGAAGCTCCTTCTTAGTAGTACATTTTGCAAATTCTAAGAATAAATCAGTAATCATACATAAATAGTAATAATTCATCTCAAGCTGTAAGTTCTGATCTGCAAGCTCCTCAACCTTCGTTTGGTTGTAGTTATAAAGTATCTTTAGATAACCTAGCCTTGTTTTCATGTCATATTTATTCATTGTACTTTCTGGATGCTGACGATAGTAAAGAATACATTGGCTGTACAATCGTGGAGCAGTGCAATGGCTATAATATTCTGCTACAAATATAAAGTCCTCGCCTATTTTTAAATCAGCCCGAAATCTCAATTGATTTGACTGTATTACTTCTGTTAAGAAGAGCTTCCCCCAACAAGTATTTAGTTTGGAAGAAGCATACATAAACTTAGTTATTGTATTCTTATCCTGAAGTACTGATTCTTGCTCACATAGTCTTTCCGCTTTTGTTTGACCTGAGGCATATAGCGTATAATAGCTATATGCTATAAAGTCATTCTCTGCTCGATCTACATCCTGTTTTATCAATGACCAGGAGTTAGTATCCATATAGTCATCAGCATCAAGAAACATAAGATATACTCCTGACGCAATCTTAACCCCCTTATTACGTGCCATCGATACTCCCTGATTTTCTTGATTTACCAAGCGAAATCGCA
Organism: Bacillota bacterium; assembly: GCA_023415655.1. Taxonomy (GTDB): domain Bacteria; phylum Bacillota; class Clostridia; order Lachnospirales; family Lachnospiraceae; genus Lachnoclostridium. Next base: position 1,756 of record JAEZKD010000110.1, on the reverse strand, counting down.
CATCCTTATTACAATATTCCTTGCAAATCTCAAGAGAGGTATCTTTACTTCCATCATTCACAAGAATGCACTCCATCTCCTTGATTTGGCATTCCATAACACTGTCTAAACATTCCCTTAGATAGCGCTCCCCATTATAAATAGGTATAATAACACTTAGCTTTATCATTACAGACCTCTACGATTCCTAAGATTCTTAATATGATTGATGACAGGAAATAGCCATGAATAGAAGCGATAAGTAACTACATTCATAGATCTCATAAATAACTTATGTTTTACTTTTTCTTTTCTTAAAACTCTATTATTCTTCCAGTTTGGATAAGTTTTATTTAAAAAGGTCCAGTTTTTTTCTAAGGCAAGTTTACGCTCTTTCTTATCTCTGATTTTGCACATTCGTAAGAACGAGCTACATAAAAGAACTCTAATATAGAAAAATTCTATGGCCTCTTTATACTCTTCATAAAATCCTTGTTCCTCATAATACTTATTTACCGTTTGAAGAACTGATAAGATATCTAACGTCTTTAAGGTAGAATAATTGTTTATGGAGGTTGAACGTTGCACATAGTGAATCAAAGCTTCATCAATATAGGTATATTGATGAATGTATGGAATTAACTTTAGATAGAATTCGATATCTTCGTAAATCAATCCTTTATGAAAAGTAACTTTCGTTTGGAGAAGCCATTCCCGTTGATATATTTTATTCCAGACAACAGACCTTCCAAACATGAGCATTCGTTTTTTATCTTTGATTATCTCTCCAATTTCTATGTCTTCACCTTCATCATAGGTATGAAATAAATTACACTCTACAACGTCAGAATGATTCTTTCTTGCAGCTTCATATAACAATTCATACATATTCAGTTCTACAAAATCATCTGAATCCACATAACCGATGTATTCTCCAGTACAGTACTGTAATCCATAATTTCTTGCATCCGATAAACCACCATTTTCTTTGATATAAGCTTGAATTTTAGGTGATTTTTTCGCATATTTCTCAATGATCTCTTGGGAACGATCGGTAGCACCATCATTAACCACGATAATCTCAATATCTTCTAATGTCTGATTGATCAAACTATTCAGGCATTTGTCCAAGTATGCTTCTACGTTATAAACTGGTACGATAATGCTTACCTTAATCATGATAATCTCCTTGTTTACATAATCCATTGATATTATATATGTGGAATAATACCAATAATCGTATCTCCTTCTCCTTTACACTGTTCAATGCTCTTAACTTTACCAGAGAACAATTCTCGTAACATTACAATCCCACAGCTTAGAATCAGACCAAAAGCAACAAATAAAGCTCTCTTCATGAACAAATCTTTTGTACCACTGCTGTATAAGTAATAAGTGTTTGCAGAATCTAATACTTGAATCGCATCTGAACCAGTGATTCTTTGTATCTCAATAACAAATGCCTCTGCTACTGCATTCACAACTCTAACTGCAAGTTCGGGATTAATAGAATACGCATAGATCCCCATAATAGCTGAATCACTATTGACACTCGCATTAATCATATTACTAATATTCACTGACGTAATTGTAGCATCTGCTAAGATAGAAGCAGCACGTTCACATACTTTATTACTTGTAACGATATCCGCATAGGTAAGAATTGCTGTTGATCCCGTAATTGACTCTTGATAGGAGCCATAAACTGCACTATACACTGTCGCTTTCGCATGATATGTATTAATTGGTACTTGATTATATGTATATAAAAGCCCCA
>JAEZKD010000084.1 GCA_023415655.1 Bacillota bacterium | reverse complement strand
TGCTTGCTGGGCTTATGTTGTAGGTGCTGCAATCGCAATTAAAAAAGGTTGTAGAAAAGCTGCTGACGCTGCTGCTGCAATCGGTGAAGGTCTTCAGTCTTTCTGTATTCCAGGTTCTGTAGCTGATCAACGTAAAGTTGGTATCGGTCATGGTAACCTAGGTAAGATGTTACTTGAAGAAACCACTGAATGTTTTGCTTTCTTAGCAGGTCACGAATCCTTTGCTGCTGCTGAAGGTGCAATCGGTATCGCTATGAGTGCAAACAAAGTTCGTCAAAAACCATTACGTGTTATCTTAAACGGTCTTGGTAAAGATGCTGCTCAGATCATCTCCCGTATCAACGGCTTTACTTTCGTTGAAACTCAGATGGATTATTATACAGGTGAAGTAAAAGAAATCTTCCGTAAATCTTACTCCAACGGTCCTCGTGCAGCTGTAAATTGCTACGGCGCAAACGATGTTACGGAAGGTGTTGCTATCATGCACAGAGAAGGTGTTGATGTTTCCATCACTGGTAACTCCACTAACCCAACAAGATTCCAGCATCCAGTTGCTGGTACTTACAAGAAGGAATGTCTTGAACAGGGTAAGAATTACTTCTCCGTAGCTTCTGGTGGTGGTACAGGTAGAACTCTTCACCCAGATAACATGGCTGCTGGCCCAGCTTCTTATGGTATGACTGATACTATGGGACGTATGCACAGCGATGCTCAGTTCGCAGGTTCTTCCTCCGTTCCAGCTCACGTTGAAATGATGGGCTTAATCGGTATGGGTAACAACCCAATGGTAGGTGCTACTGTTGCTGTAGCAGTTGCGATCCAGGAAGCTGCTGACGCAAACAAATTCTAAGAAATAGTTACAAGTTCTAAGAAATTGTTACAAGTTCTAAGAATTAGCATCACGTTCTAAGTAACCCAGTAAAATAACGGATTTGAAAAATATTAGGAGTAGTATCGTAGTTATTAATATGACTATAATACTACTCCTTTATTACTTCTACTTACTGGCAAACCCCTAATGGATTATCATCTAGATCATAGAACGTAAAAAAATGAGTCCCTCCTTCACCATCCATTGGATCTACTTTTACATTGTGTAAAAGTAGGTACTGATAAATATCATCAATACTACTCTGAGGAATAAAATTATAGTACTTCCCAACTCCAAAATTATTACTTGGAAATTTCATTGGTTGATGAGATTGCGTTTTAACAAGACACACTACTGTTGGTGACAGCTCTGCTATCTGCATAACAGCAGCATTTTCTTCTATGTAAAGTAATTTAAAACCAAGTATTTCTCCATACCATTTTGCTGACAACTCGGGATCTTTTACTGGTATAAATACTCCTTCCATTCCTTTCAAACGAGAATTGGTCATTTCTTTGACTCCTTCCTAAATATATATGTGTTATGATTTTTTTATGAATCCAACAACTTATCTATTTTTTAAGCTCCAATAGCTTGCAACTGTAATTTGTAACAAAGAAGAAAATCCTCTCTGTATTGTTTTATTTTAACATATCAATATAAAATTGAAATGCAATTGCTGATACTTATTCTTAATAAACTATATTTTATGAAGCTGAGACTACTGTATTTCAGCTTATCAAAATACAAATTGTTATGATACTTATAAAGATTCTCTTGACATATAAAACCCACCAATTTTAATAAAGTAACTCGTTGAATATTGAATTCTGCTATGATATACTATGATTGCAAAATGAGGAATCATGGCTTACAAGGGCAGGCCCTTTTGCTATACCAATTTTGTATTACAATTGTGATATTTACGAAAGAGGACAATATAATGTACGAAATGAAACAAGAATATCTAACAGGAATTCCTTTAGTTGATGAAGAACACAGCCAGATTTTTGATTACGCCAATCAAATATATGCGTTATTAAAGAATCCGTTTATGGTGGATAAGTATGATCATATCAAAGATCTTTTAGTCAAATTATCTGATTATGCAAAACAACATTTTGCAGATGAAGAAGCCTATATGGAGTCAATAAACTACAAAAGACTATTTACTCAGAAAATTCATCATCAGCAATTTATTGAACAATTAGATAAATATGATATGCAAGTTATGGAAGATATTGAAAATCAAGATGAGCTTATCGAGAACATGTTAAATTTTGTGACCGAATGGCTTGTACAACATATATTAGAAGTAGATATGCTGATAGGAAAATAGAAGATATGAAGTAAAAATGGTTGTCGCATGATTCAAACTTGGCACCTTACCATATACGTATTCAGAGATAGAGTGGCTATCTCACATATTATGATATATGGTAAGAAACCAAATCAACAATGCGACAACCATTTTTTCTTTACTCCCCCTATATAAATGGTATAATCTGTATATAAGGAAATATGGGGAGGTCAAGAGTATGAATAAAAAGATATATGACGCTTTGTATGAAGCAGATGTGATTGATACAAAGAATGTTTCGAAAGAGGAATATGAAACAGTTGGAACCGAACGAAAACATCCTACGATGAAATTAAAAGATATCATTCGTTTGCGTCAGGAAGATTACTTACTATATGATGAGGTAACTGATCTCGAGGAAATAAAACTATTGCTCTTTGCCAAACAAGTAGCACACCTAAAGGTGATAAAGGGAATTCTCTCCATCCTTCTTTTAATTTTTATTCTAAGTATGATAAATTTTAACTTTTTGTAAATCAAAGGATACCTAGCAAATGCTAATGACATCTTGCATGGTTTGTGTTATTCTGATGAAAAGGAGTTGATTTAATGAGAAGCATGAAGTTTAAGATGGAACGCCCGAATCTTGTAAAACCAGGAGATCACGTTACCGTACAAGAAAGTAAACTTCCAATGAGTTATTATTATACAATCATTCCAGCAATTGCAATGTCAGGGAATTATACCTTTTCTGAACGATTGAAGAGTTTTGAGGGTGTAGTAACCGATGTCACTGGGAGTGATGCTGGTTGGTACGTCACTGTGGAATTTCCAGAATAATCAGAAAGAAAATATCAAATTTCTATGAGTTTTCATGCGAAACAAGATGAGCCAGCAAACTGCCTCACTTGCCATGAATAAAAAAAACGATAACACTCTACTCACAGAATGTTATCGTTTTTTTGAATCAATTTTACTGTAAGATATGCTCTTATTGTTTCATGGGCTTACCCACTCACATAATAAGATCAACATCAAAAAACTATGCTAACATATCTTTTATCTTTATCTTTTATCTTTATCTTTTATCTTTTATCTTTTATCTCTTACCCTTATCATAAGGAATACCTTCTGCCTTCGGCGCTCTTGATTTCTTTGAGGTAAATGCAAGTACAACCATAGTTGCTACATATGGTAGCATCTTATAATAAGCTTGGTGAAGCTCTAAGTTTTTCAAGAAAGGTATCAAGGCAACTGAGTATGCTAAAGTTCTAAGGAACGCAAAGAACAAGGCTGCAAAGAAAATCTTAACTGGCTTCCATTGACCAAATATCATAACTGCTAATGCAAGGAAACCAAAACCTGCTGCACCGGTATGTCCATTTACGTTACCTGACATAACACCAACGGAATAGAAGAAACCACCGATGCCACCTAAGAAACCAGATAATGCAACACCTGCATATCTCATTTTATATACGTTAATACCAACGGAGTCTGCTGCTTGTGGATGTTCACCACACGCACGTAAGCGTAAACCAAATTTGGTTTTATAAAAGATTATCGTCGAAACAATCAAGAAGAGAATTCCTAGATAAACTGTAAGGTATGTATTCTGGAAGAACAACTCACCAAGCACTGGGATATCTCCAAGGCCAGGCACTTTCTTAATATAGAAGCTTGTACTCGTTGTAATTCCATCGCTGTTAAAATACATCTTAGCGAACAACAAAACCAACGCTGGAACAAGCATATTCAATGCAGTACCAGTAATTGTCTGATCTGCTTTCATCTTAACTGCTGCAAATGACAATAAGAAGGAAAAGATAATGCCAGCAATTGCTGCAATCAACATCGCTATTAATAGAATTAATTGAGCACTTAATCCAGAATCTTTGGCTCCATAAGTAAATAAACAACCAAAAAATGCACCAAATAACATAATACCTTCTAAGCCGATATTAATTACACCGCTTCGCTCACTAAACATACCACCAAGTGCAACTAGTAAAAGAGGAATTGCAACTGGAAGTGTATTCTGAATTAAATAAATAAAAACATCCATACTTTACTGTTCCTCCTTTTTCGTTTCTTTCGCCTGAACACTTGCATTCTGTGTAATTGCTTGTTCCTTATCTTTTCTCTTATCTCTTCTCTTCTTTATAAAGTTCGAAGCTGTTGTATTCATTAACATTGCAAATGCTGAGAAATAGATAATAATAGCGATTACAACATCAATAATCTCTGGCTTAAAGCCTACTAAGCTGGCGCTACTGCCACCACGCTGTATGTAAGAAATAAAGAGAGAAGAAAAGATAATACCAATTGGGCTAGAGTTACCAAGTAACGCAACTGCAATACCATTAAATCCATTGGCTGCAATGACACTAATTGGCTCATAGGTGATACTACTTCCTTGAATGACCGAAGGTGCAAGTATTGCAAAGGCACCACCAAGACCAGCAAGTCCACCTGCAATTGTCATGGTAAGAATGATATTCTTCTTTCCATTCATACCAGCATAATCACTTGCATGCTTATTAAAGCCAGTTGCTTTTAGCTCATAACCAAAGGTTGTCTTATTTAAGATAACAAACAAAGCAATTGCAATTAGAATTGCAAGAATAATACCAACACTTACACTTGAGCCATCAACACCTAAGGAAGGCATCTGTGAGGAGGATGGTAGATAAGCTGTTCTTGCTTGAGACGATACATACATTGTAGAGTTGCTTTGAATCCACATATCAACTAAGTACATACCAATGTAGTTAAACATAATGGAGGTTATTACTTCATTTACGTTCAACATAGCTTTAAAGATACCAGGGATAACACCCCAGATCATACCTCCAACCATACCTGCTAAGATACATACAATCCAATGAATTCCAGCTGGAAGGTCCCACATAAAGCCAACATACATAGCAAAGAACATACCCATAGTGTACTGACCAGAGGCTCCAATATTGAATAACCCCATCTTAAATGCAAAACCAACCGCAAGACCTGTCATTAAAATAGGTGTTGCATAGTAGAATACATCACCGACACGGCTTAATCCAGCAGTTAGTACTCTCTGAAAGCCCAAACCTGCTCTGTTAGGATTCGCAATTAACATTACTATAAGTCCAAAGAAAAGACCTAGGATAATCGCTAATAAAGCAGCGGTAAATGAGGAAAAGCCTTTACTTTGTGTTAATTTTCTCATTTTATTCACTTGTCTTCTCCTCCTTTTTTGTCTTACCGTTATCTCGTTTTGCACCAGACATATAAAGTCCTAGTTCCTGAACGTTTGTAGTTTTGGGATCTAATTCTCCAACAATTTCGCCCTCGTACATCACAAGAATACGATCGCTAACATTCATAACTTCATCTAATTCCAAGGAAACTAGTAACACTGCTTTCCCTTCGTCTCGTTTTTGAATCAATTGTTTATGAATGTACTCAATAGCACCAACATCAAGTCCACGTGTTGGCTGAACTGCGACTAATACTTCATGCTGTTTGTCCATCTCACGTGCAATGATTGCCTTCTGTTGATTTCCCCCGGACATGCTTCGTGCAATGGTAATCGGACCTTGTCCACTACGTACATCATACTGAGTAATTAGCTTTTCCGCATAATTACGTACTTCACCCTTCTTGATAAATCCATGTGCTTGGAATTCTGGCTGCCAATAACGTTGAAGCACCAAATTATCCTCTAAGCTATAATCAAGTACAAGTCCATGCTTATGACGATCTTCTGGAATATGACTCATTCCTGCTTTGGAACGCTTTCGAATATTGGCCTTTGTAATGTCATTTCCACAAAGTGTAATCGTACCTGCACTCATTTTATCTAGTCCTGTTAACGCGGATACAAACTCGGTTTGTCCATTCCCATCAATCCCGGCAAGACAAACGATTTCTCCTGCATGAACATCAAAGGAAACATTGTTCACTGCATTATTCTTACTATGCTTACATGGTACCGTGACTCCACGTACAGAAAGAATAACCTCTTTCCTTTCGGCTTCCTTCTTCTCAACGATAAAGTTGATATCACGTCCAACCATCATCTTTGAAAGCTCTTCCTTTGTTGTGTCCTTAATATCAACTGTTCCAATATATTTACCCTTGCGCAATACCGTACATCGATCAGCAACTGCCATAATTTCATTTAACTTATGTGTAATGAAGAGTATGGACTTACCCTCTTTGGCGAAATTACGCATAATTTCCATAAGTTCGTCTATTTCCTGCGGTGTTAAAACTGCAGTTGGTTCATCAAAAATTAGTATATCATTGTCTCTATAAAGCATCTTAAGAATCTCAACACGTTGCTGCATACCAACAGTAATATTTTCAATTAAAACATCTGGATTTACCTTTAATCCATATTTCTCACTTAATTCAAGTACTTTCTCTCTTGCTTCTTTTTTCTGTATAAATCCCATTTTATTTGGCTCAACACCTAGAATAATGTTCTCCAATACCGTAAAAATATCAACTAATTTAAAATGCTGATGTACCATCCCAATACCAAGTGCGTTCGCATCGTTTGGATTGTTTATTTTTACTACTTGCCCATTCTTTCTAATTTCGCCCTTCTCTGCTTGATACAACCCAAAAAGTACACTCATTAGAGTTGATTTTCCTGCTCCATTTTCTCCAAGCAATGCATGGATCTCACCTTTTTTTAACCGAAGCGTTATATCGTCATTAGCGATAATACCTGGGAATTCTTTTGTGATATGTAGCATCTCAATAATATAGTCTTCCATGCGAAACCTCTCTTCTCTAGATAAAAATCGGGGGACTGGCAACTGCCCTTCCCCCGTATTCAGGTAAATTAATTCACATGCATCCTTCATTACCTAAAACATGACATTCGTTATCATTAACTACTGTCTTGCTTCTACTGTAACCTTAACAAGTGAAAGACCTGCTGTAAGCTCTTCAGAAGTTGCATAACCATTAGCATCTGCAATTGTAATATCACGAACTGGATCAACTTCGCCATTTACTAATGTTGCGAATACTGCATCATAATCAGCCTTTGTAAAGCTTGCAAAACGATCAAATGCATCTGCTTTGTCATCACCAATTACGCTAGTTGGAAGACCAACACCGTTGTTAACAGCGCTAAAGTAGGTTGTAGTTCCACCATAAGTTGCAAAGCTGTCTGTCTTATAGATAGCTTCAAGAACTGCTACTACAGAAGCAGCAAGACCCTTAGTTGCAGAAGTGATAACTGTTTCACTGTCATATCTTTGGTCAACGTCAACACCGATAACTTTTGTACCAGCTTCTGTTGCTGCAGACATAACGCTCTTACCAACAGAACCACCACAACCAAAGATTACTTGAACACCTTCTTGATACATAGTCTTTGCAGTTGCTTTATTAGTATCTGTTTCAGCAAAGTCACCAGTATAGTGGTAAATTACAGAAATAGAACCATCAGCTAAGCCAAGCTCAGCAGCTGCTTTTTCAGCACCCTGTAAGTAACCATAACCGAAAGCACGTACTGCTGGAACAGCCATACCACCCATGAAACCAAGCTTAGTATTGCCATCTTTTACGGCAGCATATCCAGCAAGGTATCCTGATTCTTCTTCAGAGTACATAACGCTTGCTACGTTAGCTTCTGTCTTGTAAGTTGCATAATCAGCTGTATGAGGTGCTCCATCAAGTAAGATAAACTTAACGTTTGGATACTTTGTCTGAGCTTCATATACAGCAACTTCGAATAAATAACCTGGTGTTACAACAACTTTTGCTCCACCCTCTATTGCTTGCTCAATTGCAGCGAAATAACCAGCATCAGAAGCTTCTTCTGGCTTTATGTACTGATGAGAAATCTTATTAGCTTCAGCGAATTCTACAACGCCTTCCCAAGAACCCTGATTAAAGGACTTGTCATCGATATTACCCTTATCAGTAATTAATGCAATTTCACTACCATTGCTACCACTGCTGCTTTCTTTACTGTCTTCCTTTGTGCCACATCCTGCAAGCAATGAGCCAGACATAGCAAGAACTAAACCTAAAGATAAAATTTTCTTTAACTTCATTCTTTTTCTCCTCCAATAAAATATTTGACGAATACCCGTCAACTATATTATATCTTATTTCGTCCAAATTTCAACTGTTTTGGTATAATTTACTTTTATAATTGGTATGAATTTCATCTATAGTTTAAACATTCCTGTGTTGTCATACTTTTTAATGAGTATTGTGTGCATAACAAAGGAGTACCCCACTCCTCTCAACAATGAGAAAATATGCTGTACTCCTTTTATTTTTACGATAATTCAAACATTCCAGTATATAACTGATAGTATTTACCCTTTTGGGCTATTAAAGCTTGATGATCCCCACGTTCAATGATCTCACCTTGTTCTAATACCATAATTGCATTAGAATTCCGTACAGTAGAAAGTCGATGTGCAATGACAAATACAGTTCTTCCTTCCATCAATCGATCCATCGCCTGCTCAATATGACGT
>JAEZKD010000319.1 GCA_023415655.1 Bacillota bacterium | reverse complement strand
GAAGTAGCTCAATCAATAGCTTTGCAAGTTCTGCCCTTGGTTTGGAGGCATAGCTTGGTGCAACAAACGCATACTGATCGACTTGTTCTTTGATAGCATCCGCAATGTCCTTATTCCCAAACCCAACATTTAAGTTAACAAGCTGAGATGACATATCCGTATATCGATTCCCATCATAATCATAGAAATAAATCCCCTCTGCCCTTTCTACTGGAATTGGATTTAATCCTCCTTGTTTACTCCAAGACTGCAATACATACTCTTTTGAGGTCTGTTTGATTTCTTCCCCTGTCATATTCCATTCTCCTCTCTCCTTATACTGTAAGAAAGCTACTAATACAGCACATTATAGAAGAGGGAAAATCAAAAAACAACGAACCCATGCCCAATGTTTTCTGTGTCAAAGCACAAAAGTAAATCTCTCTACTCCTTCATTCTTACTTTACACGAATGATTTCCACACTCAATCAATTCAAGCTCCTGAAAGCTTTGAATGAATTTTGTAAAGGTAGAATAACCAAAATCCTTCACGTTAAAATTCTTATCCAGCATATGTAGTTTGTTACTGAGCTCATTTAACCCTATCATATGCGTTTGCTGTTGTTGAATAAAATTAATAATGTTCTGATAGATTTCCTCTTGCTTTTTCTTATTCTCACGTAACGAAACGATAATAGTATTCTTAACCTGTGTTAATTCTAAGCTCTGAAACTCTCGTAAAAAGATTCGTAACAAACTATATCCAAATTTACGAACATCGAAGTCAGGATATTTGTTCAGCAGACGATTACCAATTTCCCCAAGCTCCGTTGGTTTTCCTTTGTTTTCATTTTCAGTTACGATATTAATAATTGTATTCTCAATCTCTTGTTTTGTTGCTCCAGGTTTTGCAATCTTAAGTTCCTGATTCTTTGTATTCTTATTGGACTTTTTCTTAGGCTCCACTCGTTCCTCTTGATCAAACAAGATATCGATGTTGGTGAATACACTACACGCTGCACAAAAGGAACGTGGAGTCTTTTCTTCTCCCATACCAATCACTTGCATGCCAGACTCACGTAGGCGGCTAGCCAAACGCGTAAAATCACCATCACTTGAAACGATACAAAATCCATCCACTTGATTCGTATAAAGAATGTCCATTGCATCTATAATTAATGCAGAATCGGTTGCATTCTTTCCAATCGTATTACGAAATTGCTGAATTGGTGTAATGGAGTGCTCCTGAATGACTTCTTTCCACTTGGTACTCTGTGTACTTGTCCAATCCCCATAGATACGTTTATATGTAATACTACCATATTTTTGTATTTCATCTAGAATCACTGAAATATATTTCGCTGAAATATTCTCAGAATCAATTAATAAGGCAAATTTTTCGTTTTGCATAGTAACTCCTTTTTTAATTCATTGAAATTCCTTGGTATTTTTGTTTACAAGTTATTCTTATCTTTATATCTTTTTCTGATACAATGCTACAAATGATCTTTGTATGATATAAATGATCTTTGTATCAAGTTATAACTGTTGGTTTGTTCAAAACCCCAAGTATTTATATTTCATATCGGTTTTAGAACAGGTTTTCAATAGATTTGTTTCCTTGAAATATGAATAGTAGTTTAGCTGCATCTTCCATGGAGACATTCTCAAGTCATTTTCTACTATACTTTAACTTCATTTAATATGGTGATCTGACACATCTTCATTGCTTGCAATGCATTTTGGTGGCTTTCCTTTGTTACACCAGCACAACACCTTGCATCTACCTGAATTGGTACCTCTGGAAAAGCTGCTTTTAATATCATAGCATTGGATATTACACAGATATCCGTACAAAGCCCCACCAATAAGATACTTTCAATCACACCATGAGTAGCATTCTCGATTACCTTTGGCAAAACAAGTGTGCCAAATGACGGTTTATCAATAATCTCTGAACTAGCAAAGGTAAGAGCATCTGTAATCTGCCATCCCTTCGTATCCCGAATGCAATGCTCAATGGGAAGCTTCATTCCTTCCTGAGTATGCAAGTAATCATGGTGGTGAGTATCTCTTGTAAAAATGACGCATTCATTCTGCTGCTGATATTCATTCACTTTATCAATCACTGCTGGTACAATCTGTTGTGCCTCTTTTGTACCAAGGGCTCCATCAATAAAGTCGTTTTGCATATCAATTACAATTAACACCTTCATTACGAATCCTCCATTGAATTTATGTAGTTATCTTATTATACCATAACTTTTATTTGCCGTAATCTTTCTTTTTCATCTTTTGTATTGAATGTTGATCGAATTCATGGTATAATACGTTACTGTAAAACTTTATCACTTTAAAGCAATATATTTACAAGTAGGAGGAGCATTATGAAAAATTTGAAAAAGGTATTAGCTACTGCTCTCGTTGCCGCATTAGCTGTTTCGACAATTGGCTGCGGAACAAAAGAAGACAGCACCAGTACAAGTGGTGATAGTAGAAAAGAAATCGGTATTATTAAAATGATGGATCACGTTGCATTGAATCAATCCGAAGAAGGTTTTGTAGCTGCGCTAAAGGACAATGGTTTCGTAGATGGCGATAATGTTAGCATTACATATCAGAATGGACAGGGAGATCCAAACAATCTTTCAACAATTGCAGATAAATTTGTAGGTGACAAGGTAGATTTAATCTTTGCAATTGCAACTCCAAGCGCTCAGGCTGTTGCTGGTAAAACAACAACCATTCCAATCATCGCAACTGCTGTCACTGACTTTACTACATCAGGGTTAGTTGAATCGGATGATGAACCAAATACCAATGTATCTGGTACCAACGATATGAATCCAATTGAAGCACAGATTGATTTAATGTTTGAATTATGTCCTGATGTTAAGACGGTAGGTTTCTTATATAATTCATCCGAAGACAATTCCATTCTTCAGACTGATATTGCAAAAGAAATCTTGGAAGCAAGAGGTATCGCTTATGTAGAACGTACGGTTTCTAGCACGAATGATGTTCAGCAAGCAGTCACTTCTCTAGTTACTGAATGTGATGCCATTTATGCTCCAACCGATAATATCATCGCTTCTTCTATGGCTACAGTTAATGAAGTTACAGTAGCTGCGAAAGTTCCGGTGATCTGTGGTGAAGCTGGTATGGTAAATTACGGTGGTTTTGCAACCCTAGGAATTAACTATTACGACATTGGTTATCAAGCAGGCGAAATGGCAGTAAAAGTTCTAAATGGAGATGATATCTCTAAGATGCCTGTTGTTTCTTCTAAAAACTATGATTATTGTATCAACTCCGATGTTGCAACAGCTCTTGGAATAACAATTCCAGATCAATATAAAGAATATACAGTAACTACAAAAGCAGAGTAATACCAGAAAGGTAGGAATTTATATGTATGATATATTGTTAGGTGCCATTTCTCTTGGTCTATTATGGGGCATCATGACACTTGGTGTTTACTTAACTTATCGAATTCTTGATGTTGCAGATCTTTCCGTCGAAGGAACGATTGCTCTTGGTGGTGCCGTTGTTGCACGATTAATTGTCGCAGATGTAAATCCTTGGATTGCGACTTTATGTGCTGTAATAGCTGGTTGTTTGGGTGGATTGATTACAGGTTTACTACATACAAAGTTAAAAATTCCTGCTCTCTTATCCGGTATCTTAACTATGATATCACTTTACTCCATCAATCTTCGTGTCATGGGAAAAGCAAATACACCATTATTAAGAACCAATTCCGTTTTCCAACCATTGATGGACCTTGGGTTAACTAAGACCATGGCAACCTTGATTGTAGGTCTTATCATTGTAATTGTTGTCTCAGTAATTACTTACTGGTTTTTTGGAACTGAACTTGGAAGTGCAATTCGAGCTACTGGTAACAATCAGAATATGGTGCGTGCCCAGGGTGTCCATACCAATACTATGATTATCATTGGTCTTGTCATTTCCAATGGTCTTGTAGCTTTTTCTGGAGCTCTTATTGCACAATATCAGTCTTATGCAGATGTTCAAATGGGTACTGGATCTATTGTTATTGGTTTAGCTTCATTGATTATCGGTGAAGTAATCATTGGGACAAAGACCTTTAAAAGAACCTTATTTGCCCTTGCTTTTGGTGCAGTCACTTATCGTATTATCATAGCTTTAGTTTTAAAATCTGGTATGAATGCAAATGACTTAAAGCTATTTACTGCAATCACAGTAGCATTTTGTCTTGCATTACCAATGATAAAAGCTTCCATGTTACCTCATTTTCGTAAGCTGAACCGTTTCTTTCCATGGCTTTCCCCTATATTACGAGTTCTCTTTTTCTCCCATAAGAAAGGGGGGAAAGAATAATGTTAAACATGCAAGGAATCTATAAAACTTTCAATCCTGGAACCATCAATGAAAAGAAAGCACTCACCAATGTCAACCTCGAACTCAATCCTGGTGATTTTGTCACTGTCATTGGTGGTAATGGTGCAGGTAAATCAACCTTACTAAACAGCCTCGCTGGTGTTTTCCCAATTGATCAAGGTCACATCGTTATTGATAATGAAGATGTCACCAATCTGATTGAATATCGCCGTTCTCAATACATCGGTCGTGTCTTCCAAGATCCGATGATGGGTACAGCAGCGAATATGAACATTGAAGAAAATCTAGCTCTTGCGAATCGCCGAGGTAAAAAACGTGGTCTTGCTTGGGGTATAAAAAAAGAAGAACGTGAGATGTTTCATGAGATTCTAAAGACCTTAGATTTAGGTCTAGAATCACGTATGACAAGTAAAGTTGGTTTATTGTCTGGTGGTCAACGTCAGGCACTTACCTTACTTATGGCAACCTTACAAAAACCAAAGATCTTACTTCTCGATGAACATACTGCTGCACTTGATCCAAAGACTGCTTCTAAAGTTCTTGAGCTTTCTGACAAAATCATCGCAGAACATAATTTGACTGCCATGATGGTAACTCACAATATGAAAGATGCCATTGTTCATGGCAATCGACTCATCATGATGCACAATGGAACCATCATCTTTGACGTAAGTGGAGAAGAGAAAAAGCAGCTCACAGTAGAAAAACTATTAAAGAAATTCTCTCAAATCAGCGGAAGTGAATTAGAGAATGACCGTATGCTTCTCTCGAATAACTAAGCCCAATCAATTGTGTGGCATTAGATAAGTGATGAGATAAGGAATTCAAATATCAACAGATTCGTTAAAAAAGACCTTAATTACCCACATTTTGGTATTGATGTGAGGATAAAAGTTAGACTTTTAATGTGTAACAGACTTTTATGTCTGTTACACATTTTTTATGTATCAAAGATTTGGTCTCAAAGCATTTTTTATGTATCAAAGATTTGATCTCAAAGCATTTTTTTGTATCAAAGATTTGATCTCAAAGCATTTTTTTGTATCAAAGATTTGATCTCAAAGCATTTGGATCACAGTGACGATGACAATAAATGTTATAAATCCGGTTATAATTCTCATATAGAATATAAGCTCGTTTTTTATTAAACTACGCAATAAATTAAGAAAATAGGAGGATTAAAATATGAAATATTTTTTAATTGAAGGAATTGTAACTAATCCAGAAAAAATGACTGAAAAAATGATGCAAGATCATCAGGAATATACAGGTATGTTAATGAAAGAGGGTAAAGTTCTATTTTCATCATTGAAAAGGGATATGAGTTCATCTGTTACCGTAGTAAAGTCAGAAACAGAACAAATTATTCAAGATTTTTATAGAGAAGACCCATTTTTCAAAAACAATGTTATTAAATACTCTATATCAGAATTAGATATACATTATAAAGTATCTGATGCTGAAAATTGGTTTCAAAATTGATGATGTGAATACATTTAAGCTGAATTAGAATTGGTAGAGTTAATTTTATGATCAATTTACCACCAGAGTATCATTTCTCTGGTGGTATCTTTCACAAAATTATGCAGATATTCCTTCCACTAATAACCTACTCAAACTCAGCAATTCTACGCCTTAACTCAAGAACCGCACGATCCTTTTGTTTACATTCAAGCATCACATAACATTCCTTGATTCCTGACTTTTCAAGCGCAGTTTCTAACTCAAGATAATCAGCAATATGAATATAATCATCATGGGCATGACGATTGGAATCTTTATCACTCGCTAGATGTAGCTTCGGTATTCGATTCTTCCAAGTATACACTGCTTTTTTCACTGCTTCTTGATAAGAAAGCTCTCCTGGATTCCAATGATAATGCTTATTATCAAATACCACTGGAATTCCAATCTTCTCATTTACTGAAAGACACTCTTGAACCGTAAATGAAACTTGATCATTCTCAATCACTAAGTACTCCTTTGCCTTCATACTCAATC
>JAEZKD010000318.1 GCA_023415655.1 Bacillota bacterium | reverse complement strand
CTGCTAATACTTCCTTTTGCATATCGATTTCCTCCTTGATATTTTTGTTTTAATCTCAGAAGGATACGGCAGGACGGAAAAAGCCCGCCCTGCCGCATAGTTTCCAAGATCAAAAAATGATCTGCTTATTCTTCATTGCGAATTGACGCTTCTATTCGACACTACTTCCCGAAGCGAAAAAAGCCTTGCGGCTCTCCAGGGCGACAGCATAAACGGCTTGTGGTCAATAAGCCTCATAGGAATCTCACCTCTCCCAGGATCTCTGCGAGCCGCCTCCATTGCTTGAGTCTGTGGCTGGACGGAAGTAGCATTATCTCTGCCCATTTCATTGCGAAACAGTCCACCACAGACTGTTTTATGACCGGGCGTTCCCGCTCGTCACCTTCGATGCCATCGGTTCGACGGATGTCTTACATCCGCAGGCAGTCTCCGCGCGTCCGTTAATGTCGCTGCCGCTTTTCACACGGCTGGACAGCTCATGTATTTATGCTGTCGGATATGAAATTTTCAAAGAGCAAGAGGGAGAACAGAAAAAACCCCCTCACTGACTTCCACGCTGAGCAAGGGGGCTGCACGGAAAAATTTTTACTTTTCCATAAATTTTTTTATTTTGCCGAGGATTTTTATCTTTCTGTCATGAATGGTCATATAGTGAATGCCCGTTTCCGCCGAGAGTTTACGTTCGCTTTTTCCCTTGAAAAACAGCTCAGTGATTAGTTTTTGTTCCTCCGGACTAAGCAGCTTAAGGCACGCCAGCATTCTTTCAAGCATCACGGCCTTTATTGCAGCATCCTCTACGCTTTCGTCCTCTGCAGCAAACTGCCGGTTTTCCTCCGACAGCCTGTCATAGGAATCCTCCTTGCTTGCTATGTATGTAACGATCTGTGTTGTGCTGTCAATTCGGTATCTTCCGACCTTCAGATCATACTGCTGGTACTCCATCTTACGGTCGCTTTTCATCAGAACATCGATGATTTCATCGCTTAATTCGGGATATTTCTCCCGATAGTTCGTCCTTTTATTAAATACAGCCATATAGCTTGTCCTCCATTTCATGAATTTGAAAATTCGGAAATGAAGAACAAGCGGTGGGGAACGGCAATGAACTGCCTTTATGTAAAGGTAAAAAATATGAGCCACATGTTTTTGCATCTCTTTAGAGAGCAGAAACGAGTTGCTTTTTTTAAATGCAAAAACAATCGTACCTGACGTATAGAAATATTGCTCATGCTTTCTTACCTTTTTCATAAATAGGTTTCCTTTCGTATTGGTGAATACCGAAACGAAAGGAGTGAGTACCTAAAAAAGGCGTAATTAAAGAAAACCCGTCAAACCACCAATTTCAGAGTTCTACAAACCTTACGTTTCGTAGCTCCTGCAATTTGGTGACTCGTTTATAACGGACCCGTTGCTAGGTAGCGCGAGTATTCAGTTGTTGTTTTAATAAATAAAAAACGCCTGGTAAAAACACAATAAAGTGCTTTCATCAGGCGTTGGTCACTATAGTATCCTATGTGCCGATTTGCTCAGTATGAAATCTATCTAATATCAATACTTTATTTAATTAAACCGATTCTGATATTGATAGACCAAGCTTTTTGAGGTATTCACTTAAGTTGATTCTTATGAGTTCTGCTGTCCCTGGAAACTTTATCTCCATCAATACTATTCCAGAGTTCTCCTTGACTAATTCACAGACTTTAGATGGTTTTTTCTGCGGACATGAAACAGTAATCTTTTTCACAATAAGCACCTCCAAATAGTATTTCTTCCACCCAGCTTATGCTTTGTCCTGCATTTTTGTTGATAACTGTCAAATTATCTGTTGTTTATATTATATATATTCTATTGTTTGTGGTCAATAGTCGAATCATAAATTCTTTCATTTTCTTTAATAAATATGCTAAATTTCTTCGGAGCCTTAGCAAATCTTAAGTCTTAAAAATTTACGAATTGAAGATAATATGTCTACTTCAAATTCAGCACTAAATAATTCATGGGCAAATATTTTTAATGCAGTCAACAGTATTGTTGATTATTATAAACAAATTGTGCTATACTAAACTAAAAGAGTCCTTTGCGGGGTGAAATACATGAAAAGTAATTTAATTTTTAATAAAGAGCTATTTGCGTTTCTATTAGAAAAAGCAAGAGGTAAACGTTCAATAAACCAATATGCAAATGAAACTGGCGTTAGCGCTGCTCATATATCCAGATTTTTGAGACAAATGATAGAGACGCCCCCCTCCCCAGAAACAATTTCTAAGCTTTCCTCTAAGGCACATAATAATGTTTCATATAAAGAATTTATGGCGGCAGCAGGGCATATTGAAATAGATGATATTACCAACGAGCAAATAGACAATATTAATCCTGATTTACATCAAAGTAAAGAATATGTCATAGAGCAGTCTTCACCATTTGAAAGGAGAAACCAATATGAACTTATCGAAAAAAAGTTTTTTCAAATAGTTCTTTCATACTTATATGATGCTCCTTTTAATTGGAATATTCAAAAACCTGAAAACAAGCACAGTTTTCCCGATATGATAATTGATATTGAACATGAAGGATATAAAAAATGGTATCTTGAATTCAAAGGTAGTCTTGACGAGCGAAGAGGATCAATCCTGCCAACATTTCATATATATGGACAGATTGCTACACTTGAATTTCATAATAGTGACAAATTCACAATTGCAGTTAATAGCGAGTCTACGTATAATCAACTTATTAGACGGCCACCAAAATCTTTAAGAGTTAATCTTTATGTAATGTTGATTGATTTGGAACATGGCGAAGTAATCTCTGAAGAAAAATTATGTACTTACTAAAAAAAGGTTGCCAGGTATTTCAGGCAACCTTTTTTATAATTTGAAAACTCTATCCAAAAAGCAATATCATTTCTACTGTGCTTTTCCCTCTAGCTTTTCCAGTTCACTTTCAATAATTGCCTTAAAGACATCAATAAAATATTTATCCAAATTATATTTGAATTTCGATAAAAGATTACAGTAAATGCCCAGAAAATAAGCAGTATTCGTATAATACGATCTTTTATTTACATCATATTCCTCAATTGGTCTAGGCGGTTGAATATACTCTTTGGTATCTCTGTATATTATTCTAATATTCTCGCTTGAAGAGTTATTAATAATTTTCCTGTCAAACAACTTATATGAAACGATTGTAGCTCTGCTTATAGCACTTGAGATTATCATCTTGGCAAGCTTTGAGGAATTCTGTAATTTATTGAATGAATAACATTCATCCAGATATTTTTCCAAAATTGACTCTAGTATTGCTTCTACAGCATTTTTACTTGCATCAGACTTCAAAACAAGGCTATTGATATAATTAACAAGTTTACCGGCTTTTTCTTCAATATCATACCCGCTAGTGGTAGTATCACGGTTTATTGAACGGCTATTCCATAAATATAATTCATGGTATATGTAACGGAAATCTTTTGAGTATAAATTTAATGCAGTATGTAGCTCTTGCTCCCATTTGAAATTTTCATAGCATACATTCAGCATTCCATTCATGTTAACTGCTAACTCTGAAATTGTTTCCTTTTTCTTGATTGAATCTGAACATCTTAAAACTACGTCACCTTCATCATAAGAAAGCCTGTATTCTCTATCAAGAATACCAGAAATTAAAGTATGCCACCCACCTTCAACCATACCGATATCTTCAATATCCGAAGTTGTTATTTCCTGACTATTTTTATTTCTGCACATGATTCTATGAAGCTCTGCATCAAAGTTTCCATCAGAATCCTTGGTTATTTTCGACAAAAACGCATTATCAAAAGATTCTATGAATTTCTTGACAAGTGCATTCTTATCCAGTTTATATGGTTGCATCCCATTCTGTTCTTCAGAATCTTCTAATTTATCAATAAGATTATTATGAGTTGTAACAACTTGTTCCTTCAAGCTTTCAATAAATCCATTATAGTCGCCTTGATTGTACTGTTCATAAGAGCTTGCTTTGTCAAGCTTTGTAATTACAACAATATTTTGTTTTGGCTCCGATATAATGATATTTTTTAGTTCTTCAATATATTTATCATCAACTAATTCTCCTCCAGTTCCAGCCGGTATAAGCAAAATTTTATTTTTTACCTCGAAATCTGTAGCTATGCCAACTTGTTCTGATTTCTTATGTCCCTGGGAATCCCTAAAAACAATACCTTTCCTAAACTTAAGCGGTAAGCTTAATTTGGCTTTCTCATCACATTTTAATACAAGCACCGCTTGTTCAAACAAAATTCGGTATGAAATAATATTACTAAATTCCTCATTTCGTTCCTTGTACTTTTCAAAGGTTTTGGTCGGAATAATTGTCTTTTCCAGTATATAATCACTCTCCAGGAGCATTTCATGTCTATAGCCGTAAAAATTTTCAATCCCAAGCTGAGTTTTTATGATATCATCTAAAAGCTCTGCAAGGCTTGAGTCAATCATATTATTATTTATATATTCTTGTATATCATCCTCAGAATTGAAATTATCTTGAAGCTCTCTCGCAATTTCCAAGAAAGCTTTCATTAGACTTTCTGTCCTGAACAGGTTGTAAACCCCTTGGAATATCTCGCTTTCTACTTTTATATCTTTTTCTACAGATTTCTTAATGCCTTTTTTATTTACAGCATCGTTAATACTTTTATTGAGATCGAAATCAAACTCAGTGTCTACGCTTAAAGCAACAAAAATAATATCCCTTACAATATCTCGTTTGTTTCTTGCTTTCAAAAAAAGTCTGCTGTTCGTTTCTTCAAGAATTACAATATCTGTTTGGATAATTGTACTATTACCCGAGGGAGTAATGGTCTTTTCCAGTATATCCTTACC
>JAEZKD010000307.1 GCA_023415655.1 Bacillota bacterium | reverse complement strand
TCAATAAGTTCAACCGCTTTACAGTCTCTTTTTACTTCGAGCATGCTCTCTTTATAAACTTTGGTCGTAAATTGGTCGCATTTTATGACTTCCAATCTCTCAAACCTTGTAAACAAAGGCTTTATTTATCTAAACTCTTCATAGATGGGACTTGTCCTGCCTTCAAATCATCATGTTTTATCTTGATTTATTGCGCCGATTTATTGATAGCAATTATATGAATTGTACTACAAACCCAGACACACTTTTATGTATACTTCCTCACATCTAAAAAAGTCTACGAGACAATTCATCAATCAACCTTTTATTTTCATCATGTTGTAATGGACTTATATAATGCAACTCTAGTTTTTTATCATTAGTAAAATTATAAACGGATTTAGCCTCAACCGTTGGACCATATTGTTTTATTATATCTTTTGTATCGCCTTCTCTCACTTTTACCAATGCAACATTTTGTGTTATGTTT
This sequence comes from Bacillota bacterium, assembly GCA_023415655.1. Classification (GTDB taxonomy): domain Bacteria; phylum Bacillota; class Clostridia; order Lachnospirales; family Lachnospiraceae; genus Lachnoclostridium. The sequence goes on along the minus strand of JAEZKD010000307.1, from coordinate 6,179 downwards.
AAAGTAAGAAAATCAACATTCATCCTCTGCTTTTTCATTTCCTTAAGAAGTTGCTTTTCATCAAAACTATGTATTAGTCGTTTAGCCTCTTCAAATACTAATGCAGCAGCACCATCTTTGTCTTCTTCATTTTTTGACAAATACTCTTGTTTATATTGGTCAAGCCAACTATCCGATTCAGTATAAACATTTATTTCTTTTGCTTCAAATCTAAAGCCAAACCAATCCAACAATTTACCCATATATTTCCCCTTATCCATATCGTATTGATATTATTATATTCAAGCATAAGACCTTGTCTCATCCAATACCTAAAAGATACTCCATTTATATCTCTTACCTCGATACATTCTTTTATCTCAAATTTCCCTTCATACCCTTCTTTTTCTTATAATCCTTCGCTAATATCGCAATCCCTATGATAAACACTGGTGCAATACCCCAATATAGAGCAGACATATCGCAACCCTTTATATCAATAAAATAATGATATAAAATCCACACTATCGCCAATTCCACAACTATTTTAATCTCTTTCTTTATGTAATACAATATTCTTGTGAAACATTCAGGAATACCACCCTCTAACCACAAAAATTTACCAAAAACAAAGGACACGAGCAAGTATCCTAATGCCTTTTCTCCTATAAAAAAACTATATGCTGCTAATGCTAGAAGAGAAATCGTCGCACACCCAATAATTTCTTCTTTTCTTTTATGATCGTTCTTTTCAATTTGTACGTTTCTTTCGTGCCAAATATTTTTACAAATCAAAATTTGATGACGAAAATACTTCCTATATTCTTTCTTAACTATTCCCTTACAATTCTTCTCCTTATCAGTCAAATCAAGCATTGTTGCTATAGGAATCAATATAATATTCATTATCTCCCCCGCCAATCCCATAGCTAACACTACCATTAGCGAATTTTTGCTATTCAAAAGAAAAAGAAAAAGCGAAACTATTAACATCAAAAAAACTATAAGCACTTTCTTTGCTAATTCACTCAACTGTTCATCGATTTTTTTAAACATTTTTTTCGAAATTTTGTATATAAACAATAATAATGCAGTTAGCAGTAACGGAAAAATCAAAAGCCCCCAATTTTTTGTAATATATTCCCCCATATATGTACACACTTCTTCAATCACACTCCCCATACCCATTTCTTCTCTTCATATATTTTTAAATCTAGTATATCTCTTTCATATATTGCCTGCAACCCTTTTTTCTACCATCGCAAAAAGGCAAGGATGTTGTCGCTCCCTTTTTTATTGCTCTGTTTATCGTTTCACGTTTCAGGATTGTGAACATACCCAAACCTATTTGTAAAACAAAAACCACTGTATCTGTCGATTTCCAACGTGTTATTACCTTCGTACATTTGCCTTTTGCATTCCTGCAGCAATGCCACCCAAACGACTCTATAACCTGCTTTGGTCTTAGGTGTTGTAATATGCATTCCACAGTGTCCATCATCTTGCTGCAGATATATAAGATTGTGATTGATAAGATTGTTCCATTTGGAAAATCGCAAGTCGCACACAAACTCGCAAAAAGATGGGGTATAAGAGTAGAGTATCTTTTAGGAAAACATGTTTAATATTGGTTGCTATGATATATCACAGATACAACAAACTTTAAAAATTATAAATAAATACACACTCTTTTCTGTTGAAACTTATAAAGATTATGAACTACTTAACGAGTACAATGATGTTTGTTAAACACAAAAAGCACCCACTACTTTTCAGTAATGAGTGCTTTAATTTTTCCAATTTCTATTGAAATGAGATAAATTTGAGATAAAACGCTGTTATTGACAGCAGAATTACCTCTAAAACCCGATAAATAAAGGATTTTACTTATCAAGTGACTTCATCGTTGGGAAATTATATCTATATATTTATAACTCTTTATCGGTCTACATATCCCTATTTTAAGATGTTCTTTTTTGTTCACTAATTCATATTTCTACACAACTCTATATAAGTGGTCGTAATTATGTCGTAAAATGGTCGTAAGCTTTATTCTGTACCATTTCGAGCTTTCTTCTGTGCGTTAAAATAAGCTTCAAAGTTAATTAATTCTGTTTTCTTTAAGTCTTTTGTTGCTTCTGCATATATGTCCATGGTCGTTTCTGCATCTGCATGACCCAAAATTTCCTGCATTGCCTTAATATTAACTCCCGCTTCACACATTCTGGTAGTAAACGTATGTCTAAGTGAATGATTGCTAAATCTAGGAAGTATCACTCCATCTTTTTCACCTTTATCAAGCACATCATAATTGCAATCACGAATAATTCTTCTAAGTGCCTTATTAAGCGTTCCTTGATGCTGAACACCGCCAAAACGATTGATAAAGATAAAATTTGTATATCCATCAACTACTACATTACAAGCCACTTCACATTCTGTTTGGTATTCCTTTTCCATCAAAAACGCTACTTTTACTATTGGTAACATAGGTATTGTTCTTTCTCCTGCTTTTGTCTTTGGCGTATTGATTGAGAAACCGCATCTCTCTTCTCCGCCCTTATCATAATAAACAAGAGTATGATTAACGCTAATAGTTTCATCTTCCAAGTCTATATCACACCACCGTAAGCCTGTAATTTCTCCCACCCGCATACCAGTCCATAAAAGAACTGTAAATATAGGATACCATCTATGATACTGTCCTTGTTCACTTAGAAATTTTTCAAATAACTCCTGCTCTGGAACTGTTAAAGCTCTTCTTTTTTCTGAATCTTTATTATGTGCTTGTTTCAATTCCTTTAGTGCATTATCTGATGGATTGTAGCGAAGGTAATCATCTTCAACACCTAACTCTAATACTTGGTGAAGAACTGTATGTATATTGTCAATTGTTGCTGTCTTTAAATGCTGTGAATCTGAAAGATGATTATAAAAAGCTCTAACATCTGACCTCTTTAATTCTGCAACTTTTATTTCTCCAAAATCAGGTTCAACAAATTGTGTATACATATATTTGTAATTCTGAAAAGTGTTATGTTTCAAGCCCCTTTTCAACTGCACCCAACGATAATATAGATCATTGATTGTAATATCGTTCTTATCTGCCCTAATACCATCTAAGGTATCCCTTAATACATCGATTTCCATTTCTCGTAATTCATCAAGTGTCTTTGCATAAACAGAATGACGTTTTCCTTTTTTATCTCTCCACTTGTATTCAAACGTTCCGTTTGCTCTCTGGTACTCACCTTCCTTTAAAACTCTATTCTTTTTATCTTTTCGTCTCTCTACTGCCATTATTATTCTCCTTTCATAACGAAAAGAGAACACGCTCAAGCAAATTATAACTCAAGGTGCTCTCCATTGTCCATATTAAGATAACATCTTTTACTACTTATATTGAATACGTTTTCGCCAAATATGCATCTAACATTTTACGTTTTATCAATCTCTTACTGCCATTCCAAAGCACAAAGGTACAATTGCTATCATCTGAAATCTTCCGTAATTTGTTAATACCGATTCCACTATAAGCACTTGCTTCTTCTAAGGTAAGATTTGACTTTTCCCACAGTGGTATTTCTTTCATATTTTCTCCTTTGGTTATGCAAGATTTTTTTTCTCTTCATCCCCTTCTCCCATTTCTTTAAAAGTTTTACGAATGAGTCTTTCTGAACTGTAACGCCTTGAGTCTAGCAATTTAGAGAAGAAATACGTTTTATCTACAATTAACTCAAGCAATAAATAATTGTTATTTCGTGCATACATCACCAATTCTTCAAATTCCACAAAATCATTTTCTTCAATTATATCGATGATGCTATTTAAAAATTCACCAGTATTATGTTCAATAAGAAATTTCCCAAGGTCAAATCCACAGCCCCACTCAATATCTTCTGTTTGATAAAGGGTCTTACCTGAATTTTCAGCATGTGTGAAGTACTCGTACATTCCTTTTGGGGACATAACTACCTCAACATGTTTCGGAGCGTTAAGTTTTTCGCTAATCAAACTTGAAACTTGCGAGTAGCTTTTCAAGGAGTCAAAAAAAAATGCGCCATGCTTGTGTGCCTTTTTAATTTCTCCTGTCACATTGTTCACATCATTATCATGCCAAGGACTCAGTACAAAAGGTATGTGTGTATCTTCCAATATTTGCAAATAGTTTTCTGGAGAACTTTCCTGATAAAAAATAAACGCCCATTTATTGCTTCTCTGCTCTTTTTTCTTTTCCATGTTCACTTCCCTTGATTAATGATTATTGATTCCACGGGGGTCGTAGTAACCCCATGGAATATTTTCTAACATCCATAAAAATAGCGGAGCTTTTTGCCTTTGCCTTTAGCAGGCAAAAGCTCCGCTGTTCGTCATCTCATTTTTGTTCCATCAATTCTCATCCAATGCTTATATCTCTCAAAGCACGAGAAAGAATAGTCGGGAAATCGACTTGTTATTTCATCATGAATTATATCTTTCATATTTAATATTAAAATTTGGGCTTGCACATCATTAGGCAATTTCACAAGATACGTAATATTTCGATTTCTAATATCAATGATGGATTTACGGATTGATTTATTATACTGTTGGAGTTTTAAAATCCCCACACTTTTATGGTCAGCTTGCCTTCCTAGGAACTTTCTCAAACGAAAGCTAATCCAGATTGAGTAAAACCAATTTTTTAAAGAGTCTTCAGCAATCCTGTTTACCAGTTCAGGAACTACAAGTATCAACATTACCAATACAGATAAAACAATTAATCCATCTAACATATTAGATATCTTCACTAGCCCTCTAGTCATTATTTTCGTGTAGTTTTCTAAGACTATGATTGTTTCATGTTGCAAATAAAGTTCTATCAGTTTGAACGGAGCTCGTATTAAAATAAGTATCATTAAACTAAAAAGTATAAATTTATTAATATAGAATGTACGAATAAAGTATGATTTCCTTTTTTTCATCTATATAGTTCCTTTCAATTTATTAAATGTCGGTGTCAGTAATGGTATAATATGAAAAGGATGCTCGGAATCTATAACTTGTATAAGCCCAGTCCCAATGCCTTGTGGAATAACTATTCCCTGTAAGTCAAGATCAGGAAACAAGAATTGTGTTGTTTTGCTATTGATGTTTCCGACTTGAATTAAAACGTTTAGTTGTTCTCTACAAGAGATTGGAATTGCATTGTTGTCAAAACGTTGTGATACAAGTAAGAGATGTACTTTCGTTGCTCTCCCAAGTAATGAAATTTGTGATAGAAGGCTAAAAAATGCTTCTTTAATTTGTTTAGCAACACCGTCACTCAGAGCCAAGAGCTCATCTATAACGACCGTGAAGTGCTCAAGATTAGCCTGAGGATTGTTATAAAGCACTTGCTGTCTTTTTTGAATCAATTCAAGACACTGACTTAACTCGTTATTTACGGCTGATACAAAATCACTTTTACTTCGATTTTCGCTTGGGGCAATAACCTTAACGTTGTTATCACGTCCCCATCTGCTCGGCATATCAAATTTAGGATCCACTACTACAAGCTTTGAACTCTTCTTGAGAACAAATAGCAAATAAGTAAGAAAGTATGATTTTCCCGAACCAGAATTTCCAGCAATAGCTATACTTGTAACCATATCGAGATTTATCGTAAAACTTTCCATAACTGGTACATTGTTTATAGATAATTCAGAGACAAACTGCTCTATATCTGAAATATTTATTCGTTTTGAAGTACCTTTATACCACGGAAAGAATAGGGCACGTTTTACGTGAATATCTTCTGTGTCAAGTGGGACAAAATATGCTCCTGGCTGCTTTAACAATGTATAATCTGGGTACAAAACAGCGTTGCTAATAAGATAAATTTTTTGGTACAGCTCGTCATCAACTACATAGCTTGCAGGGAGACGAGGGATAAATAAAAATCCCACATCCGCCACTCGAACATCAAATGAATTTGTGTACGAAGTTTCTCCATTAATCTGCAATGCCATGTTTAGAGCTTGTAGCAAGTAGCCTTCAAGTTCTGATTTCTTCATTATTTAACCACTCTAACCCCTTCTGAACGAAAGTAAACATTTGAACGAATCTCAATTGCTTCGAGTTTGTCTAGCTTAACTTCCGAAAGAAATGGAGGAAGTGTAGGCTTCTTCTCAAATTTTACAGCAAATGGATTTACGCCTTCTTGAGAGAAGTAGAGCTTA
>JAEZKD010000164.1 GCA_023415655.1 Bacillota bacterium | reverse complement strand
AGTCTCATCTTCCGAACTTGCAATCACCTTCACCTTCTGATTTGGCTGAATGCTTTCATCCAATTGAATCTCAAAATTCTCACTACCAGTCAGACCCAAACTGTCTGCAGATTCTCCATCTAGGAATTCAAGTGGTAGAACTCCCATCATTACAAGGTTGGATCTGTGGATTCTTTCAAAGCTTTCTGCAATGACAGCTTTCACACCTAAGAGATAGGTACCTTTAGCTGCCCAGTCTCTAGAGGATCCCATGCCATAATCTTTCCCAGCCAGTATGACAAGCCCAGTTTTATCTTTTTGATATCTTTGAGAGGCATCATAAATCGACATTATTTCACCCGTTGGCCAGTAACAGGTGAATCCACCTTCGGTTCCTTTTGCGATTTGGTTTCTGATCCGTAGGTTAGCAAAGGTTCCTCGCATCATCACTTCATGGTTTCCTCGTCTAGAACCATAGGTATTAAAGTCAACAGGCTGTACGCCTTGACTTATGAGATAGGTTCCGGCTGGAGTATTCTTACCAATCGAACCAGCAGGAGATATATGGTCTGTAGTGATGGAGTCACCAAATTTACCAAGAACTCGTAAGCTTTTGAGTTCCTTGATGGTTCCAACGTCTTTTGATAGTCCCTCAAAGAATGGTGGATTCTGTATGTAAGTTGATGTTTCGCTGAATTGATACAAGGAACCCTTCTTTAAATCTATGGAATTCCACATGGAATTATCCTCATATACCTGTTGATATTCCTCTGTAAAAAGTTGTGGTTTCATCACCTTTGCTATCGTTTCATTGATTTCGTCTGAAGATGGCCAGATGTCTTTGAGATAGATGTCCTCGCCCTTCTTGTTCTTGCCAAGGCAATCCTTATTTAGATCAATATCGACAGTTCCTGCTAAAGCATAGGCAACTACTAGGATTGGTGATGCTAGATAATTTGCTTTTACAAGTGGGTGAATTCGTCCCTCGAAATTTCGGTTTCCGGAAAGAACAGAGGTGACTAAAAGGTCATTTTGTTGAATGGCATCTTCTAATTCTTTTAAAAGTGGACCTGAGTTTCCGATGCAAGTAGCACATCCATAGCCGACTGTCTCAAAACCAAGTTGATCAAGATAGGACTGAAGTCCTGAAGCTTTTAGATATCTTGTAACCACCTTTGAACCAGGTGCTAGGGAGGTTTTTACATGTGCAGGTACACTTAGTCCTTTTTCTATTGCCTTTTTTGCTAGTATTCCAGCACCTAACATCACATATGGATTCGAGGTATTCGTACAGGAGGTAATTGCTGCAATTGCAATGGAGCCTGTTTTTAGAGTGCTTTTTCTTCCATCAGAGAGTGTAACTTCAACTTCCTTGTTAAATTCCTCTGTAGTCAAGCCGTGTCCCTGATTCCCCATCGGTGCAACCACTGATTGATTAAATTCTTCTTTCATCTTAGTCAGAGGTATGAGATCCTGTGGTCTTTTTGGTCCAGAAAGACTTGGTACGATTGTCGATAAGTCAACCGTCAATAGCTTTGAATACTTCGGTCTCTTTAAATCCTTTGTATAAAACATAAGATTCTTCTCTAGATAGGTTTTCACTAATAATATTTGCTCTTCACTCTTACCTGTCAATCGTAGATAGTCTAAGGTCACCTCATCCACAGGAAAGAATCCACAGGTAGCTCCATACTCTGGGGCCATATTAGCAATGGTTGCACGATCCGCAAGAGAAAGACCTTCAATTCCACTTCCAAAGTATTCTACGAACTTACCTACTACCCCTTCTTTTCTTAGAATATGAGTTATCTTTAATGCTAAGTCTGTAGCAGTAGTTCCTTTTGGTAGCTCTCCGATTAGTTCTACACCAACAATGCTAGGGACAGGGAAATAAGACGGTTGCCCTAGCATTCCAGCCTCAGCCTCAATTCCTCCTACTCCCCAACCTAAAACACCAAGTCCATTGATCATAGTCGTATGAGAGTCTGTTCCAACTAAGCTATCAGGAAATAGATAAGTCGTATCTCCCTCGACTTTTTGTCTGACTACCTGTGCCAAATATTCTAAGTTTACCTGATGAACAATTCCTGTTCCTGGGGGTACTACGGTGAAATTTTCAAACGTCTCTTGGGCCCACTTTAAGAACTCATATCGCTCTTTATTTCTCTTAAATTCCATATCCATATTTGCTTTTAAAGAATCTTTCGTACCGTAGACATCTACCTGCACAGAGTGATCTATGATAAGATCTACCGAAACCTCTGGATTAATCTTCTCTACAGAATCAGGACCTCCAATTTCATTCATTGCATGACGCATGGAAGCCAAATCAACGACAGCTGGCACCCCTGTAAAATCCTGTAGTATTACTCTGGCTGGTTTAAACGGAACTTCTTCTTTGTGGTATTTTCCACTCGCCCAATCTGCTAAGATTTCGATGTGTTTTTCTGTAATGGAATGTCCATCACACTGTCTTACGGCAGATTCTAATAGAACCCTGATCGAAAAAGGAAGATGTTCTATGTCGTAGCCTGCATCTTTGAGTGCTTCTATACTATAGTAGTGATATGTATGTTCATTTACTTGAAAACTTCGTATCGAATCTTCTTTTATACCTAATTTCATAATTTCCCTCCATTTTAAGTGCACTTATCATAGTAAATTGCTTTTTGTTCAGTATGGTAAGCTATCTGTACACGGGAGATAGCACTTATCTTATGAATATTCTTTTGATCCTTAAATTTATTACCTAATAACTCCTTTATGGCTCATCCCCTCAGAACCTCTTCGTTACTATACTTTTGAAAATATACCATACAGCTCATGATGATTTTATGAAAGAAGAACGAATCCATCTTCAAGATCATGTACATAGAAAAACATAGCTATTATGGTCTTGTTACAACCACTTCATCAACAAGCTACTTCATCCTTCTCCAAAACTTTATCAATTGTTTCATGAATGATTTCCGTACTTGCTGGCTTTAGCAAATATGCAGCTGGTTTCAACTTTAAAACAGCTTGGATATGCTCTTTATCTCTTACACCTGTAAAAAATACAACTGGAACATCCTTAGCTTCTTCTATTTCTCGAATTTGTTCTAATGTCATTTTCCCGTCGCACGTTGGCATTTCATAGTCGAGAAAGATAAGATCAGGTACTTTCTTTTCAATCAATTTCAATGCTTTCTTCCCAGAGGTAGCCATACGAACCTCGTATTTTTCTTTGAGTATTTCATTTAAGGTACGCAGCTGAAATGCATTGTCATCCACTAATAAAATACTCTTCTTTTCAAGCTTTTCCTCTTTCTCAAGATCTAATTCACTGTCGATGGTTATTTGAAGCAACTCATTTATAGTTTCTAAAATCTTATCGTTACTTACTGGTCTTGTCAATAAATGAAATTGCTTTCTTGCAAAATATTCATCAAAAGGGGCTTGTTCATTCGCTGTCCCAATACACAACACAGGGGTATGAGGATAATTCGTTTTTAACTCATCAAATAGCTTACCACTTTCTTTATTCATTCCAGTCAAGCTAATAAAAACTAAATCAGGTGTGTCCATTTCTAACATCCCTTTGAGTATCTTGTGATTATTAATACACACCTGTAAATGAAAAAAAGTACTTAAGTAGCTACTAATGTCTTGAAGTACCGTATTAAACTTTCCAATCAAATATATTTTTTTCATATGTGTCCTCCTATTGTATCTATCAATTTATCTATTGTACAGATTGCAGCTTCTGATTCTAAATTCAAAATCTGGTTAGTAGTAATGGTTTTAAGCTTTTCTATTTCTTCAGAATATTGGTACTTTTCCACCTCATTACAGATAAAATCTGCAGTACTATAATCCTCATTTTTAAGACTATGTTTAAGCATTTCAAAATACGCTAATACTTCCTCCAAACTTTCAATCGGAACTTTATCTGCTGTCTTTGGAAGAATTGCTACAAGACGTTCTCTATGCTTGGTGATTTCCTCTAATAGGATTGGGTGTAAAATACGAACCCGATCCACATCCTCATCGCTAGCTGCCATTTCTACTAATCTTGCAAGCTTTGATAATAACAACGCCCCAACCGTAGCTGATGTACTTTTCAGTGCGTGAACCTCAATTCGGTAGGCGCTTCTAGCTTCCTCTAGGGTAATGGAATCTAGTAAAATAGAAAGCTTTTGTGGTAGATGTTCCAAAGAATGATAAAAATCCACCAAAGTTTTTTGTAGTAATTCCTCACTTTTAAGAAGATTCAAAGCATATTGAAAATCGAACTCTTCCAAATCGGTCAGCTGCTCTATCTTATGAGATTGTTGTATTTCTTTTATGTAATTTCCTTCACTTACAAGTTCCTTCGGTAAATATTTTAAAATCATCTTATCCAGTTTATCTGGCATAATTGGCTTGGTTAGAAAATCGTCAAAACCTTCACTCAAATATTGCTCCTTTGCCCCTTTCACTGCATTCGCAGTAAGCATAAGCACTGGAGTATTCATCGCTAGCTTTTTCTCACGCATTGCATGAAGCGTTTCAATCCCATCCATTTCTGGCATCATATGGTCTAAAAAGATAAGATGGAACGAGTGCTCTTTTAATATGGAAAGCATTTCACTTCCGCTTGCCGCCTCATACACTTGGATTTGTGTCTGCTTTAACAGACTTTTAAATACTTTTCGATTCATTTCATTATCATCAACGACTAAGACTTTTGAATTCGGAGCTATATAGCTTGTATGATAGTTGTATTCGGATGCCACACGAAGAATTCTTTCCTTAAAATCTCCTAAAGGCTGCGCATTTACTACTTTCTGAACAATCTCAAAGGAGAACTCACTTCCTTTTTCATATTCACTCTCCACTTTGAGTTCAGTTCCCATCAGCACAAGAAGCTGCTGTGCTATATGTAATCCTAGTCCTGTTCCTTCAATACAACGATTCCTATTTACGTCAAATCTCTGAAATTCGTCAAATAAGTTTTCAATATTATCCTTCTTAATACCAATTCCTGTATCCTTTACAGTGAAAGAAAGAATTGCATTCTCACCCTCAACTTGACTTCTAACTGTCATGGTAATCATCCCTTGTGGGGTATACTTTACTGCATTGCTTAACAGATTCACTAACACTTGTCTGATACGGATATCATCTCCAAAGTATTCCGTTGGCATCGTTGAATCAATATCAAAAACTAACTCTAACCCCTTGCTTTTTGCTCTAACACTTATCATATTATATAAATCATTCAAAAGGCTACTTATTTCATAATTATCTGGAATAATTTCTATCAACCCTGATTCAATCCTGGAGGAATCCAGGATTTCATTAATAATACTTAGCAATGAACTAGCAGAGCTCTTAATATCAAATGCATACTTTTTAATCTCTGGCTCTGAACTCTCTCGAAGAATCATCTCATTCATGCAAAGTACTGCATTAATTGGAGTTCTAATCTCGTGAGACATCTTTGCTAAAAAGTTAGTTTTTGCTCGATTGGCTGCATCCGCACGAGCTGTTTCTTTTCTTAACATTTTTACCAGTACAGCATCCGGATTTGCCACTGTCATATATAAGCATAAGCATAATAGTGTAATTCCTAGGCTTGATGTCAATGCAGTCGGAACGAATAACTGATAAAGAGCGGAAGCAAATTTACATGCAATTGCCATCATAATTGCCATCTTATTCTTTCTTGTAATGTTATTTTGATACCTTATGACGAGTTCAATTGTCAAAATCATAAACACAGCTACACTTAAAATAACCATATATTCCGATAGATAGCTGCCCTTTTCTGATTGTTGAGCTGACAATAGGATATCCAAAATAAGAATAATTCCATAGGGAAGAAGTGACAACTTCTTCTCTGGTAGTTTTTTACCTAACTCTTTTTCGATTAATGTCACTAGATACTTATAGATTAGTAAGAAAATTGTTATTAAGGTGATAAAGAATAAATGGTGCGTGATACGGTTCACAAGGTATGATACCGTTTCTAAATGACTTTCAATATAGCTTCTAGCAATGTCAAAGGATAGGTTTGCAAGAGCAAACAATAAGATTGCCCCATATAAGTAATCTTCTTTGTTCTTTTTCTTAATCCTTACCCAACACATGAAGAAAAGTAATGCTATAATAAACATACAATAAATCTGTGCTTTATATAACATAGAACACCTCGTCTTTTTGCTTCTCATTGTTGGATTGATCGATCCTCCACTTGAAACCTTTCGATATGGTGTTGTACTTTCTACTCATATTATCCTCCTCTTTTGTAAATTTACATATACAAAAATGCATATATATACTTTTTTGTATCGTGTGTCCATTATACCATAAGGCGATAAGTAGTGCAATTTAACTAAGAATGTTTCTATAAGATAATGAGTTTTCTTATAGAATAGGGGATATTAAGAACTACTTGAATTACTTAGATACTATAGTTCAAATCAAAAGTGAAGTAAGTTCATCTTTCCTCTTAGACGTATGAATAATATTTACTTTATATGTAAATATATTCAAGTATATCTCTATCATAGTTACACGTGAATTGCTACCATAAAACATGATAAAAAATCCTTCTCATAAGCCATATTCTGTGGTTTACCCACGAAGGAAGAAAATATGTCATATGAGAAGGATTTTATTTGAATGGGCCTTTATAGGTGAGTGATCTTGATTAACTACTACTTTCTATGATCCCCACATCCAAAAGCTTACCAATTCACTAAATATTTAGTAATATTTGCGCTATATCTGGCGCTATTACATGAAAGGTTGATACGGTATTTCCTTTGGTTATTGTTACAACACAGTTTGTTTTCGAACCATAGCTTGTAAAGCTAAGAACAGAACCGTCCTTCATTGTAGCTTTTAAAACGTCTCCTGTGATCATCTCTATATACATATTGGGATCAATGGTTGCTTCATTAAAAGCTTTCATAATAACTCTTTTTTCAGTATTTGAAAGATCACGAAGCTTTACTTGCTCGATACTAAATAACTCTAATTTTAAGAGTGTTGTATCATTCATGGTTAGTCCAGTTACCTTACTTAATATATTGGATTGTTCTAATAATAACTCAGCAATCACAGGTGCCACGATGTGATAAGTTGATGAGGTATTCCCTTTTGTTAATGTAACTACGCAGTTTGTTTTGGAACCGTAGCTTGTGAAAGTCACTATCGTCCCATCCTTCATCAAAATCCTTAACACATTTCCAGTAATCATTTGTATATACATATTAGGATCAATAGTTGCTTCATTAAAGGATTTCATGACATTGGATTTTTCTGTTATCGTCAGATCGCGAAGCTTAACTTGATCAATACTAAGTAATTCTGCTTTGGAGAGTGTTGTATCATTCATTGCCACTCCTGTTGTTTTACTTAGTGAATTTGATTGTTCTAATAATAACTCTGCAATCGTCGGTGCTACGATATGATAAGTGGATGAGGTATTCCCTTTTGTTAACGTAACCACACAGTTTGTTTTGGAACCGTAGCTTGTGAAAGTCGCTATCGTCCCATCCTTCATCAAAATCCTTAACACATTTCCTGTAATCATTTGTATATACATATTGGAATCAATGGTTGCTTCATTAAAAGATTTCATCACATTGGATTTTTCTGTTATCGTCAGATCACGAAGCTTTACTTGATCAATACTAAGTAATTCTGCTTTGGAGAGTGTTGTATCATTCATTATCACTCCTGTTGTTTTACTTAGTGAATTCGATTGTTCTAATAATAACTCTGCAATCGCTGGTGCTACAATATGATAGGTCGATGAAGTGTTCCCAATGGTTATCGTAGCAACACAGTTTGTTTTCGATCCATAACTTGTAAAGGTGATAATCGCTCCATCCTTCGTAGTTACCTTTAATACATTACCTGCAATCATCTGTACATACATATTTGGATCAATGGTTGCTTCATTGAAGGATTTCATGATATTTGCCTTCTCAGTAACAGTTAAATCACGAAGCTTTACTTGATCAAGACTAAGCAACTCTGCTTTTAAGAGTGTTGTATCATTCATCGTTACTCCCGTAAGTTTGCTTAAAGTATTGGACTGATCCTCAATAGTTCCAACGACTGTCTTGATAGTATCTGATTTGATTCGAATTAATTTGGATGGATACGTAATAACCATCATAACTCTCACATTATCACCAGGAGGTGTAACCTTCGCACTAATAGAAATGGTATCTGCTGTAATATAAGTCACACTATTAATAAGAACCGAATAACCTCCGGTAGGCTTTTCACCACCACCAATTAAAGCATAGATATAACCGCCATCACGAATATAGCTGATCCCTGCTTTCATATTATTTGTATTATACCAATTCCTTAACGCTGCATTCCCCTTTACATAATCGGAAGGAATTTCTTCATAAGGAACCTTACTTGGTAATGTACTAGGGCTCTTAATTGATAATATCTTGGTTTTTGAATCATAATTCACTGTTAAGCCTAAACTTTCCAAGAATGTTTTCGCAGGAACTACTACCTTATTATCGACAAACTGTGCCCAGCGTTTGAAAAAGATCTGAAGTGGAAAACCAGAAAAATCAGCATTATGATGAATAAAGAATGACTTCTTCCCAACTGGAATTTCAACACGCATTGTATTATATTCCACCCAAGCGGTCTTAGTGTATTTATCCCATGTAACTTTAGCACCAATCGCTTCAGCAATTGGTCTAAGAGGTACCATAACCTCTCCGTCTTTCAAATATGGCTTTGGATTACTTTTAATGGTTTTATCATTAACTACTACCGTAATATTCTTTGGTGCTTTTGTATGCTTTGGCTGCTTAGAATTTTTCGCATAGACAGGCATACTAGACATTAGTGTTAACATAAGAATAAAAATGATTAGTAAACGAAATCTCTTCATATGATTCCTCCTTTTTTTGTGAATTTACTAGTACATAGTATTAGACGCAATACCTTTCCATTTAGTTCCAATCTTTAGAGAAAATTTTATTCTAAATCATAACCTTGTATTAAGATAAGCTTTGTATGATGAGAAGCTTTTTTGTATGATGAGAAGCTTTGTATTATAAAAGCTTTGTATTATAAAATTAGATGCAAGGTAATTTAGTTTCATTATTTTCTCATTTATAGAATTGATTTCAATCCAATATAATCCTATAATAATAATGGATGTAATATAACTTAAATAAATTAAAACTTTGATTATTCTTAGTAGAATAAATAATATTTCGTGGAAGGAGATATTTTATGATTAGAAATGAGTATTTTTCCCTATACAATGGAGTTAGAATCCCTGCGATTGGCTTTGGTACTTGGCAGGTAAAAGACGGAGAGGAAGCTTTTCAGTCATGTCTATGGGCGATACAAGCAGGATACCAACATATCGATACTGCATATGCGTATGGTAATGAGAAAAGTGTAGCGAGAGCAATTCAGGCAAGCGGTGTGGTTCGTGAGGAAATCTTTATTACAACTAAGCTTCCTTCCGATATTAAGACCTACGATGGGACCATAGAGCATTTCAATGCTTCTCTTAAAAGCCTTGATACGGATTATTTGGATCTTTATTTGATCCACGCACCTTGGCCTTGGAGCAATATTGGGCAAGATTGTACCGAAGGAAATATTGCTGCCTGGGATGCTATGGTTGATCTTTATCAAGCAGGAAAAGTCCGTGCGATTGGTGTGTCCAATTTCCACGTTAAGGATATCGTAGCTATCACAGAAGCAACTGGCGTTAAACCAATGGTAAACCAAATTCGATACTTTATTGGTAACACACAGGATGAAATCACCACCTATTGTCAAGAGCATGATATCTTAATCGAGGCATACTCCCCTCTTGCTACTGGAGAAATCATCAACAATGCTCAATTGTCAGCGATCGCAGATAAATACAACACTACAGTTGCACAGATTTGTATTCGATATTGCATTCAAAAAAATACACTTCCTTTACCAAAATCGGTGAATAAAGAACGAATCCATGCTAATTTGGATGTTGATTTCCAAATTGATGCGAAGGATATGGAATATCTTGATACACTAAAATATATTGGCTCAACGAGAGAGTTAAGAAGCTAACGTAACCTTATAGCATATACAGGACTCGGATCTCAGAAATATTCGGTTCAATACAAGAGACTGCAACCTAACATAGATTGCAGTCTCTTTTTTTCTTTCTCCCTACCTTAAGTTTACTGTGTGCAGATAGATATCTTCATAGATATTCCACTTGACTTAAATCTATAGATATGTTATAACTAAAAACCGTATTATATATTATGTGCTTATATAGATCCATAATTGGATGGATGTATCTACAAACTACCGGAATAGTTTACTATAAGTCAAATGAAATTGACTTATTTGAGCTATTTTTTTTTGCTATTTTTTAAGTTTTAGTAAAAAGAAAACTAAGGAGGAGATTATGGAAGATAACAGTGTAAATCGCGTGCTAGGGGAAGGTAATATACCCAAGCTTCTATTAAAATTTTCTGTCCCTTGTGTCATGGGACTACTGATTAGTGCTATGTACAATATCGTTGATCAGATTTTTATTGGGAACAGTGAGCTGGGGTATCTTGGAAATGCTGCTACTGGTGTATCCTTTCCAATCATATGTATTGCGAATGCCTTGGCTTGGTGTATTGGTGATGGCGCCGCATCTTTTTTAAGCATCTTAGCAGGCCAGAAAGATACGAAAAAATCACATAAATGTGTAGGTTCTGGTATTACAGCTACTTTATTGATCTCTCTTATCTTAACCTTTGTTTGCGAATTATTCGCCACGCCGCTCATGCGTTTATTTGGTGCATCTAATCAGACGATTGGGATGGCAGTAGATTACTTTAGAATCATCGTTGCCTTCTTCCCATTCTATCTACTTATGAATGTCATGAACAGTATGATTCGAGCGGATGGTAGCCCTGCTTTTGCTATGATTGCAATGCTAACTGGTGCAGTATTTAACATCATACTCGATCCTATCTTCATCTATGCTCTCGATTGGGGAATCAAGGGTGCTGCATGGGCAACCATCATTGGTCAGGTAGCTTCCTTCCTCGTTTGTGTTGTGTACTTCTTTAAACCAAAAAACTTTAAATTAACGAAAAAAAGCTTTCTCATAGACTGGGATGTATTACGACGTACTGTGATGTTAGGAGCCTCCACTTTTGTGACTCAAATCTCAATTGTTGTGATCTCTCTTTTAAGTAATGTGACTTTAGCTCACTATGGAGCACTCTCTAAATATGGACCAGACATTCCGATTTCAGTATTTAGTATCCAGACCAAGGTATACACGATTGTCTGCAATATCGTTGTCGGTATCGTCCTCGGGGGGCAGCCAATCTTCGGCTATAACTACGGAGCAAGAAAGTTAGATCGTGTGCGCAAAACCTATCAACTCGTGTTGATATCCTCTTTGGTGGTAGGTGCTGCTGCAACTATCGTTTTTCAACTTTTCCCAACCGCTGTGATCAGTTTGTTTGGTTCAGGGGATGCACTCTACCAGGAATTTGCTATCGCAACGTTTCGAATCTTTCTGTCCTTAACCATTATTACCTGCCTTGTTAAATTAAGTTCTATCTTCTTCCAGGCTATTGGTAAGCCACTCCAAGCGGTGTTAGCATCCTTAGTTCGCGATATTATTTGCTTTACACCACTTGTGATTATCTTACCGATGCTATTGGAACGTAAAGAAGCAGGAAGTGGTATCAATGGGATTCTTTATGCGGCGCCAATCGCTGATTTGGTTTCCTTGGTCGTAGTTGCTATATTAACCATTTCCTTCTTTAGAAATTGTAAGAAGGAAGCTCATTCCTAATATCATTCTATCCAAAAAGGGCTCTTGCATCTTATCATTTACCTTCTGCGTTAGACACTACATTTTGTATTGTAAATATTTTTTAAAACAAAATGTAGTATCTTGCAAGGTAATATGCTATAATTATGCAGTAGCCCTTATTTGATATAGTTGCTTTGATAATTTTTATCATTGGGTCTGATTCACTCTTGAATCATACATAAGAAACAGCTATTATTATGATATACGATTTCAGTATGTGGATACAATATTTTACATTTCTTATTACAAATAGATTAGGAGTATATAGAATGCAAATTAAAATAAAAAAAAGAAATCAAACCTATGAACCACTATACGTTGAAAAGACAAAACGAATGATTGCTTTTGCGTGTGAAGGTCTTAGTGGTTGTGATCCGATCGAACTGGAGCTAGATGCACAGATTCAATTTGTCGATGGGATGAGTACAAAAGAGATTCAAAAAGTTTTGATTCAGACTGCCATTGAAAAGGTTATTCGCTCAAAGCAAGGAGAAAATGGAAGCTTTTCGAAAGAAACTCATACGAACTGGCAGTATGTAGCTGCACGTCTATTTCTCTTTGATTTATATAAAGAGGCTGCAATTCAAAGAAAATATACTCACTTTGGTTACGGAGATTTTTACTCTCTAGTTACCTCTTTGGTGAAAGCCAAGCTTTATGGTAGTTACCTAATGGAAGCCTACAGTGAAGAAGAAATTAAGGAATTAGGTGCTTATCTTGATGCTTCTCGTGATTATCTCTTTAACTACGAGGGACTTAAGCTTTTGGCAGACCGTTACTTAGTTCGAGGTTACCAAAAAGAAGTATTAGAACTTCCTCAAGAACGTTTTATGACCATCGCTATGCATCTTGCAATTCCAGAAAAGAAGGAAGAACGTGTTTTCTATGCCAAGAAATTTTATGATTTACTAAGTCAATTAAAGATGACAGCTGCAACACCAACACTTGCGAATGCAGGTACCTCCTTTTATCAGTTAAGTAGCTGCTTTATCTCCGTCGTTGGTGATAATCTTTGGTCCATTTATGATGTCAATCAGAAATTCTCTAGCGTGTCTAAGCACGGGGGTGCTCTTGGTATCTACGTTGGAAAAGTTCGTGCGCTTAATTCAGAGATTCGTGGTATCAACAATGCTTCTGGTGGTGTCATTCCATGGATTCGACTTTATAATGATACCGCAATTGCAGTTGATCAGCTTGGTCGTAGAAAAGGTGGTGCTACTGTCACACTTGACATCTGGCATGCCGACTTATATGATTTTCTTGATTTAAAGACCAATAATGGGGATGACCGTAGAAAGGCACATGATATCTTTACCTCCCTTTCTGTGCCAGATTTATTTATGCAACGATTAGAACAAAGAGAACAATGGTCCTTATTTGACCCATATATGGTAAAAAAGATTATGGGCTTCTCTCTTGAGGATTGTTATGATGAGGTAAATGACAAAGAATTTACAAGACGTTATCTTGCTTGCGAAGCTTGTGAAGAGCTTCCTCGTATTACGGTTCCAACTCTTGATGTTATGAAGCGAGTGATGAAGAGTGCTGTTGAGACTGGTACTCCATTCATCTTCTTCCGCGATACCGTAAATCAAGCAAATCCAAACAAACATTGTGGTATGATCTATTCTTCCAACCTTTGTCATGAAATTGCTCAGAATATGAGTGAAAGCACACTTGTGGAAGAATACGTGCAAACAGAAGATAATGATACTATCATTGTTACCAAAGTGTCTGCTGGAGACATGGTAACTTGTAACCTCAATTCCATCAACCTTGGTCGAATTGAGCTATCCGAACTTAAGGACAATGTTCCATTGCAGATTCGTATGCTTGATAATGTAATTACCCTCAATAAATCTCCAGTCATTGATGCGCGTATTACTAGTGATAAATATCGTGCGATTGGTCTTGGTACGAGCGGATACCATCACTACCTTGCCAACCATAAGGTGGCTTGGGAATCTCAACAGCATCTTGAGGTTGCAGACGAATTATTTGAAGAGATTGCTTATCAGGCAATCAGAGCCTCGATGGAGCTTGCGAAGGAAAAAGGAACTTACCCAGCATTCCATGGTTCTGAATGGGAAACTGGTGAGTACTTTGAACGAAGAGGTTACACAAGTGAACGTTGGTTAGCGCTAAAAGCAGATGTTGCTACCTATGGTATGCGCAATGGCTATCTAACAGCAGTCGCACCTACTGGAAGTACCTCCAACATCGCTAATACCTCTGCTGGTATTGATCCTATCTTTAAACGTTATTTTGTGGAAGAGAAAAAAGGTAGCTTTATTCCAAAGACTGCACCAGACTTAAATGAAAACAACTTCTGGTATTACAAAGAAGCTCACACCATCAATCAGCAGTATAGCATCGCTGCTTGTGCAGTACGTCAGCGACACATCGATCAGTCTCAATCCTTTAATCTATATATTACACCAGAGCTAAAGGCATTTGATATCTTAGAATTGTATACAAATTCTTGGAAGCAAGGCGTTAAGACCATTTACTACATCCGAAATCAATCACTTGAGATGGATGAGTGTACAAGCTGTTCCAGCTAAATAAAGGAGGGAATCATGGATAAAAAGAAAATCTTTAATGAAAATGGAGATCGTGGTACACAAACAATTATCAAAGGTAATACCACCAATCTTAGAGAATGGAATCGAATCAAATATGACTGGGCTCGAATCATTTATCGAACCATGTTAAATAATTTCTGGATTCCAGAAGAAATTGCATTGCAAGAAGATGTGAAGCAGTTTCCTTACCTCACCGAAGGAGAAAGAAATGCCTTTGATAAAATCATTGCCTTTTTGAACTTCTTGGATTCGATTCAAAGTGAGAACTTACCAAACCTATCTCGCTATATTACAGCTCCTGAGGTTTCCTCTCTTCTTAATGTTCAGGCATTCCAGGAAGAAATCCACGCTCAGAGCTACTCCTATATCTTAGATACGGTAACTAATCCTGTAACTCGCGATGCTATTTATGATATTTGGAGGGAAGATAAATACCTCCTTGAACGTAACAAATTCATTGCTAATATTTATCAAAGCTTTAATGAAGAACCAAGTGATGAGAACTTTGTCCGTGTGGTATTTGCCAACTACATTCTAGAAGGCATCTACTTCTACTCTGGCTTTAGTTTCTTCTATACACTTGCTCGTCAAGGTAAGATGACTGCAACAAGTACGATCTTTAAGTACATCAACCGTGACGAAGTCACTCACTTAGTTATCTTCCAAAATGTGATCAAAGAACTTCGTAAAGAAGAACCAAAATTATTTACGAACGAACTTATTCAGGAGCTTCGTGGTATGATGCAAGTTGCAGTGGAACATGAAATTGCTTGGGGACAATATGTTACAAACAATCAGATTCTTGGTTTAAACAACGAGCTGATTGCTCAATATATCAAATATTTATCCAACCAACGATTAATCGCTATCGGTTTTGATGTTCTTTACCCAGAGATGACCGAACATCCAATGAGCTGGATTGAATCCTTTTCTAATATTAATAGTACGAAAACTGACTTCTTTGAAGCTAAGGTAACAAACTATACCAAAGCCGCTGCTTTTGATTTTGATGATCTTGAGTAATTATATAATGAAATAATAAAAAGGGATGTATTCACCTTAGTTATTCACTTCTACCTTAAGAAGTACAACAAACCTAAGTGGATACATCCCTTTCCTATGATCTACAGTCCTACCATCTCTTTCGTATTATTACAATCTAAATTTCTCAATCAGTTCACGAGATTTTTCAGCCAAGTCAGATAATACATCACTAGACGCAGCAATTTCTTCTATGGAGGCTGTCTGCTCTTGGGCTGCGGCTGATGCTTCTTGAGCTGCTGCTGCATTCTCCTCAGCAATTGCTGAAAGATTCTCTAATACTCCAAGAATTCCTTGTCTCATTTGATTCATTTCTTCTCCTTGGGTAGTTAAATTAACGACTACAGCAGAAGTTTTTTTCATAGCTTCATCAATTAAATTATATTTATTCTTACTATTTGAAACACTGGTAGATTGATTTTTGCTTATATCTGCTACTCTATGCATCGTAATAACTGCATTATTCGTATTTTCTTGTAAACCATGCACGATTTCATTAATTATCTTGGTCGAGCCTGAGGACTGCTCTGCAAGTTTTCTAATTTCTTCTGCCACTACAGCAAATCCTTTTCCTGCATCTCCAGCTCTTGCCGCTTCGATCGCTGCATTTAAGGATAATAGATTCGTTCTATTAGCTATTGATTCGATCATACTACTTGCCTCTCCAATACGGTTTGAGCTTTCGTTCGTTCTCATTATCACATCATAAATTTCTTTTACTGCTATAGAATTCTCCTCTGTGATTTTTTCTAAGTTATCAATTTCATTCAGTCCTTCTTCCACTATCTTACCTACTTCAATGGAGGAATCGTTGACACTTTTAATATAGTACTCTACCTTTTCAATCTTATCACCTAACTGAGAGGCTGCCACTGAACCATCGGTTGTCTGCTTTGCTTGGTCTGCTGCTCCTTGCGCTATTTCTTCAACCACCTTTGCAATCTCCTCAGAAGAAATGGAAGATTGCTGGGATGTTTCATAAAAATTCTTAGATGCATCAATCAGATAGGAAGACGTATCACTGATCTGATGAATAATTGTTTTAAATCCATCTGTGATACTAACCAGTGACCTGGCGAGATCACCTATCTCATCCTTTCTATCAAGATATTTTTTCTTCATCTTTTCTGATAGATTTAGGTTTGCAATAACATTAGCGTAATTGGATGTTTCAATGATTGGTTTAGATATCGAGTGTCCAATGATATAGGTCATAACAATACTTAAGATTACAACCACTACAATAATCATGATTGTCACCCTTCTAAGCCATACAATCGGTTCTACTATTTCACTTTCACTCGCTGCAAGTACAAATGTCCAATCGGTTCCAGGTACCTTACAAAAGCTCACCTGTTGCTTTTCTCCTTCAAAGGTATAATTGCCAACTCCCTCATCTTGATTCAGAGCCTTTTGTATGGTATTTGATAATTCCTCTATACTACTGTCTGTCTTTGCTGCCTCAATTGGATTATACTGATTCAACACAAATTCCATATTCCTATGGGCAATGATGGTTCCTTTACTATCTATAACATAGCAGTATCCGTTCTCGCCATATGTAATATCCGATGATAACAAACTTAAAGAACTTCCATCCCTACGACCTATCAGTCCACCGACTACCTGATCATTGACTATGATTGGTATAGATTGTGCTAATACAACCTCCCCATTGACCGGGCTGATCATAAATTGAAGGTCCTTCTCCTGGCCTTGAAAGAGTACCATCGCTTCTGTGTCATCATACTTATAAGTCTCATTATTAGTATACATGATTGTTCCATCTTTAAATATGATGCCAAAGTTAGAAAAGTCCGAATCCCTTAATACCTCTAATAATACAGGTTGTTGCAAAGACCAGTCCATACTCTTTATGTCTTCAAGTGATGCTATGGTCTGTAACGTATGGTATCGTGTCTCTAAACGACTATATTCCAGCTTTGAGGATTCTCTTGCCACATCCATCATACTTTTTTGGGCTTGTTCATTAAGAATGTGCTTTCCAATCTTAATACTAATTACACCTAATACTATCAATGATACTAGAATAATAGATGTAAAAAACAAGACTAGTGTTACTCGAATACTTCGCTTTCCATTACGCGCCTTCTTCATCAAATTTTACCTCCATGTGTAAATCCACTAAATTTTCAGTACTATTATAGTCGAATATTGTCGTTTTACGAATAATTTTGATTTATATGTCATTGACATTGACATGACAAAATAGATATAATTAAATAGTATTCTTGATATATTACGAAGGAGGAAGAGCATGAATCATAACATGACCTTTGGTAAATGTCTTAAATTTCTTCTATCAACTCTCAATCTGAGTATGCAGCAATTAGGAAAAAGCATTAATGTAGATAGCTCTTTGATTAGTCGATGGGTCAATGAAAAAAGAATTCCATCCTATACCTATCTACACAGACTCTCGGAGTATCTATCCAAATATTGTGTTAGTCCAATGCACGATAATTTTATTAAAACCTTATACGAGAGTTTTAAGGAGAAAACTCCCCCCACAGCTAAAACCAATCAAGAAATGATTTATTATATTTTGTATTATTCTTTGAATAATACAGTGATACGACAGAATGAAATTTTGAAAGAAAAAAATACTTATGAGTTAAATCAATCATTTAAAAATACAGTTAACTTGTCAAAGGAGGATAAAATAGTCTATGGAAGCGAAAGTATTTACCATATCCTTCTAACACTACTAAATCAAGCAGAGTTGGACACTCAAAATCATGAGAAGCAGATTTACTTAACCTGTTACAATAACTACAATTTACTGTTTTTATCAAAGAATCGATTACAAACTCTGCAAGAAAAGTTTTTAAAAGTCCTTCAGAAGGAATGGAACTTAACTATCTTATTCCGATTTGATGAAACCATAGACATTGTAATTAAATTTATTACATTTACCCTTCCTTTAATTAAAACTGGTAGAGTTCAACTCCATTACATAACAACCAATGACAGCTCTATGATTCGAAATGATTTGTTTATTATATCTGGTGTTGGTGCCTTATCTTGTTATCCTATGAAGGATCTGTTTCATAATATTTGTGCATTTTTCCTCACCAATATAGCATCCATTGAAATATTATCAAATTATACTGATTTATTAAAAGAAAATACGGCTAAGAAGATTATCAATTACTACAAAGAAGAACGAAATGCATTGTATTTTACTGCACTCACTTCCATAGAAAATAAAAATGGAGCTCATTATAGTTATAATGATTGCTTCCATACATTGCTTTTACACCCAAAATTGTACGATAAACTCATTGCACAAACTGGGATAACAAAAGAGGAGCAAGCACTTTCGAATTCTTATTATCAAAAGCGTTATGAAGGATTATCTAGAGCTCTCACGCATTATACCTTTATGGAAATCTATTTTTTATCTAAACTTGATACCTTATGTAAAGAAAAGGTATTAATTCTTCCTACCACTACAGGTAATAAGATTGTATCTCTTGAAATTCAGGATATCCTTGATTACTTAAAGCATGTAAAGAATCTAATTAAAACCTACCCTAATTATCAGATTGCAATGTTATTTAACGATGATGAAACGTTACTCACTAATATTACATTTTTAATCAAGGAGAGACAATTCGTGTTTTTTGATATTTTCGATGATCGAGAGGAATCGACAGTCCGTCTTTCCATGGATGATCCAATCATGGTACATGCTTTCGTAAATTACTATAAATCTATCTGGGACAATATCTCCCCATTGAATAAAGACAAGAATGATATACTCTCTGTAATAGATGATTATATTCAAGAGTTAGAACGAAATGAAAGAGTCTAATTTTTTTTGAAACTGTGAAATTGTGTGGTGATTTGGCTATAAAAAATACCCCCTAAATAGATTCTGGTTATTTACCTTATCTATTTAGGGGATGTCATATCACAGTAAGCATGCATGTTTCACACTTTTTTCTTTTCTAAGTTTTTATAGGTCTAGTATTATCCCTAAAATAAGACGCATCATGATCCAGTCGACTGATATCGACCTACCCCAACTTTCCA
This sequence comes from Bacillota bacterium, assembly GCA_023415655.1. Lineage (GTDB taxonomy): Bacteria > Bacillota > Clostridia > Lachnospirales > Lachnospiraceae > Lachnoclostridium. Next base: position 3,911 of record JAEZKD010000164.1, on the reverse strand, counting down.
AAAAAGAATACAAGGTACTAAAAACCAACAAGCCAACAACGGAACCAATGCATAATACCACTGAGTTCTCATATCAAGCAAATAAAGCAATGGATAATATTGAACCAATGCGTATGGAACAAAAAAGGTACATAATCTCAGTAGATTTTTACCATATACCCCAATTGGATATTTGCCATATTCTCTCGCCCCATCAATAAACACATTCATGAACTCTAGATTTTCCACTGTATAAAAGCAAACTCCAGCATAAATAATGAAAATCCCACTAAACAATGCAACTCCACCAATTATCATAAAGATTAGAGTTAGTACTTTTAAATAGGACCAATTCAAATCACAATGATTGATTCCATAGACAAGCATGACAATGGCTTGAAGAAGTCGACCGATTCGAGTCAGCTCGAACTTACTTCCAAGCACCTGTAACATCTCATTTCTTGGGCGGACTAACACACGATCGAATTCTCCCAACCGAATCATCGAGGAAAACATATCAAATCCTCGAAAGATACACTCTGCGATGGTAAATTGCATCAGCACAATTCCAAAACAAAGCAGCACTTGACTATACGTAAAGCCCTCCACCTGCGAGAACCTTGAGAACATGAATAAGATTCCTAAGAATACATTAAAGGATACTAAAAACTGCCCAATAATGCTCAAGACAAAGGAAGTCTTGTACTGCATTACACTTTTAATATGAATCGCTACATAATGTAAATATAATTTCATCACAACTTACCCTCCTTGAACGGTCACTTTTTTAATTGCAAGAAAGCTAAGACACCGACCTACTATTAGCAATGTTACAAACCAAATTAATTGAAGTACGAGCGCTTGAACCATTGACCTCCCAATCAGATCCCCACTATATATTCTCAAAGGTACATTTTGCATGGATGCAAAGGGTAATATCGAAACTATACCTCTTAATTGCTCTGGGAAAAACGGTATTGGTACGATTGCCCCACTTAATAATTCTGCAATTGAAAAATAGCACATGCGAAGACCAAGTGGCGAGATTGTGAAAAATGCTAAGATATAAATCAGCATGCAAAGCGTTACAGTCACTAAGATACCAAGTATCATTCCAATTGCAAAGGATAAGCTAGTCATCCAATTTGTTGGTAAGCGTAAACCATATGGACTAGGCAGTAATAGTGAAAAGAGAATAATCGGTACACAGCGCATAAGACCTGAAGCCAAGCGATGTCCTAGACTTCGAAAAAACCAAAGATCAAAAATATGAACGGGTCGACATAATTCATAGGCGATATCCCCTCTAATAATCATCTGTAAGGGTTCATTTTCCATACAAAATGCCATAAAGAACGCTAGAAACGCCTGTTGTAACCAGATATAAGAAACGGTAGCCTGAAAGGTCATCGGGAATGCAGTTTGATCTGCCTGATAGAATGCTCGAAACACTAAAATCTCCATAGCCCCCCAAACAAATTGAGTCACCATTCCTGCAATTGCAGCTCCTCGATATTGTAACTGTGTACAAAACTTCATTCGAAAGAGAGAAAGATATTTATTCATCTGATTCCTCCCTATACTTCGTATTCGCGATACAATTGTGCTACGGTTTCATCAATTCCTGCATCCCCACGTTTGATATCCTCAATTCCACCATCAAGAAGGATTTTTCCTTTTCCGATTAAAAGAATTCGATCCGCTAGGGCTTCGATGTCTTGCATATCATGCGTGGTTAAAATTACCGTCATCTTTTTCCGCTCATTTTGTTTTCTTACAAAATCACGCACTGCTAGTTTAGATACGGCATCTAATCCAATGGTTGGTTCATCTAAAAATAGTATTTTGGGGCTGTGAAGCAAAGAGGCAGCGATTTCACATCGCATTCGTTGGCCAAGAGATAATTGTCGTGTGGGAGTTTTTAAAAGCTCGGATAAATTAAGAAGTGAGGTTAATTCCTCAAGATTGTTTTGATATTGCTGTTGATTGATATCGTAGATATCTTTGATCAAAGAAAAAGAATCAATGACTGGAACGTCCCACCATAACTGGCTTCGTTGACCGAAAACAACTCCTATTTCTTTGACATGTTGGATGCGGTTTTTCCAAGGAACTTTCCCGTTCACCATACACTCTCCGCTATCAGGTGTTAGAATTCCGCTTAGAATTTTAATTGTAGAACTTTTCCCTGCACCATTGGGTCCAATGTATCCAACCATTTCCCCTTCTTGAATCTGAAAGGATACATCATCAAGTGCCTTAATTTCTTCATACTCTCTTACAAAAAGAGCCTGACAAGCAGCCTTTAAGCCTGCTTTACGCTTTGCGACCTTATAGGTCTTTGTTACATGTGCCATACTGATCATAATAGCTTCCTCCTGGTAGTAATATTTTCATATCTTTCCAAGTTGGTCTGGCTTCCCTGGATGTCGCCAGAGAATACCAAAGGAGTAATATTTAGTTATTCCATAAAATGGACGTAAAGATTATTATAGCCTTGACGAAGGGATTCGTCAAGGCTATGTTTTGGTTGTCTGATGAATTATTTGCATCGAATACTCTATGAATTGGATTCTAGCTTTTTTTCGTATAATTCTAAATCATGGAAAAATCCCATAATATAGATAACTCTAGATTGCTCATCGATACGATAAACGATAAAATAGTCATATCTGGAAATACGTGCTTTACGATATTCTCTATTCCTTAAGTCATCAATCTGTGCATAAGTATACATCCATGGATTACTTATTATATTGTGATATACATTATCTATCTCTTTTAGTAAGCTTCTCGCAGCTTCTATATTCTTCAAAATATTTATCAAATAATCTAATATGTTATCTAAAAGTTCCTCAGCTCTTTCTGTAATAAAAAGCTCATAGTCCATATTTATCTCTTAAGGTACCAAGTGATTTCCTCGCGTCCTTTACTTTACCCTCCTCAATCTGATATTCAGAAAGTTCAAGCTCACGATACATGGTTAATCTCTTCATTGTCTTTTCATATAACTCTATACTCATAATCACCATATCTCCATAACCGTTTTTAGTGATATAAATTGGTTCTTCTGCAATATGGCACATTTCTGAGATCTCCGATGTATTTTTCAGGTCTTTAATTGGTATAATCTGCGGCATAGTATTCCTCCTTTAAATCCCATAATTATGAATTAATTATATCATTATTATACCATTAAAAGCAATCAAATACTCGAAAACTTCATTATCATACCATCCCAAAGTATCGCAAAAACACCATTTTTTCTATGGCTTTACTCCCTTTCCACCAGTTTTCACTCAAGATAAACTCTTTCCCGTATTGTTCCATATTCTCAAACCAAGTCCAAGTAATTCCCCAAACACCATGCTCTGGTTTTGTATCCAACAGATATTGAAGCTCAGTCTTTACGATTTCTTCATTTTCTTGATAGAAGATACTATTTGGAGTTTGTATGTAATTGGAGGGACGGACTCCATAATAGGACCATTTCTGAGTATCATGCTCAATAGAATTCTTAACCTTCAAAGCTAACTTTTCTGTTAACTGATTGAAATCGAATTGATCATAGTTTATTTTTCTTAGACAGTCTAATAAAGTAATGAAACCCTCGATCCCCATGTCACCATATGAAATCTCTGACAACAATAATTGACATAACTCTTTTGCAAGGTCTTGTGCTTTTTGATACAAGCTACTCTTTGAATCCCCATATTCTAAAATAAATGCTGTCAAATCAGCAGTCACACCAAAATACTCTTTCTGATTACTCTCTTCACTATAATTCCACCAAGGAGCATGTGGATAATTCTCTGTACTTGCAACGGTAAAGCTCCATCCGTATTCATGTAAATCCTTCTCTGAATTCAGATACTTCCAGATTCCTTGATAAATGGGATGACTCATATCAAAAAAATCAATCTGTTTTAGTA
>JAEZKD010000082.1 GCA_023415655.1 Bacillota bacterium | reverse complement strand
AAGTTGAATGTTTTTTTGAGAAAGCTGCGCATTCTTCGTTCTTAACAGCTCTTCCTTCGCATTCTTTAATTTCTTTTCATATTTGTCTTTTAATTGCTTTTTGAACTCATGGCTTTCTTTTTCCAATTGTTCTTTATACTCATTAACCATAGCAATGTTCTGAGCAGTTGCTGATTCGATTGCCATCTCATAAAAATATTCCTGCTTTTCTTGTACCGTCATAATAACTTCCTTTCTAGCTCAGTGGATTCTATAGTTTCAACCCAATGGCCTGACTAACATACTCTGAAACAAAGGTTTTGCTTCTTCCAGTTCCATGACGATCTGGGATTTCCACAATCAATGGAAATCTGCGGTGTAATCTAACCTCTTCAATCATCTCTGGAAATTGCTTTCCTAACTTTTCTGTAATTAAAATGATTCCAATTGTTTTGTCAGAAAAAGCATGCTCTAATTGTTCTTTCAGATGTTTCATGGAATGAATGACGACACCATCAACTCCTGCAAGTCGCATCCCAGTTAATGTATCAACATTATCACTGATTAGATACATTTTCATGCAATCGCCTCCTCTTATGCGAAGAGAATTAATAGGGAAATTAAAAGACCGTAGATTGCAACACCTTCTGCCAACGCGACGAAGATTAATGCTTTACCCATGACTGATGAATCCTCACTCAACGCACCAAGTGCTGCACTAGCTGCACTTGCAACTGCAAGACCAGCACCGATAGATCCCATACCTGTGGAAAGTGCTGCTGCTATATATCTCCACCCATCAACAGAACTTGCAACGGTTCCTTGAATATTTTGAGTACTATTCGCTAATACGGTTGTTGGTGAAGTCGCACCAAACATAAAGATCGTCGCTACAATCACAATACTAAAGAATGCAAATACTTGAAAGCCCAATACTGCCTTAACTGTTTGTTGTTTTTTCTGTTTTGATTTGATGATATATCCAAAAGGTAAGATAAAATTTAATACTAAACCTGCGATAATTGCTAAACTAATTTCCATAATTTAATCCTCCAATATATTAATTCTTCGCTTTAAATTCTTTTCCTGTACCACGATAGAATCTTGAGAACATCTCATAGTATTCCAGACGCAATACCTGAATTCCAACAATTAATCCTTCCAAACCAGCCACGAATAGATTACCTAGTATAATAACAAGGATATTTGGATGGCTAGATTCTCCATTTGCTAACAATAAAACAACTGACATCATACCAGCATGGCTCAATGCAAAGGCTCCAACACGGACGAAGGAGATGGTATTGGTTATATAGCTTAATAGAACCTCAAATAACTCAAATCCATTCTCTACACAATACATTCCCTTTGTGCCCTCAATCAGATGCTTTTTCTTTTTAATTTTATTTGTTATTGGCTCTCTTAAAAAGATTAAGGCAAGTGGTACTAGCAGCATAATAACAAGTAGTATCACTGCTTTTAATGTATGTCCAGTTGCAAGATAAGCTATGGTACCAATAATCGTACCATAGAATACTAAACCTGCTACACCGTTTGTATCGAAGAATATTTTCTGTATGTTCTTTTCTCGAATTCCATTGATGATATTCAGTACCATTGCAACTAGTATCAGAGCAACGCCAAAGATGACTGCAGCTAATAATACCGTTAGTGTATCTTTCATTGGATTCACCCAAAGTGGCTTTAGTACATGTTCAAATCCAAAGATACTACCATATAAGAATCCAAAAATGGTAGAGCTTATTCCTGCCAATGACATAATCGCACATAAATTCTGTTTTTTCATCTTGTAAAATAAAAATCCACCAATGACCAAACATAGCCCTTGCCCAACATCACCATACATCATACCAAACAAAAAGGAGTACGTAATGGCAACGAATATGGTTGGGTCAATCTCACCATAGGCAGGTAGTCCATACATCTTTATAAACATCTCAAACGGGCTAAAAAGCCTGGGGTTTTTCAGCTTTGTTGGTGGCTTTGAGGTCGTACTCTGTGCAGAATCATCCACAAAACAATTCACTTGCTTATCTTGTGAAAGCTCCTTCATAAATTCCTTGGTGTCAGCTGCTGACATCCATCCACAAAGTATATAGTAAACCTCTTGCTCTTTCTTAGTACAAGCCGCCAACTTGCGTACAGGTGCTGCATCATTGTACGCTTTAATAACATCAAATGCCTCAATAAAAGATGCGGAATGCTTTTTCAGCACATCTAACATCATAATCTTAAGTTCTTTTAATTCATTATGTAAGGTGACAATTTCTTCTTGTAGTTGATCATAAATTGCTCTTGGGGTATCTTTATACTCCTCTGGAAATTCTGAATCTTCAAAGTGGAGAGAAGAAAAGATAGCTTCAGCTTTCATCTGATAAGGAGTTGGAACAAAGTACACTCCATAGATATACCCTTTCACATTTTCACAATCCAAAAAAATGGTGTTCATATCCTTGTATACGTATTTCATTAGCTTTTCATAATAGTCAATGGAAATACGTCCAAATTGACACTTCATAAATTTGTACGAATTCAGTTCTTCAAAGGTCGATGGAATCTCCAGATAAGGCTTTAACTCCTCTTTCTTTTGCTTGATTTCATGAATCTTTTTCTGATGTTCCTTCGTTTGATTTTGTAAGTCATCCATAAGTAGGTGCATACGTGAAAGGCAATCCAAAGCTTCCTTTACTGACATTGTCTCTTTTTTGGTAGAGTCTTCTTTACTTTCTTCTGATGATTCACGTTTTATCTTTAGTTGTTCAATTGTTTCCTGAGATTTTAATAACACTTCACGCACATTATAGGTATCTACATAAGGTACCAAGGCATGAACATCGCTTAATTCTGACAATGCATTTTCCACATGAAGCTCATACTTCGTCAAATATGTGCGAATGACACGGTTAATATCTTCTTTAGGACCCGTAATTCTTAAAAAATTCAATTTTTCAATCACGGCTATTTACCTCCTATATCACACAATAAGAAATTCCTGTATTTTCTCTTTACTTAATCCATACCGAATCCCCTCAATTATAGTTGTCAGATTATCAAGTTCCCTTTCCTTCAGATACAAATAGCAAAAGATTGATGACATACTAATCGGGTCCATTCGTTTACTATCGGTATATGCTTTGGCAATCCTCTGATAATATACTCGCTCCATATCCTCTTGAGTCACATGCTCTAATGGTATTTTATATCGAGTTTTTTGTACCCTATTAATAAATTCAGAGACGGACGAGGTGTTGATTAATTCATTCATTTCTGATTTTGATAATCGATAGTTCACTGGAATTAAAATTGAGAGAATCTTGTTAGCATCAACCTTGTAATACTTCTTACACCGATAAATAAGCATTAGGTTTTGTACATCAATCTTACTTCCAATGCACTTTGTAAACGTAACATTCTGCTTCGCAGTCAATACCTTATTCTTAAGCTTCCAAACAGTTTTATAATAATAACAATTTAGATGCATGAGCAAATCAAACAATGTATAAGACTTACTATTAAGAATAGGCTCAAACACATGCTCATATCGTGTCCCTTTTAATGCATCCAGAAAGGTTTCAATTGATTTTGCTTCCACCAATTGCTCAAGAGGCAAATTAATATGATTATTTAATATCTTTTGGTAGCTCCTATAATCAATATCAATGTCTTTGCTATAGACACGTCTTAGACATTCACTTAGTATATTAATCTCATAGTGAAAAGACACTAATGCCATTTGCTTTCTCTGTTGCTCATTTGCAAAGCTATAGAGTGATTCATAGCTTTCGAAAAGAGAATGTTTTAATACTTTTTCAATTTGTCCTCTATGTACTATATTTTCATTGAAGGTCTCAAAAAATGGACGATAAGCTTCCTGGCTCTTTATAAAAAGGACAAAGTCACGTACACTTGGTTGAGATAGCAATTCCTCATAGTCCTCTTTTTTTAGTAACTTCCCCTGCTTCGCCTTTGATTTCGTCGTGATCCCACTATAAGAACGTAAATTCCCTGACATATCTTCACGCTCCTATCACTTGCTTAATCAACTGCTTCACTAGCTCTTCTTGCTTTCTATCAATATAGGTTTGCATTTTTTTCTTATTATCATCCAACTGGAGTTCCATATACTTAACCTCTTCCATCATATGTTCTTCCAGCACATTCTCATATTTTTCAATCTCTGTTTGATATTTGTTGCGTTCCAATGCTTCAAACTCAAGCCTCTTATTTTGCTCTTCTTCCTTCAGTCGCTGTTTTTCTTCTTTGGCAAGCTCAAGAATAGCTACAGCCTTATTCTCCACCTCAGCAACTAAACTCAATATCTGTTCCATGGAATCCCTTCTTTCTCTTTGCAAGGATATTTTACTCTCGTGAGTAAGGAAAACTCACTAGCGCGAGTGCGCATGGTTTGCTACTTTACTTCGTACTTATCATATTCCTCTCTTTTGAAAATGACAATGTGAATATTCACAGTTTGATATTCAGTTTTAAAAAGTTTTTTCGTCACTTTTAACAATTATATTTATAAGTTATAACTAAATGTATCGGATATCTAAACAACTTTTTAAATTAAATTTAGTAATTATTATCTATTTATTTTTATATATTCTGTCAATAGAGAAAGCATACTACTATTATCCCATTTGTGTCTTTTGAGTTGTGATCTCCTCTGTCAACTTACATTACTTTCAGTTTGCTTTCATATGAACAAAGTGTGCTTTGCATACTCCCACGATTAAAAGCTCTCATAGCACACTTTGTTCCCGCGCCGAGGGGGGGTATCCCCCGAGTGTGCATTGTTGCCCTGTCGTAGTTTCCTATGAATAAAAAGGGACTGACGCGTAATTTACGCGCAGCCCCTTTGCTAATACTGCTTTTGATTTGTCCACTCGATTATTTTTGTCCTTCAATCGTAGCTTGATCAGCGATATACGTCATTACCTTATCCCAGAGTAATGCTTCTTTTACCTTGTCTTCTCCAATTGTTTCTATCATTAGATCCATATCATTATATCCGTATACTAAAGCATATGCTTTTGCAGCCTCTTCATATTCCTTTTGCGTCAAAGTAATGTTTTCCTTACGTCCAATGGCATCTAATATTAGGTCTTGCTTCACAGAAAGCTTCACATATTCTTCAAACGTTACGCCAAAGTATTTTTGTACATAATCCTCAAGCTCTAATCCATTGACCAAAGCATTGATCTCTAATCTTTCACGAATCAACGCTTCCTTTTCTTCTAAGGAACCTTCTGGATAATCGTTAACTAAGCTATGGTCTGAAACGATTTTCCATACCCCAGTTTTTTTATTCAGCACTACCTCATCCAACTTTTCTTTTCGAATGATTGGAACTAAATACTCACGGTATTCCTCAACGGTAGCTACCTCAGAAATGTCTTGCACAAATTCATCTGTTAACTCTGGTGTATTATATGCTTGAACCTGATCAATTGTGACTCTAAAGGTTGCAGTTTTTCCAACTAATTGCTTCTCAGAGAAGGTGCTTGGAATTACAAGGTCAAACGTGACGGTATCCCCCTGGAATAAGCCCTCCAAATTAGCAGTAAAACCATCCATTACATATTCACCGGAACCATAGACAAATTGATAACCATTCGAAGTAAACCCCTCATTGCTCTTGCCATCCACTAGCCCAGTCATTGAGATGGTGATCTGATGTCCTACCGTAATTGGTTCCTCATTAGCATCTACATAAAACCCATTTTCATTTAACACATAAGCAATTTTTTCATCAATTTCTAATTCCGACACAGTAAATGAGTCTTCTGTAATATGTAAGTCTTTATACTCTCCAAGTGTTACATAACTTAACGTATCAATTTCCTTAAACTGACTGTAGTTATCAAAAGTGATTTCCTTTTCTTTTTTGCAGCCTGTAACTACAAGTGCCATTCCTAACATCGCAATCGCGAAGTAGCCTCTCTTTTTCATATCCTCTAGCCCATCCTTCTTGTAAAAAGGGGTATTGCATCTAACCTAGCTGCAATACCCCTACTTTCTTCTCGTGAAAATTCATATGGAGTATTTATGTTGTCTTATCGTCACGAATATTCTAACCCTAAGATAACATAAATTCGTTTTTTTTACAATGTAAATACTTACAATTCATATTTTTTTCACATTTTTTACCTTATGTCTACTTTTGACCTTCTTCTGTTACTTCGATCTTACGAATTTCCTTTGTTCTGATTTCTTTGCAGATATCATTAACGAAGGTATCAAGAGGTTTCTGTCCTTCATCACCAAGGAAACGACTACGAACGGATACTAATCCTTCCTCTTCTTCCTTCTGACCAACCACTAACATATAAGGAACTCGATCTAATCTTGTTTCACGAATCTTATAACCAATCTTTTCTGCACGATTATCAACAGTTACAAGTACGCCATTATCCTGAAGTTCTTTTCTAACCTTTTCTGCATAGTCACTATACTTTTCAGAGATTGGAAGAATACGTACCTGTTCCGGGC
>JAEZKD010000006.1 GCA_023415655.1 Bacillota bacterium | reverse complement strand
CAGCAGAATTTTTTATGATATGGCTAACTCGGTTTCAACGTCCCACATGACTTTTGATGCACGAATCGCCCCAACTTACTTACTTTTAGCGGATCACTTCTTTACCACCCATGTATGGTTGAAGAGCTTTTGGAATATTTACGCTTCCATCTGCATTTAAGTTATTCTCAAGGAATGCAATCAGCATACGTGGAGGAGCAACTACAGTATTGTTAAGTGTATGAGCGAAGTATTTACCGCCTTCACCAACTACACGAATCTTAAGTCTACGTGCCTGAGCATCTCCTAAGTTAGAGCAGCTTCCTACCTCAAAGTACTTCTGCTGTCTTGGAGACCAAGCTTCAACGTCCACGGATTTCACCTTTAAGTCTGCAAGATCACCAGAACAGCACTCAAGCGTACGAACTGGAATATCAAGAGAACGGAATAAATCTACGGTATTCTGCCATAACTTCTCAAACCACATTGGGCTTTCTTCTGGTTTACATACAACGATCATTTCCTGCTTTTCAAACTGATGAATACGGTATACACCACGTTCTTCAATTCCGTGAGCACCTTTTTCTTTTCTAAAGCATGGAGAATAGCTTGTTAAGGTGTATGGAAGCTCTTCTTCCTTATTGATTGTATCAATGAATTTACCAATCATGGAATGTTCGGAGGTACCGATTAAGTAAAGGTCTTCCCCTTCAATCTTATACATCATGGAATCCATTTCTCCAAAACTCATAACGCCAGTCACTACGTCGCTACGAATCATAAATGGAGGGATACAGTAAGTGAATCCTCTCTCAATCATAAAATCTCTTGCATAAGAAATCACTGCAGAATGTAATCTAGCAATGTCACCCATCAAATAATAGAAACCATTACCTGCAACCTTACGAGCAGAATCTAAATCAAGACCATTGAATTTCTCCATAATCTCTGCATGGTATGGAATCTCAAACTCAGGAACCTTAGGCTCACCATAGCGTTGTACTTCCACATTCTCACTATCATCCTTGCCAATTGGTACACTTGGATCGATAATGTTTGGAATTGTCATCATAATCTTCGTGATTTTTTCCTGTAACTCATTTTCTTTCGCTTCTAACTCTGCAAGACGGTCAGACTCCTGAGTAACCTTTACCTTCATTTCCTCAGCTTCTTCTTTCTTACCCTGAGCCATCAAACCACCAATCAACTTACTGATTCTGTTACGATCAGCTCTTAAGTTATCCGCTTCACCTTTTACAGCTCTGCTTTCAAGATCAAGCTCAATCACTTCATCCACTAAGGAAAGCTTATGATCCTGGAACTTATTCTTAATGTTCTGCTTAACAATGTCTGGATTCTCTCTAACAAATTTTAAATCTAACATATCAATTCCTCCTTCATCGGTGCTTAGTACACCTTTTCCAAATATTTTAGGCTTAGGGTTTTATTATTTCTAAGATTATGCGTCAAAAGCATGTGTTAACAAATGATATTGGCATATGGGACAAAAATACAAATTGATTTGTGACTATGGAAAGGAATTAGACGTTCTTAGTATCCCGTTCACCAACCTAGCAATGTTTCGACAGGACGTCGAAACAAGGCTTATCTGAGCCATGGATGGCGAATATAAGCCGTTTGCGTAATCACACCTCATCCGGGATACTTAGAACGTCTTATTCCTGTACATCGGAACAAATCAATTGCATTTTTGTTCCATATGCTATCACAGTCGAAATCACATGCTTTTGACCTCACAAACTCCTGAAAATAAAAAACCCCTTCACCTCATGTATGAACATGGGACGAAAGGACTCCGCGTTGCCACCCAAATTGTCGATTAGAATCGACCACTCAACTAGTACGATAAAGGATACTACCCTTCGACTTTCATCGACAGCTCCAAAAGTGGAAAGATTTCTTGTTTTATCGGTTCACACCAACCACCGACTCTCTGAAAAAACATTAAAATCGTAGCTTTTATCATCACTGAAATATTTGTGCTCATTATATATCGTTTTTGTATATTTTGCAAGAAAAAGTTGTTAAGCTCATTCAAATCGAATCTCTGGATAATAACATGACATTCCTTTCTTACACACTTCACGTCTTCCCCTTGGGAATATCATTCGTTCTAAGTACTCTTCATTGGAATGACAGGTTTTTGCAATCTCAATATTTTTATGCATCAGCATGATATCATTACATATATTTTCCCACTCATCCGAGCGCCCAACAATCTTACCCGCCGTGATTCCTAATTTTACAAAACGGTAAATCGCACATAAGCCACACGAAATCGTATGAAATTGCTCGGTAAACTGCTGATTGTTCCACTCTGCATCATGCCTTGCTTTAAAGTTATCTTGACGAAGCTTTACATTACGTTCTGCATGACCAAGCGCAGAGCATACCGCATTCAATTCTCTGCGATGGAATCCAAGGCAATTCGAGTCTGAGAATACACATCCATTTCTCATCATAAACACCTCATATTCTACTTCTGGGCATGCTTTTACAACTGCTTCAATTTCATTCACTGACATATCCCTTGGTAATATAATACGATCGGCACCATGCTCAATGTAGAATTTTGCAGTATCGCTATTGTACACACCGGCAATGGTACTGATGACGCAAAAGAGACCTATTTCAGATGCAATTTTTACTAATTCAATACAAGAGACAATCACTCCATCACAACCCACATCCTTCAATCGTTCCAGATAACCTTTCAGATACTCCAACTGTTCCTCCGAGTACATGCTAGAATTAAAGGTAATATAGATTTTATAATCCTCACCTCTAGGGCTAGTAATAAGCGCTAAGATATCCTCAAAACTATAAGGATTAGCAACTTCCTTGAAGCCAGTAAGTCGATTAATATCTGCGTACTCCCCAAATCGATCATGCCATGCTTTATCATAGAAGCCTAGATAGAACTCTCTAGCCCCACTTTCAATATAATCCTTTAAGTGCTGCGTATTATTTAAGGGTACTAATATGTCCATAGCTTTCCTCCATATATTTTGGTGCATAAATCAAACGGATCTCATTTCCATGAATGATTTCACAATCCTTATTCTCAAAAAATACTGCTCTGCCATGTTTGATATAGTGTCCACCTTCGGCAGCTTCATAGTGTATGATCTGATGCTCACATTCCATCTCACACTTATGATTTGCGCGAAATTTTTGCTCGAGTGGAAGGTTTGTGGAACCAATCTCACAGATATTCCCCACCGTCTGATAGCAGTAAGGATAATGAAATCCAACCACTAGATTCTCAAATGCTTCCTCTAAGTCAATTTTTTGACTTGTTAGGTCTAATTCTAAGCCATAAATCTGATATCGTCTTACAAATTCCTTCATGATGGAATTAAATATTTTCGGTTTAATCGTCATCGAAAAATAGATGCCATATCGTTTTTCTCGATAGTCCTTTGCAAATAATCGTCCTAGATTGATTCTCTGCTTATAATTGCTGTGAATGTATTCCATCATACCATAATCATTTACAGTGATCTCATCGAGATAACCATTAGAAAGCTCAACAATCTTTTGTATCAATTGCTTCCCCTGTTCAAGATAGCGTTGTGTAAACATTGGAACAACAAGCGTGTATTTAATTCGCTCTTTTTCACACAGAAGGCAAAGAGCTTTAATGAGTGCTTCATTTAGATGTAGAAAATAAGGGGTGCAAAAAGAAGAGCCGATATAGATTCTTGAGAATCTCGTATATCCGCTCTCCTTTAATATATCTTTAAAAGCAATTAAAAGGGTACCATCTTTTTCATAGATTCCATTCATGACCTCAGCTAAATTAAGACATGGAACTTTATGCATTGTTATCACTCCTTGAATATAATCTATATTAATCATATCCAAAAGAATCCATCCTATGCACCTTACCTTAAAAACATCCGCACCAATTTCTCTTTCCAACTGGTATATGGATGATAGCGGAAAGGTAGATCCAACCAATTATACTTTTTCACAATACTTTTTTTATGTGAAAAGGTATCAAAGCTAAATTTGCCATGATAGTTTCCCATACCACTCGCACCAACACCACCAAAGCCTAAACGAGAGCTCGCAAGATGGATGATCGTATCATTGATACAACCACCTCCAAAACTTAGATGCTCTAGCATATGCTTTTCTGCTGCTTTATTTTGAGTAAATAAATAGCATGCCAAAGGTTTTGGTCGATCGATTACAAAACGTTCTGCTTCCTTTAATGTCTTAAAACTTAGCACTGGTAGTATCGGTCCAAAGATTTCTTCCTGCATCACTGGGGAATTGGCTGTTATGTCACGCATTATAGTAGGTTCGATTTGTAAACTTTCGTCATTCCCTTTACCACCAAAGACTACCTTATCTGGCTCGATTAAGTTAAGAACTCTATGGTAATGCTTTTCATTGATGATCTTTGGATAGTTCTGATTGTTCAATGGATGTTCACCCAGCATTTTTTTTGTATACAAGGTTGCATAGCGAAGAAACTCTTCCAAAACCTCTTCTTGCACTAATACATAATCTGGAGCAACACAGGTTTGCCCAGAATTTAAGAACTTACCAAAAACAATGCGTTTTGCGGCAAGTTTAACATTCGCACTCTTTTCAATGATGCAAGGACTTTTTCCACCAAGCTCTAACGTTACTGGAGTCAAATGCCTTGCTGCTTTTTCCATAACAAGCTTACCAACCGTAACTCCTCCAGTAAAGAAAATATAATCAAATCTCTCTTCTAAAAGAGCTGCATTTTCTTCCCTTCCACCTTCTACTACGGTTACGTATTCCTCCACAAAACACTCTCGTATCAATTTGCTAATCATTGCAGAGGTTTTCGGTGAATAATTGGAGGGTTTAAGTATGCAACAATTTCCTGCTGCAATTGCACCTATCAAAGGATCCATACACAACAAAAATGGATAATTCCATGGTGACATGATCAACGCAACACCATAAGGTTCCGACTTAATAAAACTCCTTGCAGGAAATTGAGCAATTGGAGTCAGTATTTTTTGATCCTTGGCCCAACTTTTCAAATGCTTCTTCACAAAGGTGATTTCCGCTAAGGTCATTCCAATCTCAGTCATATAACTTTCCATCGGCGATTTGTGTAAATCAAGATGCAATGCCTCTTGAATTTCTTTTTCCTGCTTTTTTATTGCTTTCTCAAGCCTTTGCAGGGCCAAAAGTCTCGTAGCTATATCCTTAGTAGCTCCACTTTCAAAGTAATCTCTCTGTCTTTGCACGATACGCCCAATCTCATTTCCAATCATATCTTTACACACCTTCCAGTCAATTCTATTGCAGAACATTAAGTTCTTTATTTTTCATTGATTCCAATTCTATCATATCATAACGAAACGTGATAAGACAATTTCAAAATTGAATGTTAATGACTTCATCCAGTGTCGAAGCTTCTAACATCTTTTTTGCTTGATTCCACGCATCAACTACCTTAGTTTGACTTATGACTTTACGTACAGAAAGGATGGAAGCTGGACTAACACTGAATTCATCCAATCCAAATGCTAACAGCATCGGTATTAGATTTGGATCTGCTGCAGCCTCCCCACACATTCCAACTGTAATCTTTTCTGCTTTTGCACATGCGATGATATGTCGTATCGATCGCAGTACCGCTGGCTGATACACAGAATACAGGTGAGAAACCTTTGCATTCCCTCGATCCGCTGCCATCGTATATTGTATCAAGTCATTCGTTCCAATACTAAAAAAGTCTACTTCCTTTGCTAAAAGGTCTGCAATTTGGCAAGCTGCTGGTGTCTCTATCATAGCACCCACGAAAACCTCTTGATATGAGATTCCATCCTTTTGTAGTTCTTGTTCACATTCATGTAAAATCTCCTTCATCTTACGAACTTCCTCAACACTAGTCACCATAGGTAATAATAGCTTTAAGTCACCAAAGATCGAAGCACGCAATAGTGCACGTAACTGTATTTTAAAAATGTCTTTATGATCCAGACAGTATCGAATCCCTCGATACCCTAGAAATGGATTTTCCTCCTTTTCTAGCTTTAAGTATGGAATCTCTTTATCTCCGCCAATGTCCATAGTACGAATGACAACAGTCTTCCCGTTCATTGCTTTTAGTACCTTCTGATAAGCTAGGAACTGTTCCTCCTCCGTTGGAAGTTCGTTTCGATCCATAAATAAGAACTCAGTACGAAACAAACCAATTCCTTCTCCATCCTTCTCAATTACTTGTAAAATCTCTTCCACCTTACTAATATTAGCAAAGAGCTTTACCTCTTGATGATCTGCCGTTAAAGTTTTTTCACCAAGATATGATTTTAATGATTCTTGTTCTATCTGAAGTCTCCTCATAAGAAGTTCATATTCCTGTAATTGCTCAACAGAAGGATTCATAAGTACTGTCCCTCGTTCCCCATCAATAATGAGCTGCATACCGTTCTCAACCAGTGCGGTAATTTGAGTAACGCTCAATACAGCTGGAATAGATAAGGCTCGAGCCAAGATAGCTGAATGAGAGGTGACACCCCCTGTTTCTGTTACAATCCCCGCAATGTTTTCTTTCTTCATACGAGCAGTCATTGATGGAGTTAATTCCTTTACAACCAAGATCGTTCCCTTAGGGAAATCGCGGATATTAATGTCCTCTACGTGTAATAGAATCTGAAGTAAACGCTTTTTGATATCTTCAATATCCGTTGCACGTTGACGCATCCTATCATCTTCCATAGCATGAAATACTGCAATAAATTGATCACACACCTTGGTGACCGCCTCTTCAGCGCAACAATTCTCGTTGATAAGTTTTTCGATCTCATTATTTAACATTGGGTCAGACAGTATTACAATCTGAGCTTGCAAAATGAAAGCCTCTGATTCACCAACCTTAAGTTTCACCTGATGAATTAACTGTGTTGTAGCCTCAACAAATGATTCTTTTGCTGACTGAAATCGAATAATTTCACCTTTTGGATCCGTTACCTTGGACTTAGTAAAATCCAGAGCTTCTTCTTTTAGTACAATGGCATTGCCAATTCCAATCCCCTTAGATCCTCCAATTCCTTTTGGCATCGTCTACCTCCTTACTGTGACTTCCTCAGCTTTCCAGAAACTTCCTTCCTGAACTCTTTCAGATACGCCTTCCTAAACTCTTTCAGATACACCTTCCTAAGCTGTATTATTTCCTTCCCAAAACTTACTCAGACACTAACTTGTGCGATACCTTAGACCTTTTGCAGTTTCCTCTCATCATAATACCAGAAGACGATCAATCTCAGCCTTGGTTGCCAATCCCTTAGTAAATGTAGTAGCACTTCCCGCTGCAATCCCTAGTCGTAATGCCTCTTCATAATCCCCAGTCTTTAAATATCCCGCTAAAAATCCAGCCAACATAGAATCACCAGCACCTACTGAATTGATTACCGTACCAGAAGGTGCCCCAATTGTATAGACCTTCCCCACTTCATCTAATAAGATTGCCCCATCACCGGCCATGGATACTAATACATTGCATGCCCCAAGACGTTGTAATTCTCTTGCATAAAGGATACTATCGTCGGTTGTATTTATGGTAGTTTGAAAGATTTCTCCCAATTCATGATGATTTGGCTTAATTAAAAATGGTCGATGCTTTAACACATTTGTTAGTAAATCCTTCGTTGCATCTACTACCACTTTCAGCTTTTTATCTGACACATTACACATAATCTTTTCATAGATATCATCAGGCATGGAGGGTGGTATACTTCCAGCTAATACGAGAATATCTCCTGTCTCAATGAGATCCAACTGTCGAAAAAACGTATCTATGTGTTTTGATGAGATGTCTGGTCCTTGTCCATTGAATTCTGTTTCCTTCGTAGAATGAACCTTCACATTAATTCTACTAAGTCCTTGGTCTAACTCAATAAAACTTGTATGTATTCCAACCGCTTGTACTCTATGCTCAATTTCTTTCCCAGTAAAGCCAGCAATGAATCCAAGCGCTGTGCTTCTAACTCCCAATTCTGAAAGGATGAAGGATACATTAATTCCTTTCCCTCCGAAAAATATTTGTTCCTTTGATGTTCGATTCACCTGTCCAAGCACAAGCTCCTCCACTGAGACTACATAATCAAGTGCCGGATTAAAGGTTACCGTATAAATCATCTACCAGCACCTCCTTATTCTTTTATTTGTGTTCTTACTCCCTCTACTATAACTAGTATTTATTCCATTGTATCGCAATTATCCTATGGGTGTCAAATCCTCATACGTATATAAAATTCATTGGTTTTTGTAATAAAAACTGCCCAGATATCAATTTCTGTCACTTGAATGATGAACAGATGATTCTATCCTGGGCAGTTAAATATAATTATGGAATCTTATGTTGAAGCTTTATAACCTATGTACAAAAATCTATTATTCAAGAATCAATAGTTCCCAACCAATTTGAATTAGATTTGGATCCTTAATTAGATTCTTATTCCATTGATAGATGTTCTTCCATGCTGCTTCATTACCAAATAAAGTTTTTGCAATCTTTCTTAAGAAGTCACCTTTTTTAACAGTGTAGATTCTTTGGGTTACCTCTTCCGTTGGTTCTTCTTTTACGTCATCCTTTACTTCTTCCTCTATCACTGGTGCTTTTTCTTCTTCTACAGCAACTTCACTTGCTGGAAGCATAGTAGTACGTCCAACAGCAAAGGATTCTACTGATGGATTGGTCGACAAGTAAGAAATTAATACTTCATCTAATGCACCAAACTCATATAAGGTTGGGAAAAATTCATCACCAATCATGGTATACCCATCACCACCTGCAATTGTAAAATCATTGGAGGCAAGGGTATAGGTAGCAGTTAAATCAATTGCTTTCCCATTAATCTTTAAGTTGCTAATTCTGCTTCCCGCAGGTTGAGCTGGATCCATATTAAAGGTCATACCAGATATCTGAGGATATCCACCGCTAGTTGCAGGATAGTCCTTCACACCATGCTCTAGCATATCTTTGATTGCTTGTCCAGTTACTTCTTTGGATACTACAATATTACCAAATGGGAATACTTCTGCAAGCATACCTTTTGTAATATCACCTACTGCGATGGAAGTACGAATACCACCACCATTCGTCATTGCAACATCCGTACCTGCTGCCCAGCGAATTGCATCGGCTGCAAGATTACCAAGATTGGTTTCCTTCGTACGAACATTCTCACGTAAACCATCCAAAGCAACTTCAGTGGTTGCAACCACTTCTTTTAAGGATGTACTTAATTTATCATTCGCTTTTATAAGAATTGTCCCAACTTCTTCCTCGATGGTAGCTTCTGTTTCATTCTCAGCTAGCACTGTCTTAACACCTGCTTTTGCAAGGTCATCCGTTGTTAAAGAATAAGCCTTCATTGTCTGATCATTATCGATAACAACCATACCAATTGCATTCAAGTATTGCCCTGTACTTACTAGTAAAGACTCCGTTTGATTGGCTGTAATACAAGCTGCTAGGGTACTATGACTATGTCCATCAATAAACAAATCAATACCATCCACTTTACTTAGAATATCAGCTGAAGTTGGATCAGAACTTTCATCAATACCAATGTGACCTAGTGCGATGATAACATCTGCACCTTCCGCTTCTAATTCAGAAACTTCAAACTGTGCAGTCTCAATCGGATCATAAAACTGTAAATCACTTACATTCTTAGGATTGGTCTTAGTCACAGTTTCTAATGTAGATAAACCAAAGATACCGAACTTCACACCATTCTTCTCAATTATCATATGATTAGAAACAAAAGGAGTTCCATCCTTATCGTTTGTAACATTTGCTGATAATACTGGAAATTCCATCTCCTTAGTAAGCGCACGCAAACGATCAGAACCATAGTTAAAATCATGATTACCAAGTGTCATCGCATCATATCCACTTGCATTCATCACTTTTACAATCGTTTCTCCCTGATCAATCGTTGCAATCGGCTTCCCATGAAGTGTATCCCCTGCATCCAAAAGGATTACTTGCGCCCCCTCTTGTTCAAGCACCTTCTTGAAAGCTGCCACTGCAGTAATTCCAAGGCTTCCATCCATTCCTCGATCAATACGACCATGCGTATCATTGGTGTGAAGAATCACCGTTTTACCTTGTACTGAACTTAGACTAAAGTCTGATGCTTCCTCAGCTTTTGCCTGTACTGGTGTCATTAAGCCAATGACAAGAGCCAATGTCATAAGCAGTGACAATACTTTTGTTTTCAATTTCATAATGAACCACCTTTCTTATTTTATTTATAGTGACATGTAAATTATACCACTTAAGCCATGATTTGTCAGTATGGTTTGTCCATCAAAAGTTATTATTGAGTGACAGCACGATGCAACTAAGATTAGATTCAAACGAATTTCTTAACCTAAAAACCAAGAGGGCCTTCAATAAAAAAGCCCTCTTAATAAATACTATTATTTTCTATTCATTATAACTTTTAGAATCAATAAGGTTACAATCATCAATACGAATGCAATTGGTAACGAAATCCAAACATTTTGTATAAAAGCCGCGATAATATAAGATACAAACGTCACACCAGCCACAGTCAATGCATATGGTAACTGAGTCGATACGTGATTAATGTGTTCACATTGTGCTCCAGTGGATGCCATAATTGTAGTATCGGATATTGGTGAGATATGATCTCCACAAACCGCACCTGCTAGACAAGCTGAAATTGCAATAATTAACATCTCTGACGATGGATCTAAGATTGCTACTACGATTGGAAGTAAGATTGAGAAGGTCCCCCATGACGTACCTGTCGCAAATGCTAACCCGACTGCAATTAAGAAAATAATTGCAGGTAAGAATAATTGAAAAGAAGCTGCACTACCAGTTACCAATTCTCTTACATATACATCTGCGCCAAGAAGACTTGTCATTCCACTTAAGGTCCAAGCAAAGATAAGAATTAACATCGCAGGTACCATAGAACGAAATCCTTCTGGAATTGCTTCTGCAAAACCTTTTAAGGAGATGATTCTTCTTGGGATATATAATAAAAAGGTAAAAATCAATGCCATAAAGGAACCATAAACAAGGCCTAGAGGTGCATTACAGTTAGCAAAGGCAGTGACAAAGCTTTCTCCTTCAAAAAAACCACCTGTGTAGACCATTCCAATCACACAGCTTGCAACCAAGACAAGAACTGGGAGTACAAGATCAATAACCTTTCCTTTTCCAGCTACTTCTTGATTCTCACTTCCCTCAAAAGGGCGAGCTTTCGTTGTAAATAAATCTCCCTTGAGTGCATTATCCTCATGTAACTTCATTGGTCCAAAATCAATATTAAGTAAGGTTATACCAACGACCATTACAATGGTAAGTAACGCATAAAAGTTATATGGGATCGAACGAACGAATAAAGTTAATCCATCCACACCATCCACTACACCAGTGACTGCAGCTGCCCAAGATGAAATTGGGGCAATGATACATACTGGAGCTGCGGTTGCATCTATGATATAAGCTAATTTTGCACGAGAAATTTTAAATTTATCCGTGACTGGTCTCATTACAGAACCAACTGTTAAGCAATTAAAGTAGTCGTCTACAAAGATAAGTGCTCCAAGCCCAAAGGTTGATAACATAGCTCCTTTTCGAGACTTTATCTTTTTCCCAGCCCATTTACCATAAGCTACACTGCCACCTACTTTATTCATGAGCGATACCATAATCCCAAGGATTACTAAGAAAATTAAGATTCCAACATTCCAACGCTCTGAAAGCTTTGTAATCATTCCATCAGAAAACACCGTTTCTATCGCTTTGATCGGATTAAAATTAGCATAGAGTAAAGCACCTGTCGCAATTCCAAAAAACAAGGAAAGATATACTTCCTTGGTAAGTAATGCTAATGCAATTGCAACAATTGGTGGCACCAACGCCCAAAAGGTAGCATAAAAAGGTACCGTCTGCTCTGTCATAAAAGTCTCTGCCTTTGCAATCTCTTCTTGCAACGCTGAAATTTCAGACTCCTTATAAGATATTACTTGTTCTGCTTCTTCTATGGTTGTGTATTGCATAGATGAAGCTTGTGTTGCTTGTTCGTGTGATACATGTTCAAGTGTTGCTTGTTCTTCTTGTGCAGATACCATAGGTGCTGAGTTCATCCATGGTGCAACAACTAGCAATAAGCTCAGAATACCAACCAAACATAATTTCATTCTCTTTGTCATATTTGCTTTCCTTTCCTCCTATGAATTAAAAAAGTCATGTAAACAGTAATAAGCTGCTACATGACTAAAAATACACATAAAAATCCTAACAGAATTTTTCTCTCTTTCAGTTATGATAGCTCTCCACATACAATGTGACAGTCCGATACATATTTTGCATCGACCCAGCAATAATACCTCAGGTAAATATTATCACTTCGGCAATCATTCCTTTCTTACCTTTTTCAACCTGTTCTTAAAGGTATTACTGATAATGACTGCACCTCTATCCAATTATCGATATATAACTTAAAAAAGATCATAACATGAAGTTATGATCTTTTCAATAATATTTGGTTTTTTCCTTCAATTCCCACAATTTAATATAGCTCAAATTGTCCAATTTGTTCTTTTAAGGTAAATGCTTGATTCTTTAAGGATTCAGATATATTAGCACTTTCAATTGCAGTCGTTTGATTGTGATTTAATGTTTCTGTAATCTGTTCCACTGCATTCGAGAATTGATTCAATAAAGAACTTTGTGTCTGTGAATTTTCACTAATCATATCCATGATTTGCTTCACTTCAATCGTTACTTCTTGAACTTCCTGTGTTGATTTAGCAGAGGCATCTGCCAATTCAACCCCTTTATGTATTGCATCCAAAGTACGTTGTACTAATTCGGATGTCATCTTCACAGCACTAACACTCTGATTTGCCAAACTTCCAATTTCACTTGCTACAACAGCAAAACCTCTTCCCATCTCTCCAGCCCTAGCTGCTTCTATGGAAGCATTTAAAGATAATAAATTGGTTTGATTCGCAATACCCTCAATCGTTTGAATGATATTAACGATATCATTCGAGGTTTTATTAATATCCTCCATCGCCAGTAGTAATTCTCTCTCTTTGTTATTGCTATTAATTACTGCTTTCCCCATCTTTTCCATCTTTTGTTTGGCTTCCACTGCACTATTGGCATTAAAAGCTACTTGAGTTGTTATCTCTTGAATGGAAGCATTCAACTCTTCAATGGTACTTGCTTGATCTGAGGTTGCATCTGAAAGCTTGGTTGCAGCGATTTGCATGTGCTCCGATTCTGCTGCTACTAAGTCTGAGGAACTATTAATTCCTGATAAGGTTTGATTCAATGATGTTGAAATTTGAAGTAAGGCTTCTTTAATTACATAAAACTGACCATCATAGCTTTGTTGTAAGTTAATTTTCATTTTACCAGAGGACATATCACCCAATACTCGAGCAATTTCATCAATATAATCCTGATACGTATGTAATTGAGCCAAAGTCTTATCTACCGATAAGGCAAAGGTCCCAAACTCATCCTTTGTTCTGAGTTCTTCACTCACTTCAACTGATAAATTTCCATCAGCTACTTCTTCCATAATATTGCGGAACATACGAATCTCAGTAAGTATTGATAATGAGATTGCTTTCGTATATAAAGCCCCAAGAACACTAACGATAACTAAAACACTAGCCGTAATCATTAGGTTATCTGTAATTAAAAAAACTAAGAATTCCAATACTAAAAATAAAAGTGCCGCGGCAGCAAGAGAAGCAACACGTATACGTATATTAAGATTTTTCAACCTATTACTCAATTTCAACATATAAATCACCTTTCCCTTTTTTCATTTGTATTGCCAATTATATTAGATTTAAGGCTATTCACCGAACACCGCCTTATAGTCTGCCTGGAATTTCTCGATCCCCTGTGCAGTTAATGGGTGGTTAGTCATCTGCTCAATTACACCATAAGGAACTGTTGCAATATCTGCTCCAGCTAATGCACAATCAATCACGTGAATTGGATTACGTACGCTAGCAGCTATAATCTCTGTTTCGATTCCATGAACACGGAAAATATCTGCAATCTGACGAATCAAATCAATACCAGGCATTGATATATCATCTAATCTTCCTAAGAATGGAGAAACATACGTTGCGCCTGCTCTAGCTGCTAATAAAGCTTGAGTCGCTGAGAAGATTAATGTCACGTTCGTCTTGATTCCTTCTTCGGATAATACCTTGGTAGCTTTCAAACCTTCCACCGTCATCGGAATTTTTACAACCATATTTGGATGAATGGCAGCGATTTCTCTACCTTCTTTAATCATACCTTCAGCATCAACTGTAGTTGCTTTTACTTCTCCACTGATTGGTCCATCTACAATGGTTGTAATCTCTTGAATTACTTCAACGAAATTACGGCCTTCCTTTGCAATCAAAGATGGATTTGTTGTTACACCACAAATAACTCCCATGTCATTCGCTTTTTTAATGTCCTCTACTTTAGCAGTATCTACGAAAAATTTCATTATAGCCTCCTTATATCTATGATTTATTTTAGTCACTAAACTATCTTACATTATCATACTACTAGTCTGTTTCTACGTCAAGTATGCTAACGTCTGTTACAAGTTTTTATAACTATTTGCTACTATTTTAGTACATTATGCTACAAAAGGCAATAAAAAAACTGTTTCATAACCCAAAGAAAAATAAAAGGCTGAAACAGTTTTTCATAGCATTAATTCATAAAGTTACCAAGAAAAGCTCTTGTTCTCTCATTCGTGGAAGCAAAGACCTCCTCAGGAGTACCATTCTCCACAATAACTCCTTGATCCATAAAAATCAAACGATCGGAAATCTCTCTCGCAAAACTCATCTCATGGGTCACGATAACCATCGTCATATGTAAACTTGTTAAGGATTTAATTACTTTTAATACTTCTCCAGTTAACTCAGGATCAAGTGCAGAGGTCGGTTCATCAAAAAATAAAATCTTAGGTTTTAAAGCCAATGCTCTTGCAATGGATACACGCTGGGATTGACCACCTGATAGCTGATAGGGATAACAGTCCGCCTTATCCATAAGCCCTAAGCGTTCAAGTAATTCCATCGCTTCCTTTTTCGCTTCCTCTTCCTTCATTCCTAATACATGCACTGGTGCTTCTGTAATATTACGAAGTACTGTATAATGTGGAAATAAATTAAAATTCTGAAATACCAAACCGGTTTTTAATCGTATTCGTTTTAATACCTCATCACTTGCATACTCCACCTTTTTCCCTGTTGTCACCATCGTATCGTTGTCAATGACAATGGTACCATCATCAATGGTATCAAGACGTGTTAAGCAACGCAATAACGTTGATTTTCCTGAGCCAGAGGAACCGATAATTGAGATGATTTCACCATCTTCAATCGATAAAGAGATATCCTTTAAAACCTGTAGATGCCCAAATCTTTTTTTCAGATGATATACATCAATGATGCTCACTTTCCCTCACTCCTTATCGATAATAATCTAGTTTCTTTTCAGCTATGTTCATACAACGAGAGACAACCGAATTCATTACAAGATAGAATGCTCCTGCCATAATCAAAGGCACTATGGAATTTTGCGAGCTCATCGTATCGGTGGCTACTAGATAAATTTCAGCAACACCAATGCAATTAACCAATGCGGTATCCTTTACTAATGTCATAAATTCATTCCCCATCGGTGGCAAAATTCTCTTAATCACCTGTGGAAGTATAATTTTTTGAAATGTCTGCCGCTTTGTAAACCCGAGTACGGTTGCCGCCTCATATTGTCCTCTTGGCATTGATTGGATACCTGAACGGTAGATTTCTGCAAAGTACGCTGCATAATTTAATCCCATGGCTACAACTGCTGCTGTAAAGCGTTCCATGATTCTAACTTTAAATATATAGGCAGTACCAAAATAAAAGAAGAACAATTGTAGAATTAATGGTGTTCCTCGCATAATCAACAGATAAATACGAATTGGAAAACTAATCACAACCCATCTTGACATTCTTCCTAAGGCTAAAATCAACCCTAGTGGCAATCCAATGAGTAACGTAAAGAAAAACAACTTACCTGTTACTGCTGAGGCCTCGAGCATAAAATTAAATAATTTCCATACTGCTTCTTGTGTCATGACTCCTCCATCAAACTATTGGATCGTATTCACGTCTTTACCAAACCATGTAGTGCAGATTTGTGCTAAAGTACCATCCTCTTTCATCTCTTTTAAGTACTTTTCAATCTCATTTTTCAAAGCTTCGTCACCTTTTCGAAATCCGATGACATAATGCTCATTGGCTAATCCTTCCTCTAAGACACGATATGTCTCTGGATCCTTAGCCATATAATAAAGAGCAACTACTTCATCCATTACGACTGCATCCGAACCTTTGATCTTTAAATCCATCATTGCTTGGACATTGTCATCTACTTTTACTAATTCTTTCAATGTGTCAGTTACTTCCTTGTGAGCCTCCATAGCATCAGAAGCAGTGGAACCATTCTGGATTACTACAATCTTACCAGCTAGATCTGTAACTTTTTGAATTTCACTGTCCTTTAATACAACAACTACTTGGTTATTATCCATGTATGCTTGGCTTAATGTCATTGTATTGGCACGTTCCTCACTATAGCTTAGTCCATTCCAGATTAAATCAATGTTCTTAGTGCTTAATTCCTGTTCCTTTGCAGACCACGAAATTGGCTGAAGCACTAATTCAACTCCCATACGAGTACATACTTCCTTAGCAAGATCAATATCAAATCCTACATAATTCATATCCTCATCAGTATAACCCATTGGTGGGAACGATGCATCAAATCCAAAGACTAATTTCCCTTTTTCTTTTATGTAATCTAATGACGTATCCACACCGTCCTTGACATTACTTTCTTGTGCAGGTGCAACTGTTGAAGTTGACGTATCACTTCCTGTTGTTTTTGTATCCTTCGTTCCACACGCTGACAAACCAAAGGTTGCAACAAGAACTAAGGATAATACTTTCACTAATTTTTTCATAATTTCTCCCGTCCTTTACCATATTATTGTGCTATCATGTTATCACACTAAAGTGTACGTGTCAATAAGACGAAAAAAAACAAGGCTATTATGATCTTGCCTTGCTTTTCATCAACTTAATTTACAATCTATTATCTACAAAGGTCAGCAACCACTTGATTGATTACTTTACCATCTGCTTTCCCTTTTAATTCTTTCATTACAACCTTCATGATCTCGCCTTTGTTCTTTGTTGCTACAACATCAGCAAAATTACTTGTGATTAAGGTCTTAACTTCTTCTTCACTCATCAATTTAGGTGCATACTCTTGAATGACATCATATCTTTGCTGATACTCTTCTTTTAGATCCGTACGTTGTTCAGGGCAAGTATCTAACTGCTCCTTCACCGTCTTCAATTCCTTCAGAATCACCTTGTCCACAAGTTCATCCGTGATATCATCTCTACTGCCTTCATCTATTGCAACTTTCTTAATCGCAGAAATCAAAGAAGAAATACTATCCTTTCTGCTCTTATCACGTGCCTTCATTGCTGTAACCATATCTTTTTGTAATGTTTCAAATTTCATTGGTAGTCCTCCTTTATTTAGTTTTAATTGGTATCTTTAAATAGAGTATCTTAATATGCTGAAATGTAATCTCACCCATAGAAAGAGTTTTGCCACATCGATTACATTCATTCAAGAAAAGAAATCTCCACTCTTTAAAAACACGAAAAAGAGGGAGATTTCTAAGAATTACTAATATGCAATTAAGCTTCACTGACTAATTCCAGTATCTTTTCACACATCTTTCCTTCTTCATTCACACTCTCATCTTCATTAATCCCATTCTCGATCAAGTAGTCAGTAACCACCATATCAATTTCTGCAAGATGCTCTTCATCTAGCTTACCTTTAACTGAGAATTGAATTCCTATCCGTTTTAGAAATGCTATTTGTTCGTCTGTAAAATGTACCTTCACGCAATTCCTCCAATCTATAACTAAGTATCTAGGACTTCTCAAGTCACTTAATACTTATTATACACAAGATAAGAGAATAATCTAGCTCATGAAATAAGAAAAATGAGTGTTTTCATCATCGTTTATTTATGTTTCATTTTAATTATTTATGTATCTTAGTTCATATGCTTTTGAATAATCCCATCCACGATAGGCATCTTTGTTGTCTTCATGCCAAGTGCACGAATTGCCATAACAAATAACATTACATTCTGTACACCTCTTACAATATAAAGAAGAATTGTCTGAATGTCTTCTAACTTATAGAAGAATCCTGGCACTGTTCTCCAACTTGTAAATACTTCAATTACATCAAAGAAGTTAAAGAAAACACGGATTAGAATGGAAAGTACACTAAAGATAATAACAGTACCGATTGCTCTTACCGCACATTTACGCAACCAATTATCTTGTTCTTTCCATAACACATATGCACCGAGAAGCATAACTGGAAGTAAGGATAAAATATCAACACCAAAAATATTGGTATTTAACATCCCCAAGAAAAACATAGCTGCTGCTACAACTCCAACATCAATTCCCACTTTAGCTTTTGGTTGAATGATCTGTGGTTTCATTGGTTGTTGGTACTGATACTGCATTGGTTGTTGGTACTGTTGTTGCATCTGTGGTTGATACTGTTGTTGCATCTGTGGTTGTCCTTGTTGCTGCATCTGTGGTTGTGGTTGTGCTTGCTGTGCTAATAAGGCTACATTGGCACCGCAGTTATTACAAAATACTGCATCATTTGGAAGCTGAGCTCCACACTTATTACATACCATAAGATATCCCTCTTTCTTTTATTAATTTCCAGAGGATGTCGCGTGCTAAGTCCGAATTATACGACAGTCCTTCCACAGGGGGGTCCCCCTATAGAAACATTATAAGCAAAAATCATCTGATATGCAAGAATATACCAGTTATTTTTGAAGTTTAATCGCCTCTTTTTTCCAAATATTTAGTCGATACAAGAAATATAAGATAAATGCAGATATCGCATTACTTATC
This sequence comes from Bacillota bacterium, assembly GCA_023415655.1. Taxonomy (GTDB): domain Bacteria; phylum Bacillota; class Clostridia; order Lachnospirales; family Lachnospiraceae; genus Lachnoclostridium. The sequence goes on along the minus strand of JAEZKD010000006.1, from coordinate 3,806 downwards.
ACAACCGAATACCAGATACTTTGAATCCCCATATCTAGAATCTTTTCGCAGACGAATAAGGTTGCAAAACGGAATACCCATAACCTAGTTGCATCCACTGCCATCGTAATTATTGTATGACCAGACCCTTGGAATAATCCTGCTGTGGAATTATAAACCCCATTGGTCCAACTGTACAGTGCTAAGATTACAAGGAACTCAGCTGCTAGCTGAATCACCTCTGTACTACTCGTAAATATTCCGACAAAAGAAGATGAGATAACATCTCTAGATAATATCAACCCTCCTAGTAATAGAAAAATCACCGATGTATTTCTAGATAGTTTATATGTCTTTTCCGCTCGATCATATTGCTTTGCTCCAATGTTAAGTCCGACAATCGTTGCTGTTGCTGAGCCCATCGCATTGGTTGGTAAGGTGATTAATGAATTCACTCGATTTCCAATTCCATATGCTGCAGTAGCAACGGTACCGTATTTTACAACACTCTTCCCCATTAAGAGAAAACCAAATTGCATCGTAGAACTGCCGATTGCAGTCGGTATCCCAACCTTAATAATCGATGAAACCATATGTGGATCAAATCGGAATCCTTTGAGATGAATGAAAATAGAGTTTTGGCGATTCCTTAAAGAAGTCAATGCAATGATTGCACATGGAACTTTTGAAAGTAAGGTTGCAAAAGCTGCACCCGCGATGCCCCATTCAAATCCAAACATAAATATTGGATCCAGAATCATATTCAAGGTGACTCCAACCAAATTCAATATCATCGGACGTATGGTATTCCCTTGCGATTGATTCACCGCTTGAAAAACATTAATCATAAATAAAAATGGCATATCAAGTATTACAATTTGCAAATAAGTAGTTCCAAGTGCCTTTACCGTATGATCAGAACCAAGCCAACTCACTATCGATGGTGATAGTAAAAAACAAATTGCTGCACAAAAAAATGAAAATAGTAAGGAGCATACAAAGATGTGAGAAGCCATTTTTTTAGCCTCCTCATCCTTTTTAGCACCAAGATACTGAGAAATTAAGATTGCTCCTGCTGCTACAATTCCTGAACCAAAGTTGACAATGATGCTTTGAACAGGAGATACAAGTGTAATTGCAGCTTGATTTTCTTCTCCCATTTTTCCAAGCCAGTAGGTATCAGTTAGATTGTACATCGTTTGAATAAAACTATTTGCTACGATTGGTATCGTGAGAGTAGTGATTGCTTTCCCTAAATTACCATTTAGAATCTGTTCACGATGATTTATTTTTGCCATGCGATATCCCTCTATCATACGTTATTTTATAATAGAGAAACTATAGCACCTTTTTACTGTATTAACTACCAATTATGCGTTATTCGATTGTTAAAATACAGATTTCTTGCTTTCCTTACTACACTATGATATGATGGAATTATGAATTGGTAAAGGAGTCTATTATGGATATAATGTCTGATCGTACACAGGATTTTTTGATTGAGCGCGTTAAGCGTGATGCTCATTATAACAAGCAATGCTCCCATTATCATCCGTATTTCGAGATAGGATATGTCTATTACGGAACTAGAAGCATGACTATAAACCATTCTCTCTATCATTTAGAACGAGGATACCTTGTATTTATTGGTCAGGGAGAATTACATAAGGGCTTCCCAAATGAAGCCAAACCTTCATCGGTTGAATTAATCAACCTATATTTTATGGAGGATTATCTTACACCATATTACAATATCTTTGGAAAAGAACAACTTTCTTCTCTTTTCTCGAATCATGTAATCGCTATCCCGACAGGTCGACAAGCGTTTGTTGAGGATTTATTACAAAAGATGCAATATGAGTTGAATGGTGTGGACGATTTGTCCAAAGAATTGATTAAGAATTATTTTTGTGAGTTGATTTCTTTCTTAATTCGTTTACAAAAAAAGAATTTGAATGCACTTTCCCTTCCAGATACCAACCATCAGATGATACAGGAAGCTGTCAAATACATTTATTACAATTATGCAAAGGACCTATCACTTGAGGCTGTTGCAGAAAAGTTTCATTTAAGTAAATCGCACTTCTCAAAACGATTTAAAGCTGTCACTGGCTTTGGATTCAAGGAATATCTTGTTAGTGTTCGTTTAAAGGAAGCTTGTCAATTGCTTTTAACCACCAATCAAAGCATTACCGAAATTGCGTTTCGCTGTGGCTTTAATGACAGTAATTATTTTGGAGATGCCTTTCGCAAAGCAAATGGCATCTCCCCTAATAAATATCGTAAATATAAAGGTATTTTATAGTCTAAGAAAATCTCTGCACTGCATAATGACAATTTTTACAGAGTTCTTCGACTGCCTGACGTTTTGAAAAACCATCATAGATATTTTGGGCGCGTTCACTTTGTATGATTTCTTCGAATGCTTCTACATAGATATTCCCTAAAGGAATATTACCCTCACTATCAAGACAGCAAGGGACCACAGTACCTTCCACAAGGATACCAATTTGATCGCGTAGCCCATAACAAAAGACTGGTTCCGTATGCTCTAGCTTACTAACTTCTGGCCATTGAAACTTTTCTGCCATATTTAGATACACACGCTGTGCTAACTTGATTTTCTTAGTTTCCATTAAAAGCTTAGCTAGAGGCTGTTCCTGTGGAAAGTAATGCTCCATCATATGCAAAATATCTTGATTTAATTGATTGGCACCTAAAAGTTCTTCACTGTCCATGTTCCATAATCTAATTGCACTGATCACCTTTGTTTTCATCGAAAGCTCTTTGATGAATTCTAGTGTACTCTGTACATATTCTTGCAACGTCATCTTCGCTTCATTTGCCTCAAAGCTATGCAAGGAAACATTAATTTGTCGTAACGCACTTGCTGTAAGCAAAACATCTTTTTGTCGTTGCAACAGGGTCCCATTGGTCGTTACATTTACCTTTAACTCTGCTTTCCTTGCTTCCTCTAGTAGTTCTTTTAGTTTTGGATGAAGGAGTGGTTCACCCATTAGATGTAGGTAGATATGATCCGTAAAAGGTTTTACCTGCTTAAGAACGTGTTGAAATTCCTCAACACCAATATATTTGGTTGGTCTTGTTGTCTTCGGACAAAAATTGCAGCTAAGATTGCACTGGTTTGTTATCTCTATATATACTTTTTTGAATCTTTTTTTCATTTTGATTATTTCCTTTGAACACATCACTAACTTACTTCATTAAGTAGTCCCTTCACTATATCATGTCAGTGTTAAAAAAGGAAGTCACAAAACAGTAAAAAACACTGTAATTAGATAATTACAGTGTTTTCTATGAATCTAATGATATACAATCATCATTCTTCTATTAAAAAGTGGTTTCTTCCCATTTAATTTTTGATATATATTCTTTTACTAAATCGCAACACATTCCTGGATGAATTGTTTCTTCATGTGCAATTGTAATCACAGACATTGCAATTGCATAACGAACTGTATCCTGGATATTGAACTGATTCATATATCCATAGCCAATTCCCGCAACACAAGAGTCACCAGCCCCAGTTACATTGACTACTGATACCTCCTTCGACTTAATGATTCCTTCCTGCGTTCCATCATTATAGTACATTCCATCGGCGTCTAGACTAATCATTACGTTCTTAATTCCAAGTCCTAAGAAATATTTACCTGCTTTTCTAACATCTTCGATTGTTTTTATCTCAAATCCACAAAGCTCTTCTGCTTCCTGACGATTTGGCTTTATCGTGTGAAAATAGGATAGTAGGTGTTTTACTCTACTTACCTTTGCTACAGAAACTGGATCTAAAATGCACTTAATAT